>CAZZVQ010000003.1:65363-100411 GCA_964657565.1 uncultured Acetobacteraceae bacterium
TGATTTAGCCCAATCCGTTCCTCTTCGAAGAGCTTAGGAAATCTTTAAGAAGTATCCCCTATCCTGAGTAGCGTAACCACCGCCGTGATCTAAAAGGATCTCGTCTTGAGCGTTGTTTTATTTTTGAGCGGTTCCAGCCAGGGCGATACGCTCAAAATGCTGGGACAGTCCTATCAGACCCTCTTCAATGCGCAGGGTTACGAGTTTGTTGCGCTTGATTTGCTCGACCCGCCTGGCATGGCGAAAACTCTCACTCGCATTCTGGCAGAAAAGCCGATCGAGTTCGCCTTCTCCTTCATGGGTTTCGGGTCGGGTTTGACGGGTAACGACGAACACGGCCGGGTCACCAATCTATGGCAGGGCATTGGAGCGCCGTTTTTGGCACTGCTTGGCGACTCCCCTGCCTATTATTTCGATCTTCACGTCGCCAAGTTCCCTATCTTTGCAAGCCTCTACGGGTTTCCTGAGCACGCCGAGCTGCGCCGCCGCTTACCGCACGCGAACAGCATAATCGGCCAATTTAAGCCGATCTTGTTCGACGCTGTTGCCATCGAAGACTTAGATTTTAAAGCCAAGGCTAATGGCCAGCTTCTCTTTCTGAAGAACGGAAATGATCCCAAGCAGCTCTGGGACAGCTGGAATGTGCTCACGGGTCTTCCATTACGGGCATTGCGGGATCTAGCGGCACATCTCGCCTCCGATCTTACTGATCCAGTCGGCAATCAAATTGATGACCTCGTAATGGAATATTTCGCGAATTGTGGCTTCGACATCTCGCCCATGCCTAAGCTGCGTCTCTTTTTTGTCGCACAACTGGACGACTACCTTCGCCGCGTGAAATCCACGATGATGGCCGAAGCTCTAATGAAATTTCCCGTTCAGATCGTGGGTGTGAACTGGGAGCACCTCGACTTCTCCGGCGAACGCGTCACCCACATCAAAGAGTGCAATTACGCCAAATCAAGTCACTTGATCAAGGAGAGCTTGGGCGTTATCGACATGTCGCCCAATACTGAAATGGGTCCACATGACCGTGCCTGTCGTTCTTTCGGCTCCTATACTGTGTGTCTAACGAACGAGCAGAAATTTTTTCAACAAACATTGCCCCATTCTGAGGCGTTCAGCTTTCACTTCGACCGAGAGTCGTTCCAGGACAAGGTCGCCGACGTGCTGGCTCATCCTGCTCGATATGTGGATGTCGGGATCGAGGTTGCGACCGCATTCCGCGAGGCTAACCCTGCTGAGGCGGCAGTGCGTCACCTGATCGACACGGCCGCCATGGTCAGGCTGGATCAACGGCGCGAGCGTTTGCCGAATTCGCCAAACTTCTTCGTATGGCCGCCACAGTCATTGAGCTAGGCGAATATCAGTGGAAAGACGAGCACAATGAAGATCGCCAAGCGCTGCATTGCGTGCGAAGGCACCCACCTTTCTAGTAGTCCTGCGGTTCTGGTTCCCTTCATTGCTTTACGCGTGTTTGGGTGGAGCCCGGCAGTGATCGATAATTCCTGGCAGTTGCGTGATATTCCCAAGGGGAATGCCCTTTCCATTTGTAATTCCGTCGTGTGTCACGAGTGCGGAATGCTGTTCCTCGACGTGCGCTTTGATGATGAGGAAATGGCGTCGCTCTACACAGGCTATCGTGGCGAGACCTACGCGGCGATCCGGGCGCAATTCGAGCCGGATTATGCGGCACGCAACCCGTTGCTGCAGGGTGGCCACGCCTACTTAGCCACTGTCGAACAGTTTATCGAGCCACATTTGACCGCGGCCCCTCGTGTTCTTGACTGGGGTGGAGATTCCGGTCGGAACACTCCCTTTCGCGGCCGTGCCGCCATTCACCATATCTATGACATATCGGGCCAGCCGGTCATCGAGGGTGCCGTGAGCGTAGACCTCACCGTTGCGCGCGCAACTTCCTATGATCTGGTTGTTCTTAGTAATGTCTTGGAGCATGTGCCTGCTCCACTAACAATGCTACGCAGCATCTCGGCCGTTATGCACGAACACACGTCGTTGTACATTGAGGTCCCGCACGAGGACACCATTCGGAAGTGGGATCTTCCGGAAGATCGGCTTGCACACAAGCGTCATTGGCACGAGCACATCAACTTTTTCTCGGCAGAGTCGCTCGATCGCGTCATCGCCCAGGCCGGGCTTCGTGTCATCGAACGGAAGTCGCATTTAGTATCGGTCGCGGGCAGAGACGCCAACGTCTTTTCGATTCTCGCAAAGTTAAAATAGACGATTACCATGAACAAGCACAGGAGTAAGGCCGCCGCCGAGCTGGAAAACCAAGTTCGCACTTTCGCTAAAAGCCGCTCGCTCGACTTACTGTCAGAGTCTCTTTCAAAAGGCGCTTATGTTTATGGAGCTGGCGGGTATGGTCGCCGGGTCGCAGCCTTGATGAGGAACCAGGGCTTCCCTTGTCTGGGGTTTATCGACCGCAAGGCAGTCGGCGACGCCCAGGATCTGGACGGATTGCCAGTCTTCCACCCTGATGCCATCACCCGCGCGCAGGCGGCTGAGCATTGCTTCGTTCTGGGCCTTCACAACCACTATCTCGATGTCAGACCTATTCTGGCCTATGCGCGAAACCTAAATTTCCATGACATCCTGCTCAATGCCGATCTGCCAGACGTGCTAGGGTCTGATGCCAACAGCTACTGGATGGTGGGGCGGTGCTTTCTTCTGGAGAACTTCCACAAGATCGGCCGCTTGGTCGCGATGTTATCTGACGACGACAGCGTCGACATACTGTTCAACTTGCTACGGTTCCGTATGACCGGCAACTATGACTATCATCCGGGCCATGATGTGGTGACGCAGTATCTACCACCGGACCTACCCGGCTTCGACGGCCCCATCACCATGGTGGATGGCGGCGCCTTTGCGGGCGACACCCTGATGGGGCTAGGAGATTTGGGAATTCGCTTCGAGCAGATTATCGGCTTTGAGCCGGACCCCGATAATTTCGAGCGACTGACCGACTGCGTGCGACGGAACAAGCTGCGGGCCAACCTATTTCCATGCGGCCTGTCAGATAGATTCGAGCACGTCTTCTTCCAAGACGCCCAAGGGCTTGGCTCGCACATTGTCGCAGATGCGACCCAAGCCACTCGCAGTGTGCTTTGCGTCGCTTTGGACGATGTTGTGCAAGGGATCAAGCCTGACTACATCAAATTGGATATCGAGGGCGCCGAGTTGGCGGCCTTGAAAGGGATGAGCCGCACCGTGGCATCCGCCCGCCCACGCATGGCCATTAGCGCATATCATCGGCCTGGTGACCTTTGGGATATCGCTGAGCAACTGCACTCTATGCTGCCGGAAGCCAGTTTGCATCTGCGCCAGCACGGCTTCAGTGGCTTTGACTCCGTGCTTTACGCGATACCGTCAAAGTGAATGATTTGACGTCTTCTTGGGCCCAACAACTCGATCAGGTCGTCGATCGGGCGGGGTCGCTGTGGTCGGAGCTACACCGCCGGCCGATTCTGCTGACGGGAGGCACTGGCTTCTTCGGCCGTTGGCTCTTGGAGAGTTTGGTCCATGCGCAGCGGCGGCTCGGGTTTGACCTCGATGTCGTCGTTCTGACCCGGAACGCCGACGCCTTCCGCGTTCAGGCACCGCGCCTGACGGCGTCGCCGCACGTGCATCTCTGCCAAGGCGATGTGCGCACCTTCACCGCGCCGCGCGCCACGTTCGCCTACGTCATTCACGGCGCGGCGACTTCGGCCAAGGAAGCATTCGACGGTGCAGATCCGCTCACCAAATTCGAGGCGGCGTTTGACGGCACGCGCCGGGTCTTGGAGGTAGCCGCCGCAAGCGGCAATCCACGAGTCCTCGTGTTGGGTTCGGGATCCGTCTACGGCCCATTGTCACAGGCGAATGGCGCTGTTTGCGAAGAGTATGGCGGGGCGCCGTCCACGTTCGACACGAGCGCCGGCCCTGGCCATGGAAGGCGAGCGGCCGAGTTTCTGTGCGCGTGTTATGCTGATCGCTACGATCTGTCGGTCACGGTCGCCCGCTGCTTTGCCTTCGTGGGAGCCTACCTGCCGCTCAATCTCCAGTATGCAATCGGTAACTTCATTCAAAATGCGCTGTTCGAGGATGAAATCGTCGTTCGGAGTGACGGTAGGTCGGTGCGAACCTACCTCTTTGCCGGCGATCTGGTTGTGTGGTTGCTGACCCTCTTATGCCGCGGTCAGTCGCGGCGCGCCTACAATGTCGGATCGGACCAGGCGATCGCGTTGGGAGACTTAGCGCGGCTCGTGGGTGACCTCATAGCACCCGCCAAGCCGGTCCGGATATTGGGACAGACAAATGGACAGCCCAGCAGCTTCTACGTGCCGAACATCGGCAGAGCACGGCAGGAACTCGGATTAGAGATTTGGACACCCCTCGAAGATTCGATTCGGCAAACAGCAGAAATGGCGCGGTTACAGCCTTGGAGAAACGATTGACCCTATTCGGCGTACCGCGCCTCAAACACCTCCGGCGACAACGCATCTAGATTATCCGGGGAGGTGTGGAGAAACGTGCAGGAGCTACAGGCTTCCAGGGTATGCCGCTGACGGCGTAAATGGGTCAGCCGAAACTGCTTGAGACGCTCGCCCATCCAAATCTCCTTCAGGCTTTGCTCCCTCAAGCTACCAACCACGGCCTTTTTGGCCCAGTCGACACAGCATACGCTGACCTGCAAGTCCGAATGAACCACGAGCGTGTAGAACGGGAGAGCGCAAACGGCTTTCTTTTCCGCGAAATTGGACCTTTGCAGCAGACTTTCTGTATCGATACCAGCAAGGTTTCCCTCGTCAGGATCATTCCAATTCATGACCGGCTCGATCGCCGCCTCATCACAAATATCGCGAAACAATTCCAGGAAACGCCGATTGCGCTCTGGATCTTGCGTGTCGATCATCTTGGCGTACAAGAAGGGTTTCTGCTTGCCAAGCGAGTCTCGTAGCGCTCTGACATTACGGATGCGGTCAATGATGCGATCGACATTCAACTTCGACCCAGTGACGTCAGAGAAGACTTCTTGTTCAAACCCGTAAATTGAAAACCTCAGATAGTCGAGCTCCGTATCGATGATCTTACGAGCGAGTGCGTCATCAATAAGAGTTCCGTTGCTCGTGACGATCAGCCGCTCAGCAATATTGTGCGCTTTGGCCATGGCGATAAAGGCGGGAAGATTCTTATTAACGAACGGCTCGCCCATCATATAGAAGTTGAGGGTTTTTAACTGTCCCATCTCAGTAATTTGGCTACAAATCATCTGAAAGTCGGCGATGCTCATTTGGCTGTAGCCGCCGGTGATGTCCTTGTAGTTGCTGAACGACTCAGGGCAATACTTGCACTTGAAATTGCAAATATTGGTTGCTTCAACGTAAAGCGTCATTGGCTGCGCAATCGGAGACATGCTGACTAAATCGTGGCGCTTTGCGGAATTTCGCAAAGCGCTGTAATTTGGTGTCATAGGCTTTGCGATCTGGTTCAATTTAAAACCGCCTCCGACTCCGGCGCCAACGGCACCACCATCTGTGCCCGCAACTCATCGCGCGGCAGCAGCGGCGCCATATCCTCGAGCGGCATCGAAAGCATCGAACCGTTCGTCTGCGGCATCGCGGTCACCTTCGGCCACAGCGTTTCCGCGTTCTCCACTTGCACTTCCAGGATCACTGGCCCGTCCGTCGCCAGCGTGCGCCGCACCGCCGCGCGCAGATTGGCGGCGTCGCCGACGCGGCTGGCCGGGATGCCCATGGCCTGCGCGACGGCGACGGTATCGGGCAGGAACAGCCCGGCCTCGCTGCCAGTACCGACGTAGCGGCCGTCAAAATACGTGCGCTGGGTGTTGCGGATGGAGGCGTAGCCGCCGTTGTTGATGATGAACAGCCGAACCGGGAGATTCTGCGCCCGCAGCGTCGCCAGCTCCTGCAGGTTCATCTGCAGGCTGCCGTCGCCCTCGACACCGACGAACGGCTTGCGGCCGTTGGCGATGCCGGCGCCGATCATGGCGGGCACGCCGTAGCCCATCGAGCCGAGACCGGAGGTGAGAAACACGCGCTGGCCGGGCTTGTTCTGGAACACGGTGTAGAACGCCTCGACGCCGAAGCCGGAACTGCCGGTAACGACGAGCGTGTCTTCCGGGATCTCCTCCGCCAGCACCTGCATCAAATGGTAGTGGCTGATCGTGCCGGACGCCGCGAACGGAGCGCCGTCGTTGACCGGATAGCGCGATTTCCACTCGGTACAGCGCTGCAGCCAGGGGCTGCGGTCCTTGGCCATGACCCGGTTGCAGCCCGCCAGGAGCGCGCCGATGAAATCGGCAGCGTCGGCTTGGATTCTCACGTCGATCTTGTGGGTGAGCTTGCGCAGCTCGGCCGCATCCACGTCGACGACGACCTTCTTGGCGTCCCGGCCGAAGCGCCCCGGGTTGAAGGCCGTGACGACGTTGTCCAACCGCGCGCCGATCGTGATCAGCAAGTCGCTGTTCTGGACGGCGAAGTTGGGTGGTCGCAACGCGACGCTGCCCGGCTTGCCGATACTCAGCTCGTGCCCGGCAGGGATCAGGTCCATGGCGTTCCAGGTGGTCGCCACCGGGATGCGCAAGCGTTCATACAGCTCACGGAACGCCGCCGCCGCGCCCGCCAGACGGATGCCGTGACCGGCAAGGATCAGCGGCCGCTCGGCCTGGTTGATCAGATCCACCACCTGGTCGATCTCGGCCGACAGGCACGGCTTGGCCACGGGCTCGGGCTGATAGGGCCGCAGCGTGTCCGGGTCGATCATGGAGGCCTGGATGTCGAGCGGGATGTCGAGCCACACCGGGCCGCGCCGGCCGGTTGTCGCCAGACTCACCGCTTGCTCGAGATGGAAGCGGATATCGGCGGCCTCCATCACCGTGACCGCGTATTTGGTGATCGGCGTGACCAAGGAGACGATGTCGACTTCCTGCGGCCCGCGTTGGCGGACGCCGGTGTCACCCTTCAGGTCGGCGCGTTTGACCTGGCCTGACAGCATCAGCATCGGCACCGACTCGATCCAGGCGCCGGCGACGGCAGTGATGGCGTTGGTGGCACCGGGTCCTGTGGTGACCAGCGCAACGCCGAGGCGACCGTTGATCCGCGCATATGCCTCGGCCGCGATGGCGGAGGCCTGTTCGTGGTGATTGGGGACAAATTCGATGCCCTGCGCCGTGCCCACGGCATCGACCAGGAACATGGCACCGCCGCCGGGCACCATGAACACGGTCGAGACACCCTGCGCTGCCACGAACGCGAAGACGTAGTCGGCAACCCGAATCGGCGTGCCCATCAGCCGAGCCAATAGTTGAGGAAGGTCTTCCGCTGCGTATTTTGGCCGATCGCCGGGTCGAGATAGAAGGAATCGTCCGTGCTGTGGGTGGAGGAGATTTCCTCGACCACCGCGCCGGCCTCACTGTGGAAACTGTGCTGGACGCCGCGGGGCACAAGCACGCCCGCTCCGGGCCTGCAGGTCTGACGGACCCCGTCCAATTCCAAGGTCAGATCGCCATACAGGACGTTGAAGGTCTCCTCCTTGACCTTGTGGTACTGCGTTGGATGCTTCTGACCCGGTAAGACGACGATCAATTTCTTGCAGTATGCGCGGTTGACGACGGTGATCATCGTAATCCCGTATTCGTTGACCCGCTCGAGACCGTAGTGGTGGGAGATCTCCAATTTCGCATCGTTGGGGACCACGACGTTGCTCTTCGTCAGCAAGTCTTTCACCCGGCTGACCACGTCCGTCATGATCTCGCGCGTGTCGACCCGGCGCGTCGTGTGCTGCAGCACGGGTTGATGCGCCTCGAGGTCCGCCGTGGCGTAGAAGTGGTTGTATTTCGACCAATCGTTGGCGGTGACGTGGCCGGGCTGGGTTGGTAGCGCGAAGAAAATGTCGGCATCCGTCAGCCGCTGCCCGGCCGCGACGGGGTGCCGGAGATAAACCCCCCGGCGCAGCGAAAACAGGCTCTCCGCTTCCACCGCCGTGGGCTCGGTGCGACCATCTTGCGTGCCGCAGCAGGCGAAAGCCTCGGCCGCGCTCTGCAGCCAACGATCGATCTGCTCCGGCGTGGCCGAGTAGTTGTTCAGGGGGTAACGCTCGGTGGGCAGGCCGATATGCTTCTCGAACACGCGGCTTTGCTTGGCGATGGCCAGGCCGACGGGCGTGGTAAGCGCCGGGTCCTCGTGGGTCGAGTAGCCGACGGGCACGCCCGGATAGCGAGAGCGAAGGAAGTCGATCTGGTTGAGTTCAAGCTTGTCCAGCGGCGTCGGGTATTCGGCGACGCAGTGCATGAGCGCGAAGTGCTTCTTCCGGTTCCGCAGGAAGGTCACGACGTTGTCGAGTTCGCTCGAGGCGACACCGGCCGTGGAGACCACCATCGGCAGATCCGTCAGCACCGCGCGCTCCAGCAGCGGCCAATCGGTGCAGGAGCAGCTCGCGATCTTGAGGATGTCGAAGCCGCCTTTGACGATGAACTCGACGGAGGCCTCGTCGAACGGCGTGCACATGGCGAGCATGCCTTGCGCTTTGATCTCGTCGACGAAGCGCTGATAGCTCTCCCACGGCAGCTTCGTCTCGGAGAACCGCTTGATATATTTGATATCGGTGCGGCTGGCGAAATCCGGATGGATCAAGCTTTCCAGGTGCCGGTATTGCAGCTTGATCGCGAACCGATACGGATAGGGGCGGCAGACGCGGCCGAACTCACGAATGATGTGAAGGCCATGCTCCACGTCGCCCATGTGGTTGTTGGCCATCTCCAGCACGAAGAGGGGGGCCTTGAAGAAATCATCCATGACAGCGTCCTTTTGGACCGGGAGCACAGGGCTCGTTAGTGAATCACCACGTTTTCCAGGGGGGCTGCTGCTGCCAGAGGTTTTCCAGGTGCAGCTTGTCGCGTTGCGTATCCATGCACTGCCAAAAGCCCCGGTGACGGTAGGCCTCCAGCTCGCCGTCGCGGACCAGGTTGTGCATCGGGCCTGCTTCCCAAGGCTCCATATCGTCGTCGATGTAGTCGATCACCTTGGGCGACAGGACGAAGAAGCCGCCGCTGATCCATCCGCCCTCCCCGGCCGGCTTCTCCTCGAAGGACTGGACCCGCGATTCCTCGCCCTGGGTCCGTAACCAGCCGAAGCGGCCCAACGGCTGCACCGCCGTCACCGTGGCCAGGCGGCCATGTGCATTGTGGAAATCGATCAGCCCGTTGATGTCGATATCGGAGACGGCGTCGCCATAGGTGAAGCAGAACGGTTCATCCGGATCGATGAACTGCTTGACGCGCCGCAGACGGCCCGACGTCATCGTGTGCTCGCCGGTGTCGACCAGGGTGACGCGCCAATCGTCGGAGCTGTTCTGATGGACTTGGACGGTGTTCCGGCGCAGGTCGAACGTCACGTTCGACGATTGCATCGCGTAATTCGCGAAGAAGTCCTTGATGACGCTCCCTTTATAGCCGCAGCAGACGACGAAATCGTCGATCCCGTAATGGCTGTACATCTTCATGATGTGCCAAAGGATGGGACGGCCGCCGATCTCGATCATCGGCTTCGGCTTCATCGTGGTCTCTTCGGAGAAGCGCGTTCCTAGGCCGCCGGCGAGAATAACCGCCTTCATCGGGCGCGACCGCTCGACCCGGTGATGAACCTGGGCGACGCGAGAAAAAGCCTGCTTCGAGTTTCGAGCAGCGTTGAGTCTTGCCAAGGGAGCATCCTCACAAACGCCACCCTTCTAGCCGCCAGGTATGAAGACTTTGCTAACGCGGCGTACTCAGCGCCTTAACCACTCCCTCATCTCTTTGGGATATCGATAGCTCAGGGCTTTCGAGGGCAAACAGTGCACATCATCGTCACCGGCAACATGGGCTATGTGGGTTCCGTGTTGGTGGGACATCTGCGGCGGCGCTTTCCCACGGCGCATCTCGTCGGCTACGACAGCGGCCTGTTCGCCCCCTGCTTGACCGGCGTCGCCGCGGCCCCGGAAGGAGCGGTCAGCCGGCAGATCTTCGGCGACGTCCGCGACATGACGGCGGACCTCTTCGCCGGCGCCGACGCCGTCGTGCATCTGGCGGCCATCTCGAACGACCCCATGGGCTCGCGGTTCGAGGCGGTGACCGACGAGATCAACCATCGGGCCAGCGTGCGCTGCGCCATGCTGGCGCGTGACGCCGGCGTGGCGAACTTCGTCTTCGCCTCGAGCTGCAGCGTCTATGGCTTCGCCGCGGGTGCTCCGCGCAACGAGCAGCACGACGTCAACCCGTTGACCGCCTACGCCCGATCCAAACTCGCAACCGAGGTCGCGCTTCGCACGGCCGATCTTGGCGGCATGACCACCACCTGCCTGCGGTTCGCGACCGCTTGTGGCTCGTCCGACCGGCTCCGCTTGGATCTGGTGCTGAACGATTTCGTGGCCTCGGCGTTGGTCGATCGGCAAATCACCGTGCTGAGCGACGGCACACCATGGCGTCCACTGATCGACGTCGCCGACATGGCCCGGGCCATCGAATGGGCCATCGGCCGCCGTGCCGACCAGGGCGGCGCGTTCCTGTCGGTCAACACAGGGTCCAATCGCTGGAACTATCGCGTCAGCGACTTGGCGGCGGCGGTGGCTGCCGAAATCGACGGCATTACGGTCTCGATCAACGCCAATGCACCGCCCGACCGGCGCTCCTACCAAGTCGATTTCTCGCTCTACGAAGCGTTGGCGCCCCAGCACCAGCCGGTCACGACCCTGACGCAGTCAATCCAGCAGCTGCGCGACCGCTTGTTGGCCATGAGTTTCGCCGATCAGGGTTTCCGCAATGGCCCCTGTATCCGTCTCAAGGTGCTCGAAACGTTGATCGACCAGGGCCGTCTCAGCGCCGACCTCCGCTGGCGTCCAGCCTTGGCCGCTTAAGGGTTCATTAATCACCCAGCCTTAGATTGCACGAGGCCGGGTGTCCCCCGGGCGCGCCAGCACCGTCCTGCTGCCGGCGCAGCATCTAGCGAGGTCGCCATGCTGACCAAAAACGAGCCGATCGAAATCGCGGCGCTCCGACAGAAGATCCTCGATCTGGCCGGCCAATACGCTCGCCTGGCGCATGCGCCGCCGCCCTTCGTGCCGGGCAGCTCGCCGGTCCCCGTCTCCGGCAAGGTGGTCGGCGAGCCAGAGCTGCAATACCTCATCGACGCCTCGCTGGACCTTTGGCTGACCACCGGGCGCTACAACACGGCGTTCGAGGCGAAGCTCGCCGCGTTCATCGGCCGTCGATTCGTGCTGACCTGCAATTCCGGCTCGTCGGCCAACTTGCTGGCCGTTTCCGCGCTGTGCTCACCGCGCCTGCGTGATCGCGCCATGCGACCCGGTGACGAGGTGATCACCTGTGCCGCCGGGTTCCCGACCACGGTGAACCCGCTGCTGCAGAACGGACTCGTTCCCGTCTTCATCGACGCCGACATCCCGACCTACAACGTGCAGCCCGCCCTGATCGAGGCCGCCGTCACCCCCCGCACCCGCGCCATCATCCTGGCGCATACGCTGGGCAATCCGTTCGACCTTGGCGAGGTCATGCGGGTGGCAAAACAGCACAATCTGCTCGTCGTCGAGGATTGCTGCGACGCGCTCGGCGCCCGCTATGACGGTCAGATGGTCGGCACCTTCGGCGACGTGGGCACGCTCAGCTTCTACCCGGCCCATCATATCACCATGGGCGAAGGCGGCGCGGTATTCACCAACCGCCCGGAGCTGAAGCGCCAACTCGAGTCGATCCGCGACTGGGGCCGCGACTGCTACTGCGATCCAGGCACCGACGACACCTGCGGCCGCCGCTTCGGGTGGAAGCTCGGCGACCTGCCCCAGGGCTACGATCATAAATTCACCTACTCGAACACCGGCTACAACCTGAAGATCACCGATATGCAGGCCGCCGTCGGCCTGGCGCAGCTCACCCGGCTCGAGGGGTTCATCCACGCGCGCGCCCACAATTTCGCTTTCCTGCAAGAGGCGCTGGGCGACATGGAGGGCGACTTGATCCTGCCGCGCGCCACACCGAACACCGAGCCGTCTTGGTTCGGCTTCCCCATCACGCTCCGCGATGACAAGCCCGGCCTGCGTGAGGAGTTGGTGCGCATGCTCAACGAGCATGGCGTTGGCACGCGCCTGTTGTTCGGCGGCAATCTGGTGCGCCAGCCGTATATGAAGGACCACCAGTTCCGCAGCGTCGGCGACCTTGCGAACAGCGACAAGATCATGACATCGACGTTCTGGATCGGCCTCTTCCCAGGTCTGACCGAAGCCCATTTGAGTTATGCCGCTGGCTTGATCAGGTCATTTTTCAGATAGGCGGGGCTCCTCGAGCAGAGTTGTTGGCCTCGCCCGGGAGAGACAACCTCCAGCAGCGACATCTAGGTCAGTGGCGGACCATCGTGTATGGATGCCGCTCGACTTAAGGAATGGCTGATGACGGCATCGAGCGCGCAAAAGATTAAAGTACTATCGATCCCAGACCACAATGGTCCCGATAGACATATTCGTCTTTTATGTAAAGCGCTAGAAAATCATGGCGTCGATATTGTCAGTTTAACCAGCTCCACTGCTCTAAGTCTAAAAATAAACGTTATCCAACTGCATTTTCCAGCGCATTATGTCGTTGAACGATCGCTACTCTACAGCCTCGTCCGTTCGGCCTTTATGTTGTTGTTCTTTCCCCTGGCCAAATACGTCGGCGGATGCAAGATCGTTTACATGGTGCACGATCCGATTCCGTTTCGACCTCGGCGTGGGTGGTTGCTTTGGCCAATGCTCAACTTTGTACACCGGCTCGTTGATGGCTTCATCTTCCTGTCGGATGTGTCTCGCGAGGATTTCCTGCGCAGGTTTCCCGATCACGGCCATAAGCCATTCGCGCGGATCGATCACAGTGCATTACCCGTTCCGATCGAGTCGTCATCGCGCTTGCGCCATCAGGAGACCCGCGCGTTGTCGCCCAACGCGGCGTTAGTCGTCGGCTATCTCGGGATGATCAAGGACTACAAAGGGCTGGATTACCTCCCAGCCATACCCGACACGCTTGCCGATGGAACGGCGGTCCGTGTGATCGTCGCGGGCAAGGTCGATCCGACATTCGCGTCGCACGCCGATCCGATCCTGGCAGGACTCGGGCCACATTTCGAGCGGATCGACCGCCGCCTGTCCGATGTGGAGATGGCGGAGATGACCGCCTCTACCGACGTCATCTTCCTTCCTTACACGCGCGGGTGGAACTCCGGCGCGGCGATGTTCACCCTGAGTTGTTACACGCCGATCCTGTCGAGCCGGCAGATGCAGTTTCTGGAGATCGAAAAGGATCCTGGGGTGCCCTGGGTGCATACTTTCGAGGGTTCGCCGGAAACGTCCGCCGCCGCGATCGGAGCGGCGTTGCTGGAAGCGAAGCGAACCAGCGTCGACGCAGAGGCAATGACTCGATTGGAGAGGTTCCTCGATGACCATACGTTGGACAGCACTGGCGCTAAGATCGTCGCTTTTTACCGATCGCTGCTGACGCCGCGGCCGGCTTCGGCTTGATGCGATAACCCGACCGATGACACGGCGCGGACTCCTGTTGCACGACATCCGCATCGACCCGGCGCGGGGTAGCGACCGGATCGAGCGGCTGCCGTTTCTCTCGCATGGACCGGTCGAGATCGAGCTGCGGAGCCCTCTGACGCTGCTGATCGGCGAGAACGGCTCGGGCAAGACCACGCTGCTCGAGGCGATCGCGGCGCGCTGTGGCATCCGACCCGGCGGGGGACGCAGCTACGCCGAAACCGAAGATGACCGCGAGACGACGGCGATCTCGGCCGCGGTCGACGTCACCTTCGGCGGACGCCGGCCGAAGGGCCTGTTCCTGCGGGCCGACCGATTTGCCGAGACCATGGCGCGGGCGGGGCGGCTTCCCATGGCCACCACCGGCGAATGGCGGCTGGCCGATGAGCAAAGCCGCGGCGAAGGCGTGCTGTCGCTGCTGACCGCCCGGGTGGATGCCAGCGAGCAGCTGCTCTATCTGCTGGACGAGCCGGAGACCGGGTTATCGCCGCAACGCCAGATGGCGCTGCTGTGCCTGCTGGACGACCTCTATCGTGACGGTCGCTCGCAGGCGCTGGTCGCCACACACTCGCCCATTCTGATGGGCCATCCGGGATGCGATCTGCTGTGGATCGACGAGGACGGCGTGACCCGGCGGTCCCTCGACGAGATCCCGCACTGGCGGGACATGCGGCGCTTCATGCGCGACCCCGAGGCGTCCCTGCGCCGCCTCCTGGACTGACGACAAGAGGCCCCGAGTCGCGGAGAGTGGACTCTACTGACGCCCCCGACCCGGCCTGAGATATCCACAGGTTCAGGAGTTATCCCGTGGACTCTACTGACACCCCATAGTGGACTCTACTGACGCGACTCCGAGTTATCCCGTGGACTCTACTGACGAAGCTAATAGTTAGACTCAAATAGCTTGCTATTAGTCCGCGTCAGTAGAGTCCACCTTGCTTCTGAGGAACAATTCGGTCGAGAAGGGAGGCCATGGGAGAACTTCATGAGCTGATACTGCGAGACGGCATCGAAGCAGCGAGGCTGCGGGCGGATACCAAGACGCAGCGCCATGCCGTGGAAGCCGCGGCTCAGCTGCTGGCAGAAGAAGAAAACCGGCTCGGGATCACGCATGCCGGTTTCGCGATGACCTCGTTGCCGCACAAGCGGATCGGCGATCCCTTTTGGAAGCGCCAGGGCAACCGGACGACGCTGCTCGTCGAATCAGGACGAGACCGGCAGGGGGAACTGATCGGCGTGCCCTATGGCAGCCTCGCCCGACTCATCCTGCTCTATCTGCAGACCGAGGCGGTCCGCACCGGCAACCCGGAAGTGGAGCTCGGGCGGTCGATGAAGGCCTGGATGACCCGCATGTCGCTGTCGGCGGGAGGCAAGACTTATCAATTGGTTGGCGAGCAAGCCCGGCGCATTTCCGGCTGCCGCCTGACCTTCTTCACCGATCTGACAACCGCGGAACTTCGCAGCAACGGGGCGTTCGTGCAAAGCAGTATCTCGCTGGCCGGGCTGGCCGACGAGCATCAGCCGGCACTATGGCAAGATCGCGTGCGGCTGGACGACGGGTTCTGGCGATCGCTGAAGGAGCACCCGGTTCCAGTGCGCGAGGAGGCACTCAAAGCGATCGGCACGCGTTCGTTCGCCATCGACGTCTATATCTGGCTCGCCTACCGCCTCCACGCGCTGAGCCGGCCCACGCCGGTGACCTGGGCTGCCGTCTACGCACAGTTCGGTGCCGGATTCCGGCTGATCCGCCAGCTGAAGCCCACTTTTCTCGAAGCACTGCAGATGGCGCTGGCCGTCTATCCGGAAGCCAACGTCCGGGTCGAGGAAAGTGGCCTCCTGCTGCACCCTTCGCCACCGGCCATCCCACGCGCGGAGGCCAAGCGTCTCCAGCTCCTATAGTGGACTCTACTGACGCCTCTCCGGCTTGCTGCGATAGTGGACTCTACTGACGCTCGGCCCGTGGCTGACTCGGCCTGGGGCGACGCGCGGGCATCCCTGCCCGCCTCCTGGCAGGCAGCCATCGGCGACGCGTTCGATGCTCCCGCCATGCGCGACCTGGCCGCCTTCGTGGCCGCCGAGCGAGCGGCGGGCAAGCGCGTGTTTCCCGACGATGCGCTGACCTTCGCGGCGCTGGGTCGGACGCCGCTGGACCGGGTCAAAGCGGTCATCCTCGGCCAAGACCCGTATCACCGGCCGGGCCAGGCGATGGGGCTGTCCTTTTCGGTGCCGCCAGGCGTGGCGGTACCGCCGTCGTTGCGAAACATCCATAAGGAGCTGGCGGCCGATATCGGGGTCGCGCCACCGGATCATGGCTGTCTAACGGCTTGGGCCGATCAGGGCGTGTTGCTGCTCAACACCGCTCTGTCCGTCGAGGAAGGAAAGGCAGGCAGCCACGCCCGGGCCGGTTGGCACCGCTTGACCGATCGGATCATCGCGGCGGTGAATGCCCGGGACGTTCCCGTCGCCTTCCTGCTTTGGGGCGGCCACGCACAGAAGAAAGCCGCCATGTTGGACGCGACCCGGCATTTGGTGCATCGGTCGGAACACCCCTCCCCGCTGGCCGCCTATCGTGGGTTCTTCGGATCGCGCTCCTTCTCGAAATCCAACGACTTCCTCCGGTCCCGTGGTGTCGCGGAAATCGACTGGAGTCTGCCAGCACACAAGTGACACCTAGTGTTTGTATGTTGACACAGATACATGAACGCACGACTGTGGGATGGCTTGCTGTCATAGAGGTGTGATCCTGTGTTCGTATGCGCGTGCATTTCTCAGAAGGGGGGCGCAGGCAAATCCACTCTCGCCATCCACCTGGCCGTCGAGGCCTCGCGGCAAGGCTACGAAACCGCGATCGTCGACCTCGACCCGCAGGGGACCGCGGAAGCATGGGGCGACTGGCGCAAGGGCGTGGCGCCCGTCGTCATCCCCGCAAAGGCCGGTAATCTGGCCAAGACGCTCAAGCAGGCGGAGGACGCCGGGGCCGAGATCGTGGTGATCGATACGCCGCCCTTGGCGCAGGCCGACGCGAGCGCTGCGGCCCGCGCCGCCGACCTTGTCCTGGTTCCGTGCCGGCCGCGGGCCTTCGACCTGCATGCCGTACGGATCACGGCGTCGCTGGTCGAGATGACGCGCAAACCCGCCTTCGCCGTGTTCAACGGCGGCCATCCCAGCGCGAGCGTGGGCTATGCCGAGCCGGAAGAGGTGATGCGCAGCCTCGGCCTGGACATCGCACCGTTCCGCCTGGCCGACCGCGCGCCCTATCACCAGGCCACGATGACGGGGCAAGCGGCGCAGGAGCTGGAACCGGAGGGACGCGCTGCCCGTGAAGTTGCGGCCGCCTGGCTGTGGGTGTGCAAACAAGCAAATCTGCCTGTGCACAAGCATGTCTACACAAAGTCAGGAAAGCGGCGATGAGCAAGAAGCCTGGATTGGCGGCACTGAGGGCGCAGATCGCCAGTGAGCGACCCAGGGCAGCTCCCCCTGCGCCAACCCCGGCCGCCGACCCGGCCCCGCCAGAACCGGCGATCGAGAAGACGACTGGCCGGCGCTACCCAACCTACCGCGAGGGAAAGGTCCCCGTGGGCGGCTACTTCTCGCCGGAGTTGTCGCGTGCCCTGCACCAACTGGCGCTCGACGAGAGCGAACCGGGCAAGCCGCGGGTGAAGATCCAGGCCCTGCTCGGAGAAGCGATAGACTTGCTGCTCCGAAGCCGAAACCGCTCACCGCTCGGAGAGCGATAGGACTGCGCACAAGTGTGTTGGTCTGTTTGTGTGATTGACGGCGGTTCGAAGAGGCGGATCGTCTCCGTCTCACCCGGGACGCGTTGCAGGGCGAATGGAACTATACGATCCACCCGGCACAACCCACCGCAACCAACGCTCTACCAGTCAAAGCAGTTATCTTCGGATAGCCCTTTAGCTAAAGCCGGCTAGCTCGTGATGGATAGCATTTAGATGGTTAGAGGTACAGCCATGCAGAAGAAACTAGTGTATACTCCGACTCCACCCAAGAAGAGTGCCCGGTCGCGTGGATAAAGCGTGACAAGACTAGTCCCTCTCCATGGTGCCCGCTTGGCCTTGGCGTGTGCGGGTCTGTTTCTGGCCTGCATGATAGGTTCGTTCATCTGCATGGACAGGGGAATTTCCGCCTATGATGAGGGGCTGATCTTGTTCGGCGCGCAGCGGGTGGGGGCCGGAGACATTCCGCATCGCGACTTCTACGCCAATTATGGCCCTGGCAGCTTCTACGTGTTGTCATGGCTGTTCAAGCTCTTCTCACCCTCAGTGCTGGTCGAGCGGGTTTGGGATAGTGGCGTGCGGTCGGCGATCGCGGTGTTGGTATTCTTGCTGGTCAGAGGCTCCGGCCAAGGCGCCATGTCGGTGATCGCCGGGCTGGTCGCGTTTCTCTGGCTGTCGGCCTATGGCTTCTACGGGTATCCGGTTTTTCCCGTTCTCGCCCTCGCTCTCGCCAGTGCGCTCGCGCTGGTGCCCGTGTTTGCCGGCGACCGCCGTCCGTGGCGCTTGGTGCTCGCCGGCGTGCTCGTGGGGGGCGTTGGACTATTCCGGTACGATGCGGCGTTCGCGGCATGCGTCTGCACGATGGTCGTGCTCCTGGCCTTCGCGATCGGGGTCCCCGCCGGAAGTGCGTCGAGGAGCGCCGGCCGGTTGCTGGTCCCGTTCGTGGCTGGGGTGGCGATGGTTGCGGGCCCGCTCGGGATCTACGATCTGCTGACCGGTACGCTGCCGGATTTGTGGCTCGATGTCGTGCTGATCCCGGCCCGATCCTATACCACCATGCGGTCGCTACCGCCGCCCGACTGGGGTCTGCTGTTGTACAATCCGCTCGAGATTGGCAGCTACATCCCCATGGTGATCGCGGCCGTCGCGACGGTCGTGCTCGTGAACGACGGCCGGAACAGCCGAGCCAAGCGTCCTCTTTTTTGGCTGGCGCTGCTGCTGCTGCTTTTCACGTTCGTGTTCATCGCCAAGGGCTATGTCCGTTTCAGCGCCCTCCACATGAGCATGGCGCTAGTGACTTCGGTGGCGATGCTCGGCTGCCTGGCCGGGCTTCGATCCTGTGTGGGCAGGCTAAGGTCGATGGTGCTTGGCGTAGGCCTCGGGATAGGGCTCGGTACACTGCCAGCGTTAGGCGTTGATATCGCGCGCGCTTCGTTCAATGCCTACTGGCTGGCCCGTGGCGCCGATTGCAGCGTGCCCCCAGGCCTTGACCGGTTGCGCTGCTTCGTTTTCGACCCCGACACGGTCCGCGCCATATCGTACATCAGGAGCGTTACCGAACCCGGCACTCCGCTATTCGTGGGGCTCGGGCGGCATGACAAGATCCTGTTGAACGATGTGGCATTCTACTTCCTCGCCGACCGTTCCTCCGCCACCAAGTGGCATCATATGGATCCCGGAGTGCAGACGACCGAACCCATACAGCGCGAAATGATAGCGGAACTCCGGGCGAAGGCCCCGCCCTTCATCGTATTGGAAACCGCCTGGGACGACGCGCACGAGCCGAACGGGAGTGCCATCAGTAGCGGCGTGATGCTGCTGGACGACTACCTGCACGATACCTACCGCCCGGCCGAGACGTTCGGCGCCGTTCAGATATGGGCTCGCCGCGAGCCGCCCCTGCCCGTCCGATGAGCCCGGACGCCTAAATCCCACGCCGCCGCTAACTCTTTCGTAATTATAGCAAGGCATCCTCTGGGGACGAACTGGAGGCGACGACATTGTTCTTGTCGGCACAACCTGGAGCCCCGCTGCTTCGGGCGTTGCAGGATGCGGTCATGCTCCGGCGTGACGCACTGCGACGTGCGCGGCGAGCGCGTGGGTCCGGATAGACGCTCGGCTTGCACCTATCCCGTCTCACCCCGCCGACGCCGCGGCCACGCTATCGACGGATCACCCGCCCCGCGCTCAACGACGCTGCATCTCGGCCGGGGGGGCAACCCGTTGCGCTGGGCAGTGGCGATCGGGCGTTTTCTGCCTCGTCTTCCCCGCTGGCGCCACGATACCCGCTCGCGGTCGATCTCGACGGGACGCTGACGCCGTCCGATACCCTGCATGAGGGGTTACTCGCTCTCGCGAAGACCCGGCCGCAGGCGGCCCTGCCGTTGCTCGGCGCGCTGCTGCGCGGCAAGGCCCATTTCAAGCGGCACGTAGCCACGACGGCTCCGTTCGCCCCCGAGTTGCTGCCTTACAACGCGGATCTCCTCGCGTATCTGCGGGCCGAGCGGCAGGCGGGGCGGCGGATCGGGCTGTTCACCGCGGCGGACCAGTCGATTGCGGACGCCGTGGCGGGGCATCTCGGTCTGTTCGACATCGCCCGCGGCTCCGACATGGGCAGCAACCTCGGTGGCGCCACGAAAGCCGACGCGATCGAAGCGGCGTTCGGCGAGCATTTCGCCTATGCCGGGGACGCGGTGGTCGACCTGCCCATCTTCGCGCGGTCCCGGAGCGTCGTGCTGGTGGGCCAGGTGGACCGCCTGCGGCGGGGTCTGGCGCCGGATGCCGTCGTCGAAGCCGCCTTTCCCGCGGTACCGCCGACCTGGCGGGCCTGGGCGGCGGCGCTGCGGCTGCATCATTGGGTGAAGAACCTGCTGGTGTTCGTCGCCGTCATCCTGGGCTCCAGTCGTTTGGCGGAATTTGGCCAGGCGGCGATGCTGTTCGTCCTGCTGGGTGTCCTGGCGTCGGCCACATACATCGTCAACGATCTGCTCGACCTGGCCAGCGATCGCGATCATCCGAGCAAGCGATTCCGACCCTTTGCCGCCGGCGTGCTGCGGCCGCGCGAGGGCGTCATGGTGGCCGGCGTGATGATCGCGGCCAGCCTGCTGGGCGCCAGTTTGATGCTGCCGCCGGGCTGTACGGCGCTGCTGCTGGCCTACCTGGTGGCGACGCTGTGTTACAGCCTGGCGCTCAAGCGGATCGCGATGGTGGACGTGACGATCTTGGCGGGGCTGTTCACGATGCGGGTGCTGGCCGGCAGCCTCGTGGTGCTCACCCCGGTGTCGTCGTGGCTGCTGACGTTCTCGATGCTGTTCTTTCTCGGGCTGGCGATCGTCAAGCGCTACGCCGAGCTACGCCGGGTGCTGATGGCCGATCCCGGCGGACGGGCCCGGGGCTACAGCCGCGACGATTTGCCGTTGCTGATGGCCAGCGGCATCGCCTCGGGCTTCTCGGCCATCATCATCGTGATGATCTATCTGATCTCCGACCAGTATCCCCGGAGCATCTACGCCCAGCCGGGAGCGCTGTGGGGTGTCATGCCGATCCTGCTGTTATGGACGCTGTGGATCTGGCATCTGGCCGTTCACGGCCGCATGAGCGAGGACCCTGTGACATTCGCCGTGCGCGACAGGCTCTCGCTGGTCCTGGCTGGGCTGTGCGCCCTCATCTACCTCGTGGCTCGGCTGCCATGAGCGGCGCCTGGCGTGATGACGTGATGTCGTGGGGCCGGGTGATCGCTGCCCGCCACTGGGTTAGCCGGCCGGCTTCTCTCAAGGCGGCGGCGGCCATGGTGGCGGCGCCCGATGCGCTGCCCGTGTTGGCGCATGGCTGCGGGCGATCGTACGGCGACGCGCCGCTCAACCCGGATGGACGGCTGATCGACTGCCGCGGGCTCGATCGTTTCATTGCCTTCGACCCGGCGACTGGCCTGCTGACGTGCGAGGCCGGGGTGCGGCTCGCGGACATCCTGGCGGTCGTCTGCCGTGCCGGGCCGGATGGCGGCGGCTGGTTCCTGCCGGTCACGCCGGGCACGCGCTTCGTGACCGTAGGCGGCGCGATCGCCAGCGACGTGCATGGGAAGAACCATCACGCGTTCGGTACCTTTGGACGGCATGTGAACGCGCTCGAGTTGGCGCGCAGCGACGGGACGCAGGTGACCTGCAGCCTTACGGACGAGCCCGAGCTATTCGCCGCCACCATCGGCGGAATGGGTCTCACCGGCCTGATCCTGCAAGCGACGATCCAGCTGCGCCGCGTGCCCGGCCTGGCGCTGGATTCCGAGGATATCCGCTTCGACGGTCTCGACGACTTCTTCGCTCTGGCGCGGGACTCGGATGCGGAGTGGGAATACACGGCCGCATGGGTGGACTGCCTGGCCTCCGGCCGCGGGTTGGGGCGCGGCATCTTCTCCCGCGCCCGGCACATGCCGGGCCGCACGGTCGAGGCGGCGGAGCGTGACGCACGGATGGCGTTCCCGGTCGTGCCGCCGCGCTCGCTGGCCACGCCGCTGTCGGTGCGGGCGTTCAACGCGGCGTATTGGCGCAAGCTCGGGCCCGGACGACGGCAGGTGCGACGGGTGGGCAGCTACGAGCCGGTGCTGTATCCGCTGGACGCGGTCGGCCAATGGAACCGTGTCTATGGCCCCGCCGGGTTCTTCCAGTTTCAAGGTGTCGTGCCGGTGGCCGCCTCCGAGGCGGCCATGGCGGAGATGTTGCGCACCATTGCCGACACGGGACAGGGATCGATGCTGGCGGTGATGAAGATGTTCGCAGACCAGCCATCGCCGGGGCTGATGTCGTTTCCCATGCCGGGGGCCACGCTGACGCTGGACTTCCCCAACAAGGGCGAGGCGACGCGCCTGTTGATGGCGCGGTTGGAGGCGATCACGGTCGCGGCGGGCGGCCGCATCTACGCCGCCAAGGACGGGTTGATGGCGGCCTCGAGCTTCCGCCAGGGTTACCCCAACCTCGACCGTTTCATGGCATCGGTGGATCCGCAGTTCTCGTCCTCCCTCGCGAGGCGGATCGTGCTGCCGCCGTCGCGGTGAGCCCCGATGTCTGTGGATAGCAAGGTCGTCGCGGTGTTCGGCGCCACCTCGGAGATCGCGTCGGCCGTCGCGCGGCGCTATGCGGAGGCCGGGTGTCGCTTGGTGCTGGTGGGTCGTGACGACCCGGCGCTGACCACCATGACGGCGGATCTGGCCGTTCGCGGCGCCCCGGACACGGCGGTGCTCGTGGCCGACTTCGCCGACACCGCCGCCATGCCCGCCACGGCGCAGGCGGCCTTCGCGCGGTGGGGCGTGGTCGATATCGCCTTGATCGCCTACGGCACCCTGCCGGACCAAGGCGAGACGGAGCGCGACGTGGCCGCCGCGCAGGCCGGCATCCTGTTGAATTTCACCAGCCCCGTGCTGCTGGCCAACGAGCTCGCCCGGCACTTCGCGAGCCAGGGCCACGGCGCGCTGGCGGTAATCTCCTCGGTGGCCGGCGACCGCGGCCGCGGCAGCAACCACCTGTATGGCGCGGCTAAGGGCGGCCTGCAGCGCTACCTGGAGGGATTACGGCACCGGTTGAGCCGGTCCGGGGTTGCAGTGCTGGATATCCGGCCTGGCTTCGTCTCGACGAAGATGACGGCGCATTTGGACCGCAAGGGCCCGCTCTGGGCGACGCCGGACCAGGTCGCGGCCGACATCGTCCGCGCCGTCGCGCGCCGCCGGGCGGTGCTCTACACGCCCTGGTTCTGGCGCGGCATCATGCTCGTGGTGCGGTCCATCCCGCGGCCGCTGTTCCACCGGACGAAACTATGAGCCGGGTCGTCATTACCGGCGCCGCGGGGCTGGTCGGCCAGAACCTGATCGCCCGACTGCGCGCGCGCGGCGACACCGACATCGTGGCCATCGACAAACATCCCGCCAATACCGCCACGCTGCGCACGCTGCATCCGGGGCTGGAGGTGATCGAGGCGGACATGGCAGAGCCGGGCCCCTGGACGCGGGCGCTGGACGGTGCGGACGCGGTGGTGATCGGGCAAGCGCAGATCGGCGGCCTGGGGGAAGACGAGTTCCGGCGCAACAACATCGTCGCGACCCGGCACCTGCTCGAGGCGCTGGCGGACCGGCCCGAGCTCCACCTCGTGCACATCAGCTCGTCCGTCGTGAACTCGGCGGCCAGCGACTTCTACACGCGCAGCAAGACGGAGCAGGAGGCTCTGGTGCTGGCCGCCGGGCACCCCACGCTGGTGCTGCGGCCGACGCTGATGTTCGGTTGGTTCGACCGCAAGCACCTGGGCTGGCTGGCGCGGTTCATGCAGCGCGCGCCGGTGTTCCCCGTGCCGGGCAGCGGCCAGTATGTGCGGCAGCCGCTCTATGTCGGCGATTTCTGCGGCGTGCTGATGGCCGGGCTCGATCGGCGGATGACCGGCGCTTACAACATCAGCGGGCAGGAGTACATCGCTTACATCGATCTGATGCGCCTGGTGCGCGAGGCCGTCCGCGCCAAGGCGCCGGTGGTGCGGATCCCCTACGGCCTGTTCCGCGGCATGCTGGCCGCGTACGCCCTGGTGGACCGCAATCCGCCTTTCACGACGAAACAGCTCGAGGCGCTGGTGACGCCGGACGTGTTCGAGGTCATCGACTGGCCGGGCCTGTTCGGCGTGCCCGCGACCAAGCTGCGTGACGCCGTGATGGAGACGTTCCGGGACACGCGCTACGCGTCGGTCGAGCTGGCGTTCTGATGGCCCGTGTCGTGGTCATCGGGGCGGGCGCCATGGGGTTGGCGGCCGCCCATCGGGCTCTGACGCTGGGGCATGATGTCACGCTGCTCGAGGCGGGTCCGGAGCCCGGCGGCATGGCGGCGCATTTCGATCTCGCGGGCCTCTCGATCGAGCGGTTCTACCACTTCGTCTGTAAATCGGATGCGCCGACCTTCGCGCTGATGCAGGAGCTTGGCATCGGCGACCGGATGCGCTGGCGTGGGACGTCGATGGCCTATTTCACCGGTGGCCGGCTGTATCCGTGGGGGGATCCGATATCGCTGCTGCGCTTCCCGCTGCTGAGCCTGGTGCAGAAGCTGCGTTACGGCCTGTTGATGTTCGTCTCCACCCGGCGGAACGCCTGGCCGGCGCTGGAGCATGTCTCGGCCAAAACCTGGATCACTCGCTGGTGCGGCCCAGACGTGTATCGGGCGCTGTGGCAGCCGCTGTTCCACCTGAAGTTCTACCAGTATGCCGACAACGTCTCGGCTTCGTGGATCTGGACCCGCATCCGCCGGGTCGGGCGGTCGCGCCGATCGTTGATGCAGGAGGAGCTGGGCTACATCGAGGGCGGCTCGCAGACGCTGGTCGACGCGTTGATGGCCACGATCCATCGTCTCGGTGGGACGGTACGGCTCGGTCTGCCGGCGAGCCGGGTGGTGACGGAGGGCGGCCGGGTCGTGGCCGTCGAGGCGGGGGGCGAGACCTTGCCGTGCGACGCCGTCATCTCGACGGTGCCGACTCCGCTGGTCTCGACGCTCATGCCCGACCTGCCGCCCGAGTGGCGCGCGGCCTATGACGCGATCCTCAACATCGGGGTTACCTGTATCGTCCTGAAGCTGCGCCGGTCGGTCACGCCGCACTTTTGGGTCAACGTCGTCGACCCCGAGATGCCGATCCCGGGGATCATCGAATTTTCCAACCTGCGGCCGACCGAGCGGCAAGAAACCGTCGTGTATGTACCCTACTACATGCCGGTCGATCACCCGCGCTGGGCGCGGGAGGACCGGGTGTTCATCGACGAGGCGATGGCCTGCCTGTCGCGGATCAACCCGGCGGTGCAGCCGGAGGACCTGATCGCTTCCCATGTCGGGAGGCTGCGCCACGCGCAACCCGTGTGTCCCCCGGGGTTCCTGGCCAGCATTCCGGCGGTCCAGACGCCCATCGCCGGGCTGCAGGTGGCCGATACCTGCTTCTATTATCCCGAGGATCGCGGCATCGCGGAGAGCGTACGGTTCGGTCAGATGATGGCAGGGGCCGTTCCCATCGCCGGCGCTTCCAGTGTCTGAACGCGCGCGTTTCCTGCGGTTCCTCGTCACCGGCGGGCTGGCGGCGGCGGTCAACATCGGCTCGCGGGAACTGCTCAACCTCGTCATCCCGTACGAAGGGGCGGTTGCCCTGGCCTATCTCGTGGGCATGGTCGTGGCGTTCGTCCTGGCCCGGCTCATGGTGTTTACGCCGAGCGGTCAGCGTGTGCACCGCGAGTTCGCCCGCTTCGCCCTGGTGAACGCGCTCGGCTTCGCCCAGGTCTGGGTGGTCAGCGTGGGGCTTGCACGGGTCGTGTTTCCGCTGTTCGGGATGACCTGGCATGCGGACCTCATCGCGCACGTGATCGGCGTCATCAGCCCGGTCGCGGTCAGCTACTTCCTGCACAAGCATTTCTCCTTTGCCGAGCGGCCCGCTTAGCCATGTGGCGCTTGCTGCCGTTGCTTCTGCTTCCTGCCCTCGGCATCGGTTTCGCCACGCTGGGGCTGCAGGACAGCATGGTCTGGGCGCAACTCGGCACGCGATTTCTGGCGTTGCAGGACTATGCTGCCAACCATGCCGTGTTGGCCGCGGCCGCCCTGATCCTGTCCTATGCGGCGATGGCCGCGATATGCTTGCCCGTCGGCCCGGCCATGGGTGTGATCGCCGGTGCGTTATTCGGGCCCTTTGCGGGCACGATCTATTCCATCATCGGCGCCACGCTCGGTGCGCTGCCGATGTTCTTCTGGGCTGGCGCGGCATTTGGCAGGATGGACGCCGGGCGATACGCCGCCGCCATCGCGCGAGTGCGAATTCAGCTGCAGCAGCACGGATTCTCGGCCTTGCTGGCGTTACGGGTGCTACCCGTGCTGCCGTCCTGGGGGCTGAACATCGGAGCAGCGCTGGCGGGCCTGCGGGTCGAGGTGTTCGTTGTCGCAACCATGCTGGGACTGATCCCAGCAACAGCAGTATTTGCCAGCATCGGGGCCGGGTTGAGGGAAGCGTTGGCCGACGGCACAGCGCCGAGCCTGGCGCTGGTGATGCGGCTCCCGGTGTTGCTGCCGTTGCTGGCACTTTCGGGGCTGGTATTGCTGCCGGTCGGCGTTCGACTCACGCGATCACGGCAGGCGAATAGAAGCAGCGGCGATTATGGCTAATTCGGATCTGCTGATCGAAATACTCAGGCAAACTATAGTAATTGCCAATTTGGCGCGCCCGGTGCGGAGAGTGGACGAGCCTGCCGGGCTCGGGTAACCCCAGCCGCTGATATCGACGCGAGACCCATGCCTACAGCTCTCATCACCGGCATCACCGGTCAGGACGGTGCCTATCTGTCGAAGCATCTGCTCGATCAGGGGTATCGCGTGGTCGGGCTGCTGCGGCGCTCGGCGTCGTCGGACGTGATCGGTGAGCGGTTGCGCTGGCTCGGGGTCCTCGACCACGTCGAATTGCACGATGCCAACCTGGTCGACCTATCCAGCATCATCCGCACCATCGACCAGGTGAAGCCGGACGAGATCTACAATCTGGCGGCACAGAGCTTCGTCGCGGCCTCGTGGCAGCAGCCGCTGCTGACCGGCACCGTCACCGCGCTTGGCGCCGCCAACGTTCTCGAGGCGGTGCGCATCGTGCGGCCCGAGGCCCGCTTCTATCAGGCGTCGTCCTCGGAGATGTTCGGCATGATCCAGGAGCCGCGGCAGAACGAGCGGACCCCGTTCTATCCCCGCAGTCCCTACGCCGTCGCCAAGCTCTACGCCCATTGGATGACGGTGAACTACCGCGAGAGCTTCGGCCTGCATGCCAGTTCCGGCATCTTGTTCAACCACGAAAGCCCGCTGCGCGGCATCGAGTTCGTGACCCGGAAGATCACCGACGGGGTGGCGCGAATCAAACTCGGTCTCGCCAAGGAACTCGAGCTCGGCAACCTCGAGGCCCAACGCGACTGGGGACACGCGCGCGACTACGTGCGGGCCATCCACCTGATGCTGCAGCAGCCGCAGGCGTCGGACTACGTGATCGCGACCGGTCAGACGACGACCATCCGCGAATTTTGCCGGCTGGCCTTCGACTATGCCGGGTTGGACTACGAGGCGTTCGTCCGGGTCGATGAGAAGTTCCTGCGCCCGGCGGAGGTCGACGTGTTGTTGGGCGACGCGGAAAAGGCGCGGCAACAGCTTGGCTGGACCCCGCAGGTGACCCTGGCAGAGATGATCGCCGAAATGGTGGAGGCTGATCTGGTGCGCCACCGGGCGCAGTTGGCGCGTTAGAGCCACCCGGCTTGGGCTCGAAACCTCCTGCCCGCATATTGGTGACGGGCGCCTCCGGTTTCGTCGCCCACCATCTCGTTCCACGCCTGCGCCAGTCGTTTCCCGAGAGCAGGTTGCTGCTTTGCGGGATCGGGCATATCGAGCTTGACGTCAGCGACGCAGAGGCGGTCCGATCGCTCATCGCGCGCGAGCGGCCTGATGCGTGCGTGCATCTCGCCGCCATCTCTGCCGTCGCGGCCGCCAAAGACGACCCGGCGCTTGCCTGGCGTGTCAATCTCCATGGCTCGCTGGAGCTTGCGCGAGCGATACTGACCTTCGCGCCGGGCTGCCTGCTGCTCTACGTGTCCAGCGCAGAGGTCTATGGACGCTCGTTCGCCTCCGGCGAGCCGGTGACCGAAGCGACGGCCCTGGCGCCGATGAACACCTATGCGGCCACCAAAGCGGCGGCCGACCTCGCTTTGGGCGCGATGGTGAGCGATGGTCTGCGGGTCATCCGGGCCCGGCCGTTCAATCATACCGGGCCAGGGCAATCGGCCGATTTCGCCGTTCCCGCCTTCGCGCGCCAGATCGCACGCATATCTGCCGGTCAGCAGGCTGCAACCATGACGGTGGGATCGCTCGATCCGCTGCGGGACTTCTTGGATGTCAGAGACGTGTGCGATGCCTATACGGCTTGCCTCGGCAAGGCGGACGTGCTTCCAGCCGGTTGTATTCTCAACGTGGCATCCGGCACGCCCCGCAGGATCGGGGACGTTCTCAGGCGTTTGCTCGACTTGGCTGGGGTGGAGGCAACGGTGGCGGCCGATGCGGGGCTGCAGCGCGCCGCCGAGATCCAGGTGGCCTGTGGCGACTCCGCGCGTATTCGGGAAATGCTGGGCTGGGTGCCGTCGATTCCGTGGGATACCACGTTGAGGGATGTGTTGGCGGATTGGACGACCCGTATTGCAAGTGACAGCAGCGCCGCCTAGCAGGTTCGGCTACACCGGCCCGACCGGGCACAGTGACACTTAACCCGGAGCAGGCCCTGCCCCACGACGCCCTCGACCGGCTGACCGACCCGGCGCAGGACGCGCTCTTCGCCGTAGCGCCCCGATCCGGCGTCGTCAGCGCCTGGTACGGCCATGTCCCTTTCGCATTCTGGCTCGTCCAGGCGCTGCAGCCGCGCACGCTGGTCGAACTGGGCACGCATCACGGCGTCTCCTATGCCGCGTTCTGCGAAGCCGTGCGGGCGGCCGGGCTGTCGACGCAATGCACCGCGGTCGATACCTGGACCGGCGATGCGCAGGCCGGGTTCTATCCCGAGCAGGTCTTCACCGACCTCGCCGCCTTCCACGATCCCCGCTACGGCAGCTTCTCGCGCCTGCTGCGGACCCAGTTCGACACCGCCGCGGCGCAGTTCGCCGACGGTAGCCTCGACCTGCTGCATATCGACGGGTGCCATACCTACGAGGTGGTGCGGCATGATTTCGAGACCTGGCGGGCGAAGCTGTCGCCGCTTGGGGTCGTGCTGTTCCATGACACCAACGAGCGCACGCCGGGCTTCGGCGTATGGCGGCTATGGGCCGAGCTCGGCCGCCAATACCCGGCCTTCGAGTTCCTGCACGAGCACGGCCTTGGCGTGCTGGCGGTCGGCACCGAGCTCGAGGGCCCCATCCGCGACCTCTGCCGGCTCCGCGATCCCACCATCATCGCCGGGATCCGCGAGCGTTTCGCGCAAAGTGGCCTGCGGTGCATGACCGCGTCCGCCGCAACCTCCGCTCGCAAAGCGCAACAGCGGATCGAGGCGCTGACCGCCGAGGCGCAGGCCAGCACGCACCGGGCTGATCGGCTCCACCTCATCGCGGTCGCCGGCGAAGCCCGCGCGGCCGCGCGTCGGCAGCAGCTGGAGGACACGCAACACGAGCTGGCCGACACGCAAGCCCGGCTGGCGGAGGCGCAAGCTCGGCTGACGCAGAATGCCCACGACCTGGCCACCCGCGATCACGTGATCGCCCAGTTGCGCCAGATCGAGCACGCCTACCACACGATCCTCCAGTCCACGGCCTGGCGGACGCTGACCCATGCGCAGAAACTACTCGCCCGCGTGCCTCGGCCCATCACCGGGGCGGTGCGGCGATCGATCCGTGCCGGCGCCCGGCTGGCGATGTCGTCGCGGCGGCCGCCGCCAGCCTTGATTGTCGCCGAACCGCCGCCGGTCGCCCTCGAACCCCCGCCCGAAAGCCTACCGCGCGACGAGGCCAAGCGCTTTACGCTCGCCGACATCGCGGTGCCGCGGACCGGGTTCCTGCCGTTAATCGAGTGGTTCGACCCAATCGCGCCCGAGGTGTCGATCGTCGTCTACAACCGCAGCGCGGGCGACGCCGCGCTGATCTGCCTGCAGCATGTTTGGCAGAACACCACCGGATACCGATACGAGATCATCCTCGTCGACAATGGCAGCGCCGCCGCCGAGGTCGAGCGATTGCAGGCCGAAGCGTCGTTCGCGCAGGTGATCCCGCTCGGCGGCAATCGCTATTTCGGCGAAGCCAACAATATCGGCGTCGAGGCGGCGCGGGGCCGCTACGTCTGTCTGCTGGATAGCGCGTCGTTCGTGCCGCCGGGCTGGCTCGCGCCGCTCGTGCAGGCGCTGGACGCGGACGACGCGATCGGCGCCGCCGGCCCCAGGCTGGTGCAGCCCGACGGCGCGCTGCTGGATGCCGGCTGGTTGATCGACCCGGATGGGGGTGTGACGGTCCTGGCGCCGGCCGCAGCCCCACGCACCCCTCAAATCGTCGACGCCCTGTCGGCCGCCTGCCTGCTGCTGCGGCGCGACGATTTCCTGCGTGTGCTGGGCTTCGACCTGGCATGGGATCCCGGCTCCTACGAAACCGCCGACCTTTGCCTGAAGCTGCGGCTGCTCGGGCGGCACTCGGTGTGCTGTCCGGATTCGGCGGTGACGCGCACCGGGCCGGACGCGGAGCGCGAGGGAGTGTCCGGCGACGTCGTCGCGCTCAATCGGACCAAGTTCGTGGGTCGCTGGGGTCGAGCCCTGGACACGATGTGGCAGCATACGCCCGCTCTGCTGCTTGAAGAGCAGAGAGACGAACGCGAACCGGGCCCGCGCCCGCGCGTGCTGATCTTCACGCCTTACCCGATCACGGCCGGCGGCGGCGAACGCTACATCCTGACCATCGCCCAGGCGCTCGCGCCCGTTGCCGACGTGACCCTGGTGACATCCTACCGGGTCAGCCGGACCCGGCTGCGGACCATGGCGCGCGAATTCGAGCTCGATCTCGCCACTGTCGACCTGGCCGAGGCCGCCTCGCTCGGAGACCGCCACCCGGCCGACCTCGCCTTCGTGCTCGGCAACGAGCTCCTGCCCACGGCCGCCGGGATGGCCCGGCACAACATCTACATCTGCCAGTTCCCGTTCCCGTTCGAAAGCGAGGCCAAGCGGGAGGCGCGGCTGCCGTTCTGGCGCGATTTCGAACTGATCCTGACCTACTCGGAGTATGTGCGCGCGCATGTCGTGCGGCAGATCGCCGAGGCGGGCCTGCCCTTCCGCCCGATCGATGTGCTGACCCCGCCGGTGCCGATGGTGACGCAGCGCGCGGCCAAGCGGCGCGGGCAGATCCTGCATGTCGGCCGCTTCTTCGTCGGCGGACATCGCAAGCGGCAGGACGCGATGATCGACACGTTCCGCACACTGATCGAGGCGGGGGTGGCGGCCGAGCTGCACTTCGCCGGATCGACGATGCCGGAGGCGGTGCACCAGGCCTATTATGCCGGACTGATCGAGCGCGCGCAGGGCCTGCCGGTCACGTTCCACCCGAATTGCTCGGCCGAGGAATTGCACCGCCTCTACGCCGAGAGCGACCTGTATTGGCACGCCACCGGCGTCGGCCGCGACATCGAGCGCATGCCGCAGGTGGTCGAGCATTTCGGCATTTCGGTCGTCGAGGCGATGTCGGCCCGCTGCATCCCGGTCGTGTTCGCGGCCGGTGGGCCGGCGGTAATCGTGCAGGACGGCGTCACCGGCTTCCATTTCCACACGCTCGACGAACTCGCCGCGGTGACGCGCCGGCTGCTCGAAACGATGCCAGCCTCCGAACACGACGCGCTCCGCGACGCGGCCGAAGCCGCGGCGCAGTCTTATACTGAGGAAACCTTCACCCAGCGCGTCCGCGAGATCGCGGCCCGGGTCGGGGGCTGGGCCTGATACCGTCCGCCCCGGCTCTCCCGAATGACTGAACCCGTCTCTCCGCCGGCTGCGGCGGCGCTCAGCGATCGCGACTGGCATGAGACGCATCTTCAGTACGTGCGGATCGCTGAACTGAACGCCAACGACAGGCGACGTCAGACCATTGCAACCGCGAACGCGATGCTCGAACAGCTGCGTGAGCAGGTGCGGACACTGGAGACGTTGCGGACCGCTCTCGCCGCAGAACGCGATGACCTGGCGCAGAGGCTGCAAGCGGTCCAGCAAAGCACGTCGTGGAGATTGACGGCGCCGCTTCGACGCGTGCTGACGAGCGCTCCAGGAGTGGCGCGGCTGGCGCGAAGGATCGCGGCCGCGGCTTGGTGGGCGGTCACGCTCCAGCTGCACACCCGCATCGGCCTGTGGCTTCGGCACCGGCGGGAGGGGTCGTTAGCGCCGCAGCGTCTTGCGACGGCACCTGTGCCGCCCCCTGGGCCGAGGGCGTGGCGGGTGCCGGGTCCGGCGGATCGCTATCAGAGCTGGCTGGCATTCAACCAACCAACGCCACGGTCGGACCGAGAACTCGAGCGGCGTCTGCACGGCATCGCCGACCACGATCGGCCGATGTTCTCCGTCGCCATGACCGTCTACCAGCCCGACCAGGCAGTGCTCCGCCTGGCCGTCGCCAGCGTGTTCGACCAGGTCTATCCACACTGGGAACTCTGCATCGCCGATGATGCGAGTACCGACCCGGCGGTGGCGGCCTACCTGCAGACACTTGCCCGGGATCCGCGGATCAAGCTGGTGCTCCGGCCCGAGAACGGACACATCTCGGCCGCGACGAACAGCGCCGTCGCGTTGGCCGGCGGCGAGTTCGTCGTGCTGCTGGACCATGATGACGCATTGGCGCCGGAGGCTCTGGCAGAGCTGGCCCTCTACGTGGCCGAGCATGCGCAGACGGACCTGCTCTATTCCGACAGCGACAAGATCGACACCGAGGGGCGGCGGACGCATCCGCACTTCAAGCCGGATTTCTCGCCCGAGATGCTGCTGTCCTACATGTATGCGGGGCAGACGCTCTGCGTGCGAACCTCGCTCTGGCGGCGCCTCGGGGGCATGCGGCTTGGCTACGAAGGCAGTCAGGACCATGACTTCGCCCTCCGCGCCAGCGAGCTAGCGCGCCACGTCGGCCATATACCGCGCGTGCTGTACCATTGGCGCGCGTCGCCCCAGTCGACCGCGAGCTCCGGCGCGGCGAAGCCCTACAGCTTCGAAGCGGGGCGCCAGGCGGTGCAGGACGCGCTGACCCGGCGCGGCTCGCCGGGCTGCGCGCAACATCTGGAGTGGGCACGACGGATCGACAACGGCATCTTTGGCGCAGCATTCCCCGACCGCGGCCCGCGCGTGACCGTGCTGATCGTGTCCCACGGTGGCGAGCCACTGCGCCGCACGATCGCGAGCCTGCGCGCGACGCGCTACGAGACCTACGAGATCGTGGTCCTGGATGCGTCGGATGCGGGCGGCTTCTCCCGCCTGGTCAACGAGGGCGCCCGGAACGCCGCCGGCGACTACCTCGTGTTGCTGGCCGACGACGTCGAGTGCGTCGATCCGTCCTGGCTGGGCAGCATGGTCGGCTTCGCGCAGCTCGAGGGGGTCGGTGCGGTCGGTGGGTTGCTGCAGCGGGCCGATGGCACGGTGGAGCAGGCCGGGATCGTGCAGACGAACCGAGTCCCGGTGCCGATCGCCCGGGCGTTCGAGGGCGCGGACCCGTCGGATGCCGGCTACCTGGCGATGACCCGCTACGTCCGCAACACCGGCGCCGTAACCGCCGACTGCTTGCTGGTGTCGCGGGCGCTGTTCCTGGAAGCGGGGGGATTGGACGAGGCACCCTTCGGCGCCGCCTACCGTGGCGCCGACCTCTGCTACAGGCTGTCGGACCGGGGACTGCGCCATGTCTACGACCCGGCCGCCGCGTTCCGGCGCCAGCAGGGGGCGGCCCCCCGGCTCGAGCGCCCCGCCGAGCTAGCCGCGTTCGTCGCGCTCTATCGCGGTCGCACCGACCCCTATCTCAACCCCAATCTATGCGGCGATCCCAGCCGGTTCCAAATCCAGCCCCGGGTCACCCCGACCCGGCAGCCCACGCCCCTGCTTGTGGTGTTCTGCTCGCACAACCTCAATCTCGAGGGCGCCCCGAAGGCGCTGTTCGACATCTGCACCCAGCTCAAGCGCGTGGGCCAGATCGAGCCGCTGGTCTATTCGCCCCGGGAAGGCGCCTTGCGTCAGGCGTATGAGCGGGAGGGCGTGAAGGTGATCGTCAGGCCGTCTCCGCTGGATCGGGGCGGAGAACTGCCGCAGTACCACGCCGGGTTGCAGGAGATGCGGCAGGTCTTCGCGGACTGGAACGCCGACATCGTCGTGGCCAATACGCTCCAGACCTTCTACGCGATCGATGCCGCGTCGGAAGCAGGGATCCCGTCAGTGTGGAACGTCCACGAGAGCGATGGTTGGCGCGGCTATTACGACGATCTGGCGCAAGAGGTCGAGCGGCGTGCGCTCGCTTGCTTCGGCCACCCCTACCGAGTCGTCTACGTCGCCGAAGCGACGCGGCTCGTCTATGCCGAGCTCGACTTCAATCACAACGCGACGGTGATCGCGGGCGGCATCGACGCCGCCGCGCTGACCGCGGATCTGGGCTCCGATACGCGGGCCCGAGCCCGCCGCCGGTTGCGGATCGACCCGGCGCGGACGGTCCTGTTGACGGTCGGCACCATCCACCCGCGCAAGGGCCAACTCGATCTCGTCGAAGCCTTCGAGCGACTCGGTCTCGACGCCGACACCCTGCTCTTGATCGTCGGCGATGCCGGCGGCGACTACAGCGTCGCGCTGCACGACAGGGTGGCGGCGATGCCGCCCTCGATGCGCGCCCGTGTCGTCGTCGTAGCGGAGCGGGACGACATCGGCACCTATTACGCCGCCGCCGACCTCTTCGTCTTCTGCTCACGCAGGGAGAGCTACCCGCGGGTCATCATGGAGGCGATGGCGTTCGGCCTGCCGATCATCACCACCCCGGTCGACGGCATCCCCGAGCAAGTGACGGACGGCGTCAACGCCCGCTTCTACCAGCCCGGCGACATTGCCGGGTTGGCCCGGCACATCGACGACTTCATGGCCGACGCGCCGCTGCGCGAGACCTTCGGCCAGCGCTCCCGGCAGACCCTCGCGACCCTCAATACGGCCAGCGACGTCGCCGCGGCCCACGGGACCCTGCTCCGCGAAGCCGCGCTCTCCAGCGTC
>CAZZVQ010000004.1:0-91630 GCA_964657565.1 uncultured Acetobacteraceae bacterium
CGCGACCATCAGCAGCAGCGCGAGCGCTGCGGCCATCGGCCAGTCGAACGTCAGCATGGATTGCTGCCACACGAGCGCAGGCAGATAGACCAGCCGGCCGCCCCCGATGATGCTCTGCGAGATGAACGCGGTCGATGACGACGCGAAGGCCAGGCTGCCACCGGCGACCAGGCCGGGCAGCGCCGCCGGCAGCACGACCCGCCACAGCGTCCGCGCCAACGACGCGCCCAACACGGCCGACGCATCCAGCAACGCGGGGTTCAAACGGCCCAGGGCGGACATCAGCGGCAGCAGGATCAACGGCATCTCGATCTGCGCCAGGGCCAAGATCAGCCCCGGCTCCGTCTGCAGCAACTGCACGGGACCGCTGGCCAGTCCGGTCGCTTGCAGCACCGTGCTCAGCACGCCCTCCCGCCCCAGGATGGCGATCCACGCGAAGCTGCGCACCACCACGGACGTCAGCAGCGGCAGCACGGCAGCGATCAGGATGACCCGGCGCAATGCTGGCCCCGCCACCATGTGGACCAACGCCAGCGGGATCGCGAGGCACGACGTGGCCAGCACCGTCAGCGCCCCGAGCTTCACCGTATTGGCCAACGCCCGCCAGTTGAACGGATCGCCGAACAACTCGGACCACGCCCGCAGGCTGAACGCGTGCAGCGTCTCGTCCGTGGCAAACGACGTCGCCGCCAGCAACAGCAGCGGCGCCGCGAACAGCATCAGATGGGCCAGCGCCAACGGCATCACGAGCAGGACCGGGCCCGACATGATGCTGTCCCGCCGCATTACTTCGTCATTTCCTTGTTGAACCGGTCGATCCACTTGGCGCGGAGCGGATTGATCTTGGACCAGTCATACGTGTTGAACTTGTCGATGTCGGTGACGCTCTTCATCGGCACGTTCGGCCCGGGATCGACGTCCTTGTTCACGGGCGTCAAGAAGTAGGGCGTCTTGGCCAACGCGTCCTGGACCGGGGTCGACAGCACGGTATCGAGGTAGGCGTACGCCTGGTCGACGTTCTTGGCGCCCTTGGCGACATGCATGGTGGTCACGAAGGCCGACCCGCCGGTATCGGGCACCACGAACTCGATGTCGACACCGCGGGCCTGCAGCGCCGTCACCGTCTGCGTGTTGATATACATCAGATCCACCTGGCCCTGCTGGAACAGGCCCGGCAATGCGGCTGGCGTGGCGACGGCCGCGACCTTCGGCAGGATCTTGGCGATTTCGGCGAAGGCGGGTTCGACGTCGGTCTCCGAGCCGCCATACGCCTTGGCGATCTCGATCAGGCACATGGTCCCGAACGTCGTCTGGAAGCCGGTCAGCCCGAGATGGGAGGCGAACTCCGGCTTGAACAGATCCTTCCACCCCGTCGGCTTCGGGATCTTCTTGGGGTTGTAGGCGATGCCGACGACCTGCGCGGCGACCGCGATCCCGTATGTGTCGGCCAGGGAGGCCGGCACCTTGTCGGCATTCTTCAGCCGCTTCGGGTCGAACGGTTCGAACAAATTATAGTCGATGCCGGACGCGCGCGGGCCGGGATCGAGCAGGAACACGTCGAACGACGGGTTGCCCCGGGCGGCGCGCGCCTTGGCGATCTCGTCGACCGCGAACAGCGCCTCGAACGCCACGTCGGTATTGGCGTCGGCCTTCAGCGCAGGCACCACGACCGCGCGGTAGGCATCTTCCCACGCACCGGGATAGATCGCCGCGGTCAGGCTGCCGGCGGCCCGAGCGTCACGGCCGGCGAGCAAGGTGGCAGCGCCGAGCGAGGCGCCGAGCAGGGAGCGGCGGGTGGGAAACATGGCTAACCTCCGGAACTGTTGGCAGAGAACAGGGCCGGCCGCGCCGATGGCGCCAGGCCGACATACACGCGGCCGGGCGGCCGGGTGGCTGCCGCGCGCGGTTCGGTGACTTTCATGGCAAGTTCGCCGACGCTGACGTCGTGCACCACCGTGCCCCCGATCGGGGCGGACTGGCGCAACTCGGCCGGCAGCCGGTCGGGCGCCGGGTCGTCGAACAGCATGAGGTGCTCCGGCCGCGCGGAAACCACCACCCGGCTCTCGCGGCCGAGGCCGGTTCGGTTGTCGACGACGATTCGGGCGCCGCCATCCAGCATGACGGTGCAATCGTCGCCGGCGGCGTCGGCGATGCGCCCGGGTATCTCGACGCTGGCGCCGACGAAACCGGCGACGAACCGGTTGCTGGGCGCATCATACACCGTGGCGGGCGCATCGAGCTGTTCCAGCCGTCCGGCGCGCATCACCGCCATCCGGTCGGCCATGCTCATCGCCTCGTCCTGATCATGCGTCACCATCACCGCCGTCAGCCCCAGGCGGCGCTGCAGCCGCTTGATCTCGAGCTGCAAATCCAGCCGAAGCGCACGGTCCAAGGCGGCAAACGGTTCATCGAGGAGCAAAACCGCCGGCTCCGTGACGATCGCGCGGGCCAGCGACACGCGCTGCTGCTGGCCGCCGGACAGCTGGCTGGGCCGACGACCGGCGAACCGGCCCATCTGCACCGCATCCAGCGCCGCCGCGACCCGCGTGCCGATCGCGCTGCGGGCCACACCGCGGGCCTGCAGGCCGTAGGCGACGTTCTCCGCCACCGTCATATTCGGAAACAGCGCGTAATTCTGGAACACCATGCCCACCCGCCGCCGACCCGGCGGCAGATGGTCCACCGGTGCCCGATCGAACAGGATCCGCCCGGCGGTAGGCCGCATGAAACCGGCGATGGCGCGGAGCAGCGTCGTCTTTCCGCAACCGGACGGCCCCAGCAAGGCCACCAGTTCGCCAGGCTCGACCCGGAGCGTCACCCGGTCGACGATCGTCGTCTTGCCATAGGCCAGCGTCACCGCCTCGATGTCGAGCCGGTGGCCACCCTGCGTCTCGCTTTGCACCATTCCTGCGTCCATGATGCCTGCTCGGATGCAAATCATGCGCCAGTCTCGGACCGAGCAGGCTTGGATGCCTTACGAGTTCAGCAATAGGCGATGCGTTAACGAATCTTTCAGTTCCTCCATCTAAGTTGTCGGGGATCGCGCGAGGACTCATGCTTTGAAGGGTTTGGTATTCACGGAGTTCTTGCGGCACGTCGAAGAGCAACACGGGGACGAAACCCTCGACGACGTGATCGTCTCGGCCAACCTCCCCCATGGCGGCGCCTACACGAGCGTCGGCACGTATCCATTCGAGGAAATGGTGACGCTGGTTGGCGCCTGCACGGCGGCGACGGGGAAGTCGGTCACCGAAACGCTCGACGGCTTCGGGCAGCACTGCTTTTCCAGCTGGGTCAACTATGTGCCGTCTTTCTTCGGCCCCGATCGGAAGCTGTTCGACATCCTATCCGAGATCAATCAGTTCCACGAATGCGAGGTTCGTAAGCTGTATCCGGATGCGGAGCTACCAACCTTCTCGGTCGAAGCTCGCGACGAGCGGGTCCTGGTGATCGGTTATCATAGCCCGAAGAACCTGACCGATCTGGCGATGGGCGTGATCAGGGGAGCCGCCGCTCATCTCGGGCTATCGATAGACATAACGGCTGAGCCGGCTGAAGGACCGCTCGGACCGTATGCGCGACTCAGGGTCGAGTTGCTTGGATCAGCTCCCTCGGACAAACAGCGCCAGTGTCCGAAGCTGCGCAGGAGCTGACACGCCGCCTGGCGCGCATCGAGCGTCGGGCGGAGCGCGAGGCAGCGGGTCGGCTCGAAGCCGAGCGCTTGCTGGAAAGCAAAAGTCTCGAACTGTATCAAGCGAACAAGTTGCTCGTGGCGCTCAATGCCGATTTGGAACGGCGCGTGCAGTTGCGGACCAAAGACGTGGAGAGGGAACGGCGCATCGCCGTCGAGCTTGCAGAGCGGGACCTGCTGACGGGACTGGCCAACCGCGCGCGCTTTCAATCTCACCTGTCGTCGACAGTCCTCAACTGTGCTGAGACTGGGGATCAGGCTGCACTGATGCTCATCGATCTCGACCAGTTCAAACAAGTGAATGACCGGCTGGGTCACGCCGCCGGAGACGCCCTGCTGATCGAGATTGCCGGGCGGCTTCGAGGCGTCATCGGAGACGATGACCTGGTCGCACGGCTCGGCGGCGATGAGTTCGCCATCGTGATGTCTCATCCGTCCGGGGCCCTCACCGCCGGGATCGCGATGGCCAGACGCATTCGGGATGCGTTGAGCGCACCGTGCACGATTGAGGGCCTCCCTATGCTGGCGTCCTGCTCGATCGGAATTGCGGCGTTCCCGGTGCATGCGACCGTCGGGGCAGACCTGATGCGCTATGCCGATCTCGCGCTTTTCACCGCGAAAGCGCGCGGACGCCGCAGCGTTGCAACGTTCAAGGCGACGATGCTCGCGGAGTTCGAAGACCGCAATCAACTCGAACTCGATCTGCTGGAGGCGATCAGCACGAACGCGATCTCCGTCCACCTGCAGCCGATCGTCGATACGAGGACTCGACGGATTGTCGCCGCGGAGGTGCTCGCTCGCTGGTGTCACCCGACCCGCGGAGTGATTTCGCCAGAACGCTTCATCCGGATCGCTGAAGAACGCGGGCTCATCGAGACCTTGGGCCTGCAGGTCCTGCGCGCTGGCTGCCAGGAGGCGCTGCCAATCCTGCGCGCAGGATTGATGAAGCGGATCTCGGTCAACATGTCCCCGCTTCAACTACAGAGTATCGATATCGTCGAGCAAGTATGTGCCACGCTCGAAGAGTTTGACCTGGACCCTGGGCAGTTGCTGATAGAAGTGACCGAAAGCGTTATGCTGACGGATCATCCCATCGTGCGGGCGTCCCTCGAGAAGTTCTGGAGCCGCGGCATCAATTTGGCGCTCGACGACTTTGGTGCGGGTTATTCCAACTTGTCCTATCTCACCCGGCTTCGGGTCAGCGTGCTCAAGATCGACCGGGGTTTCGTCGGCGACCTGAAAGCCGGCTCCGCCACCGCTGCCGTGATCCGCAGCATCACCGAACTCGCTCACGAGTTGGGCTTGTCCGTCGTCGTCGAAGGTGTGGAAACCGTGGAGCAACTCCGGCTGCTTACGGTCTTCGGCTGCAACTTCGCCCAAGGCTACCTCTTCTCCAAACCGCTTTCGCCCGACGATTTCAGGAAGCTGCTCGAGGCCGACCGGAGACGGACAATCGGTGACCACCGCCCGAAAGTTCTGAGCGCGATCCTCACCGGTACCTCCGGGGCGACCGCTTGACTGCATCTACATGGTCGCACAAGTCGGCCTGACATAGGGAGTCGGCAGAGCGGCGTCAGATCCGGTGCTGGAACGGGAGCGCCCGGCCCGATCGCAGGCGATAGAGGCTAGCCGGACGGTGTGCCCCGATCCGGCGGGTGTCAGCTGTCTCCACGATCTCCTGGTCCAGGATCTTCCGGCGGAACGAAGCCGGATCCAGCCGTGTCCCCAGCACCTGCTGATAGACGGCGTGCAGCTCCGTCAAGGTGAACAGCGGCGGCAACAGGAAAGCCGGCAGCGCGGAGTAGCTCGACTTGCCGCGCAGGCGCACCACACTCGCCTCGATGATCGCCGCATGGTCGAACGCCAGAGGCGGCAAGTCGTCGACCGGATGCAGCGACAAGGAAGCCTCGGCCGCCACCAGATCGGCCTCCGGCATCAGCGCGAAATAGGCGACGGTCAACGACCAGCCGCGAGGATCCCGCGCGGCGCCGCTGAACGTGCCGAGCTGCTCGAGGAAGCGGCAGTCGACCTTCGCCTTGTCGCGCAGGATACGCGCGGCCGAGGCTTCGAGCGTGGCGTCCTCGGGCACATGGACGTAGCCGCCGGGCAGGGCGGCGACACCAGCGAAAGGCTCCTGCTCCCGCCGGATCAGCCCGACCGACAGCGACCCGGCGCGCAACGTGAGCAGCACGACATCGACCGTGGCGATCGGAGCAGGGAAATCTGGCTTTCTTGGCATGACCGACTAATATGTATCTTGCATATTACATCATGATAGGCCATCTTCGCCTCATTGGAAAGCTCGAACCAAGCTCTCCCGGAGCCCCGGACCCATGCGCCTCACTCTCAGCCTAGCCGATCAACTCGTCGCCCTGCGCTGCTTCACCTTCCCCGGTGGCGAGATCCAGGTGCGGATCGAGGGGCCGCCGGGTCCCGCCGACGCCGTGACGATCCGCGCTGACCTGGTCGACTCCGACACGCTGATGGCGCTGCTGCTCCTCACCGACGCCGTCCGCCGCCATTACCATGATCCCGCCATCCACCTCGTCTGCCCCTATCTGCCCTATGCCAGGCAGGATCGCGTGGCCTACCCCGGCGAGGCATTGTCCGCCGCGGTCGCCTGCGGCCTGCTGAACGCACAATCCTACCGCTCGGTCGAGGTGTGGGACGCGCACAGCGACGTCTCCCTGGCGCTGCTGCACCGCGTCCGCCACCGTCCCGCGAGCGACTTCGCCGGCCCGATCGTCACGGCGCGGGACGTGATCGTCGCTCCCGACCTCGGCGCGGTGAAGCGCGCCGCCGCCTGCGCCCGCCTGGCGGGTGTCCCGCTCGTGCAAGCCGAGAAGACCCGCAGCACCGACACCGGCGCCATCACCGGCTCGGCCGTGCACAGCGAGCCGATCGGCGACCGCGACTTCCTGATCGTGGACGACATCTGCGACGGCGGCCGCACCTTCATCGAGTTGGCCCGCGTGCTGCGGCCCCTGACCCGGGGCCGGGTCAAGCTCTACGTCACCCACGGCATCTTCAGCGCCGGGTTCGAGGCCCTGGCCGAGACCATCGACCGCATCTACGTCGCCAACCCGTTCCCCGCCGAACTGCCGGGCTTCGTCCAGACCGTGAAAGGATAACGTCATGCGTATCTCCCCCCTCCACGCGACCGATTTCTACAAGACCGGCCACATCCGCCAGTATCCACCCGGCACGAGCCTGGTCTATTCCAACTTCACTTGCCGCAGCGATCGGCTGGCCGAAGTATTGCCGGATTTCGACCATAAGGTGGTGTTCTTCGGCCTACAGGGCCTCGCCCAATGGCTGCTGATCGACGCCTGGAACGACGAGTTCTTCCGCAAGCCCAAGGCGGAGGTCGTCGACGCCTACCAGCGGCGGATGGATCTCTCGCTCGGCAAGGGCGCCGTCGACGTCTCGCACATCGCCGCGCTGCACGACCTCGGCTACCTGCCGCTGCGGATCAAGGCGGTGCCGGAGGGAAGCCGGGTGCCGATGCGCATCCCGTTGCTGACCGTGGTCAACACGCATCCCGACTTCTACTGGGTGACCAACTACATCGAGACGCAACTCTCTGCCGAGCTGTGGAAGGCCGTCACCTCGGCCACCATCGCCTACGAATACCGCCGCCTGTTCGCGCGCTATGCCGAGCGCACCGGCGCCGACAAGGCCCTGCTGCCCTGGCTCGGCCACGACTTCTCCGCCCGCGGCATGTCCGGCATCAGCGACGGCGCCACCAGCGGGGCCGGGCACCTGCTGTCGTTCTGCGGCACCGACACGATCGCCGCGATCGACTACCTCGAAGCCACTTACCCGGACGCCGAACCCACGCTCATCGGCGGTTCCGTCCCCGCCACCGAGCACTCGGTGATGTGCATGGGCGGCGAGGACGACGAGATCGGCACCTTCCGGCGCCTGGTCACCGAGACCTACCCGTCCGGCATCGTCAGCATCGTCAGCGACACCTGGGATTTCTGGCGCGTGGTGACCGACTACGCCGCCGCGTTGAAGCCGGAGATCCTGGCCCGCACGCCGGACGCGCTGGGCAACGCCAAGGTGGTGTTCCGCCCCGACAGCGGCGACCCCGTCCACATCATCGCCGGCGACCCGGCCGCCGCGCCGGGGACCCCCGAGCACAAGGGCGCCGTCGAGTGCCTGTGGGACATCTTCGGCGGCACCACTACGCCCCAAGGCTATCGCGTGCTGAACCCCCGGGTCGGCATGATCTACGGCGACAGCATCACGCTCGACCGCGCCACCCGGATCCTGGAGGCCCTCGCCGCCAAGGGGTTCGCGTCGGGCAACATGGTGTTCGGCATCGGCTCCTACACCTACCAGCACGTCACCCGCGACAGCTTCGGCACCGCGATCAAGGCGACGTTCGGCGTGGTGGCCGGCGAGGACCGGGTTCTGTTCAAGGCGCCCAAGACCGACAACGGCACCAAGAACTCGGCGCGCGGGCTGCTGCGCGTGGAGCGCGAAGCAGGCGAGTTCGTGCTGCACGAACTGCAGAGCTGGGAGCAGGAAGGGCAGGGGCTATTAGAGACGGTGTTCGAGGACGGCAAGATGGTCCGCACCGAAGGCCTGGCGACGCTGCGGCAGCGTCTGTGGAGCACCAATGGCTGAGATCTCCCGCTTCTTCGGCTACCGCCACCTCCGCAGCGAGGCGGCGAGCCACGTGGTGGTGTTCCGTCGCGGCCGCCTGGTGCGCTCCGGCCGCGGGCTCGCCTTCTGGTTCGACCCGGATCGCACCAGCATCATGGAGATCCCGGCCGACGACCGGGACACGGATTTCGTGTTCCAGGCCCGCTCCCGCGACTACCAAGGTGGTGACGGTCCAAGGCACCATCACGTGGCGCGCCGCCGAACCCGATGCGCTGGCCGCCCGCATGGATTTCACCATCGACCTGCGCACGGGCCGGCTGCGGACGGACCCGCTGGACCGGATCGCGAGCCTGCTCATCGGCCTGGCCCAGTACCAGGCCGCCCGCCACGTCGAACATCGCACCGTCAGCGACCTGCTGGCGGAAGGCGCCGCTCCGGTCCAGGACGGGATCGCCGCCGCCCTGGCCGGCGATCCGCGCTTGCGGGAGATGGGGCTGTCGGTCGCCGCGGTACGCATCGCCGGGGTCAGCCCCAGCGCCGAACTGGCGCGGGCGCTGGAAACGCCGACCTTCGAGCGGGCGCAGGGCCTGGCGGACGAAGCCTCTTTCGCACGCCGGGCGCAGGCGGTGGAAAAGGAGCGGGCGATTGCCGAGAACGAGCTCTCCACCAAGGTCGAGCTGGCCAAGCGGCAGGCCGCGCTGATCGCGCAGGAGGACGAGAACGCCCGGCGCACGGCGGAGGGCCGCGCCGAAGCGGGGCGGATCGGCGCGGAAGGCGAGGCGGCGCGCATCCGCCTGGTCGAGGCCGCCCGCAATGCTGCCGAAGGGGAACGCCTGACCCTGCTCCGCGGCATCGACCCGGCGGTGCTGCAATCCCTCACGCTGCGGGCATTCGCCGAGAAGCTGACCAAGATCGACACGCTGAACATCACGCCCGACCTGACCGCGGCGCTCGGAGGCCTGCTCCGTGGCCCCGACGCCCCGAAGTCCTCCACCCCACCGCCATGACCGCAGCGCTCGCCCCGCGCCTCGTGCTGGTAACGCGCGAGACCGAATACGAGGGCCTGATGGCTCGGCATGCCACGCGCGGCCAGGCCGCCGCCTTCCTGCGGCAGCGGGCGCAGTCGCTGGATGGGCTGGATCAGCAGCGCGACCAGCTCCAGGCCATGCTGGCGGAGATCCGCGCGGCGGTGCCGAAGGGCTGGCGCATCGCCGCCGTGCGCCGGGCCGAGCTGGACCGCTTCCTGTTCGGACCGGAGGACGTTGTGGTCGCCGTGGGGCAGGACGGGCTGGTCGCCAACCTGGCCAAGTATCTGGACGGCCAACCGGTGATCGGCGTGAACGGCGACCCCGCCCGCAACCCGGGGATCCTGGTGCCGCACACCGCTGCCGACGCGGCGGCCCTGCTGCACCGTGCCGCCGCCGGAACGCTGCCGACGGAAGCCCGCACCATGGTGCGTGCCGCGCTGGACGACGGCCAGGTCCTCCTTGCGCTGAACGAGATCTTCGTGGGCCATGCCAGCCACCAATCCGCCCGCTACAGCCTGACCTACGCGGGCCGCGAGGAGGCGCAATCCTCCTCCGGGCTGATCGTAGCCAGCGGCACCGGCGCCACCGGCTGGGCCCTGTCGATCAGCCGCGCCACGGGCATCGCCGTGGATGTCGCGCCCGCAGAGCCTGCAGCCGTATTCCTGGTGCGCGAACCCTGGCCGAGCCGGGCCACCGGCACGGCGCTCGCCTCCGGCCGGCTGGGGCAAGACGACGTGCTGCTGGTGGTGTCGCGCATGAACGAGGGCGGGGTGGTGTTCGCCGACGGCATGGAGGGCGACCGGCTGGACTTCGCTTGGGGCCGGACGCTGAGTCTGTCGGTCGATCGGCGGCAGTTGCGCTTCGTCCCGGGAACCCCGCGTCCCCTCGATGGACGAGAAGCCGGCTTGGCTCGCCGCCCGACGACGGTCTCGGGGGAAGCGATCGGTGCCGAACCAGCCGGCGGCGCAGCAGGGCGCGCGCCGGGTCGGTGAGCATGAGACATCACGGTTTCAGGCTGACGCCTCCGAACGGCTGTCCCCCCAGGAATTGCAGCTTGAATCCCTGCACCGTGTCGCGCTGGGCCGCGTAGGCCTTCACGTCGGCGAACATGATCGCCGGGATGGCCTCGTAGAAGCGCTGCGAGGCCTGCTGGTACAAGGTTGCGCGTTCGGCCTGGTCGGTCACGATATCGGCTTTGTGGGCCAGGTCGGTGTAGGTCTGGTCGCACCAATGCGACACGTTCGAGCCGGTGGCGATGGACTCGCAGGTGAACCATGCGACCAGTTCGGCCGGGTCGGGGTAGTCCCAGGTGCCGCCGGTCATCGCGACCGTCGCCTCGCCGGCCCGGCGACGGCGCAGGTATTCGCCCCACTCGAAGCTCACGATCTTGGCCTGCACGCCGATCTTGGCCCAATCCGCCTGGATCAGCTCGGCCGCCCGGCGCCCATCCGGCATATACGCCCGCACGACCGGGATGGCCCAGAGATCGGTCGAGAAGCCGTTGGGATAGCCGGCTTCGGCGAGCAACTGCTTGGCATGCTCGGGATTGTACGGGCGCGGCTTGAGATCGGCGTTGTTGCCCCAGAGCGCGCTCGGCACGAACGAGGCGGTAGACGAGCCGCTGCCCTGGAACACGGCTTTCAGGATGTCGTCGAGGTTGATCGCCTCCGCCAGCGCCTGGCGCACCCGGATATCGTCGAACGGTTTCTTGTCGACGCGCATGGCCAGCGTCGACAACGCCGCGATCGGCGCCTCGGGCACCACTACGCCGGGCGTTGCGCGCATGGCCGGGAGATCGGCCGGGTTCGGATAGCGCGCGACCTGGCACTCGTTGGCCTTGAGCTTGGCGAAGCGGACGGCAGCTTCGCGCGTGATGTTGAAGACGAGCTGATCGACCTTGGCCGCCCGCTCCGGCATGCCGCCCTTCTCGCCCCAGAAATCATGGAAGGCGCGGAACCGGATCAGGCTGTCCTTTTGATACTGCACCAACTGGAACGGCCCGGTTCCGAGCGGCGCGTTGTCGACCGCCTCGGGCGTGCCCGCCTTCAGCATGGCGCTGGCATATTCGGCCGGCCAGATCGAAAACGGCTGCACGGTCAGCGCGCTCAGGATCGACGCCGACGGCGCATTGAGGTCCAGGGCCACGGTGTCGTCATCGATCTTGGTGACCGATTTCAGGACGGGGAAGTCGTTCCACATCGGGTAGGCGCCGCCGCTGACCCGGTTGAACGGGCTCGCCTTGTCGAGCACCCGGCCGAAGCTGAACACCACGTCGTCGGCGTTCATCTCGCGCGTCGGCTTGAAGCGGTCGCTCGACTGGAACTTCACGCCGTGCCGCAGCTTGAACGTGTAGCGCAGCCCGTCCGGCGAGATGGTCCAGCTCTCCGCCAGGCCCGGCACCACTTTAGACCCGCCCATCTCCATCTCGACCAGACGATCGCCGATCTGCTCGCTCACGTCGAAGCTGGTATTGGCGTCGCTGAGCGTGGCGTTGAGCGAATCCGGACTGGCCTCGGAACAGACCACCAGCGTATCCGCGCGCACGGACCCAGGCGCGAGGCCCATGAGAGCGAGCAGCGCGGTGCCAGCGGCAAGTGATGCAACCCGTGTCACGACGTTTCCCCCCACCCTTGATCGTCGCGGACTATCCGAAGCTCGCGGAGGGGTGTCAAATGGCCGGTCGGCCCGGCCGCAAGGTTCGTGCTTAGTCCTTGTATGACGGATCGGTCTTGTCCAGCTTGCGGAGCAGCGCCGGCCAGGCCGACACGACCTTGATCTCGCCCGGCCGACGCTCGCGGCGCGACGACATCTTCTCGTAGGTCTTCTCGGACACTTCGGCCGGCGGGAAGACCAGCTTCGTGTTGCACGACAGCGCCATCACCTGCGTCTGGCACGAGCGCTCCATCCGCCACAGCAGGTTGAACGCCTCGCCGACCGACCGGCCGCAGACCAGGAGGCCGTGGTTGCGCAGGATCATGGCGTTGTCGCTGCCGAGATCGGCGACCAGCCGCTCGCGCTCGCCCTCGTCGTCGGCGATGCCCTCGAAATCGTGGGTGGCGACGTGCAGGAAGCGCATCGTCGTCTGCGCGATCGGCAGCAGCCCGCACTCCATCGCGGAGACGGCCATGCCGGCCGGCGTGTGGGTGTGGGCCACGCAGTCGACGTCGTGCCGGGCGGCATGGATGGCGCTATGGATGACGAAGCCGGCACGGTTCACGCCATACTCGGTGCCATTGAGGATGATGTTGCCGTCGAGATCGATCTTCACCAGGCTCGAGGCCGTGACCTCCTCGTAGAGCATGCCATACGGGTTGATCAGGAAGTGTCCCTCCTCGCCAGGGACCCGGCAGGAGATGTGGTTCGCCGTCATTTCGGTCATGCCATACATCTCGGTCAGGCGGTATGCGGCCGCGAGCTGGACCCGGGCTTCCCACTCCGCCGGGGTGACGCGCTCCCGGATCGATTGGACGACGTGCAAAGCGGGGGTCTGAAGGGCTGCGCTCATGGACAGAGGGCTCCTGGTTCGGGGCTGCGTCGAAATGCTACTGCCGGGCTCGTCCGGTGTCGATAACGCGCCCGCCGCGTTGCCCCTGTCCCGTTAATCCGATAATTACAGTGAGCAGAAGATCAAGTGGACAGCCATGCCTGCAACGTCGTTCCAAGCGGATTGGAAATCGATCAAGGACAGCTTCGTCAAGCTTGCGCGCGGCGTGCCGCCCGAGGTCAGCATGCTGGTCAGCCAGGGGCGGGATTTCGGCCCGGCACTGAAGGCCTTCGACGGTGCGGCGACGTTCGAGGCGCGGAGCAAGGCCATGGCGTCGGTGCTGAAGGCCAAGTCCGAATACGAGGACGAACTGCGGCGCGCGCTCAGGGAGACGACCTCGAAAGTCGGCCAGAAGGGCCTGCAGATGTTCCTCGCGCAGATCGACCTTCTGATCGCGCGGGTCAACGCGGCCGCCCAGCCGCCGCGGCCGAGCGGAAAGATGGTGCCGGGCTTCGTGCTGCGGCAGTTCGACCTGGCGGCCGGGGTGAAGCCCACGTATTTCAAGGTCGATCCGATCCTCGTGACCGCGCAGATCGACGTGGACAGCGAATTCAAGAAGCTGATGGACGCGGGCGAGGCCGGGCTGCGGATGGACGACCTCGGCGAGGCCGCGCTGAAGGAACTCGGCGACCTTCGGGACGCGTTCAAGGCGACGATCATGAAGGTCGATCAGACCATCGCCGGTGACATGACGCAGTTGGCCGCCAAGACGAAAGAGGCCAACGAAGTCCTCAAGCACTATGGCAAGATCGTTACCGATAATCTCACCCGCGTGGTCGAGACGGAATGGGCCAAATACCTGGCCCGCAAGAAGGATCTGTCCGACTTCAGGATCAAGAGCGCAGTGAAGATCACCCTTGGCACGGTCGGGGTGGCGGTGGCGGTGGCGTCCGTGGCGCTGAGCTTCGGCACCGCCTGGATGAACATCGCCGCCGCCTGCAAGGGGATCGTCGACGTGGGCAAGTCGATCAAGACCTGGGCGGAGGACATCGACGATGTCTACGCCAAGCTGGTCGACGACATCGACGAGATCACCAAGATCAACGCCAAGCGAGCCAAGGGCGGGAGCGCCAAGTCGAAGGCGAAGCAGGCGGGCAAGGAAGTCGCGGCGGCGGTGCTGCCGTTCGCCAAGGACATGCTCAAGGCGACCAGCGCCATGGAAGCGCGGTGCAAGCAGTTCAGCGGCCTGATCTCGAAGCTGGAATCGTCGGAGAACACATTGTCGGGCAAGATCGGCGTGATGTCGAAGAACCTGAGCTCGATGCCGGACCGGTTCCTCGACACCGCCCAGATCAACCTCAACCGGCGGGCCGGCAAGATCGTGGCCGACCTGTTCAAGCAGATGCAGGAACTGCACGCGACGATCAAGAAGTGCATCAAGTTCTCGGAGGCCGCCGCCAAGGCAGTCAAGAAGCTGAAGGACGACGACAGTTGGGCCACCGGTTTCGCCACCGCCGGGGGCGTGGGCACCAAGGCGGTGGCCATCTTCGCGCTGGTGAACTTCGTGGTCGAATGCGCCGACCACGGGATGACCATCGTCAAGCTACTGCCGATCTGATCCCATCGGCCGTGGGCCGAACTGCGGGGAGTAGACCCGGGGCGAACACGGCGTCGCCTCGAGGCTTGATCCCGCCGAGGCTGTGACACGTTCAGCCATACACGCGCCGGCCCCGGCCATACAGCATCAGCATGCCGAGGATGACCACGCCATAGATGATCTGGCGACCGGCATCAGGCATCTGCATCACCGCCAGCATGCTCTGCAGCAGCACCACCAGAATGGTGCCGATCACCGTGCCGACATAGCGCCCCTGGCCGCCGAGGATGTTGGTGCCGCCCAAGACCACCGCGGCAATCGCAGGCAGCAGATACGGGTCGCCCATGCCCTGATAGGCCTTGCCGGAGTAGCCGCTGAGGAGAACGCCGCATAGCGCGCACATCGTGCTGTTGAGCATGAAGCACAGCACGACCACACGGCGCACCCGCACGCCGGAGAGCCAGGCCGCACGCTCACGGTTGCCGATCGCATAGACATAGCGGCCGAACGGCATGCGCCGCAGCAGCACCAGCAACAGTCCCGATAGAGCAACCCAAACCCAAATGGCATTGGGCACGGTGGGCACGATCTGGCCGGTGGCCAGCCATTGCGCCAGCTTCCCGGCACTGCTCGCGGGTGCAGACCCTCCGGTATACAGCACCATCAGTCCCTGCAGGGCCGCGTTGACGCCGAGCGTGAAGATCATCGACGGCACGCGCAGGTAGGCGACACCCACTCCGTTCACCAGGCCGACCAAAGCACCGGTGGCCATTGCGATCGGCACTGCGGCGACGCCGCCGAAGGCGCTGCTCCCCAAGCCGGAGGCGAGCATCGCGCCGGCCGAAATGGTCCAGGGCACCGACAGGTCGATATGGCCGAGCAATATCACCATCATCTGGCCCGCCGCGATCAGGCCGAGGAAGGACGCGACCTGGCCCTGCTGCAACAGGTAGCGCGGCGACAGGAAGCTGGTGTTGTAGCTGGCTCCCACACCCAGGATGACCACGATACAGAGCCCAGCGACCACAAGCGGCAGATCGGCCCTGCGGGCGGCGACCGCACGCGCCAACACGCTCATCGACGTGCGCTCATCGATAGGTCTCCAGCCGATTGCGCTGTTTGAGGACATGCAGCGCGCCCAGGCTGACGGCACCGAGCAGGATCATGCCCTGGAAGAGCGGCTGCCAGAGCGGCGGCGCGTCGAGCACGAACAGCAGATCGCCGATGGTGCGCAAGATGAAGGCGCCGAACACCGAGCCCATCACACCGCCGATGCCGCCGAACAGCGACGTCCCGCCGATCACCACCGCGGCGATGGAGCTGAGCGTCAGGTCACCGGCTTGCGTCAAACTCGCCTGGGCGGATTCCGCGATCAGGGTGAGCAGCAATCCTGCGATGCCGGAGAGCAGCCCGGCCACGATATAGGCGGCGCTCTTGGCCCGCGCGATCGGGACGCCGGACATATAGGCCGAGGCTTCTGCCGAGCCGACCGCATAGATGGCCCGCCCGATCATCGCACGGCGCAACGGCAGCGACAGCAGCACGAGCACGACGACCAGCAGCACGAGGGTCGTCGGCACCGGGCCGATCGATCCCGTGACGGCCGCAGCGAAATCATCGTTGACGTCGCCGCCGGGGTTCGGCCGCAGCAGGAGCGCGATGCCGTAGAAGATGCTGCTCGTGGCGAGCGTCGCGATGATCGGCTGCAGCCGCCCGCCGACGACGGCCAGGGCATTGACGCAGCCCGCCGCCAAGCCGCAGGCCAGCACGGCGACGGTACCGATCGCGATGTCCTTCGGCTCACCACCGAGCATGGTGGAGGCGAGACAGTTGGTGAGCACCACGATCGCGCCGATGGACAGATCGATCCCGCCGGTCAGGATCGGCAGCGTCTGCGCCATGGCGATCAACGCCAGCAGCACGCCCTTGTTGGAGGCGGTGACCAGCACGCCCACCTGGATGCCCCGCGGCTGCAAGGCGAGGTAGAGCGCGAACATCGCCACGAAGGTCAAGGCCGCCAGCAACGCGGCGGTGTTGTGACGCAGCACTCTGCGCAGCGCGGTGCCCTTCATGCAGCCTGGTCCGCGGCGCCGATATCGAGGGCGCCGGCGATGATCGCCTCCTCCGTGATGCCGTCGCCGGCCAACTCACGCACGACGCGGCCGCCATAGAAGACGAGCACGCGGTCGCACAGGCCGATCAGCTCGTCGTAGTCGGTGGTGTAGAACAAGATCGCGGTGCCGGCGGCCGCGAGGTCGCGCAGCAGGCGGTAGATCTCCTGCTTGGTGCCGACGTCGATTCCGCGGGTGGGGTCGCTCAGGAGCAGCACTCGCGGCCGGGTCATGAGCCATTTGCCGATCACCACCTTCTGCTGGTTACCGCCCGAGAGCGTGGCCACCGGCAGGTCCAACACCGCCTTGATCTGCATGCGGCGCACGATCTCGTCGACCGCCTGGCGCTCCTTGGCGCCATCGATCAGCAGGCCGCGGCGGAACTGGTCCAGCGTGGCGATGGTGAGGTTCTCGCGCACCGACATGGGCAACATAAGGCCTTCGGTCTTGCGGTCCTCCGGGATCAGGGCGATGCCCAGCGGAGGCGCCATGGCCGCCCCCGGGCCACCGAGCTGTACGGGCTTCCCGTCCACCAGGATCTCGCCCTCCACTCCTGCGAGACCGCCGAACAGGGCCAGCAGGAATTCCCGCTGCCCCTGCCCGTCGAGCCCGCCAAGCCCGACGATTTCCCCGGGCGCTACGCTGACCGTGAGATCACGCAGCCGGTCGCCCCAGGTCAGGCCCTTCGTCTGCAGCACCGGCGGCAGAGACGGTCCGGGTGACGGACGCGGCGGGAAGACCTGCGAGATCTCGCGCCCGATCATCATGCGCACGATCTCGCCCTCGCTGCGCGTGCCACCGGCGAACGTTTCGATATGGCGGCCATTCGCATAGACCGAACAGGTATCGGCGAGCTCGCGGATCTCATGCATGCGGTGCGAGATGTACAACACGCACAGACCTCGATCGCGCAGCCCGCGGATCAGCCGGCCGACGATCGCCACGTCGTCGGCGGTGAGGGCGGAGGTCGCTTCGTCCAGCACCAGCAGGCGTGGGTTGCGGCCGAGCGCCTTGGCGATCTCGACCATCTGGCGGCGCGACAGCGGCAGGTCGCTGACGCGCTCGCGCGGGTCGATGGTGTCGCAGCCGACCTGGGCAAGCAGCCGCACCGCCTCGCGATGCTGAGCCCGGCGATCGATGATGCCGAAGCGGCGCGGCGGATCGAAGATGCCGATGTTGTCGGCGACCGACAGGTCGGGCAGCAGCGACAATTCCTGGAACACGCAGACGACGCCGCGTGCTTGCGCGTCGGCCGGGCCATCGAAGCGGATCGGGGTGCCATCCATCAGCACGGTGCCGCCGCTCGGGGGCACGACGCCGGAGAGCACCTTGATCAGCGTGCTCTTACCGGCGCCGTTCTCGCCGATGATGGCGTGGATGGAGCCGGGTCGGCAGACCAGATCACCCTGGGTCAGCGCGGCGACGGCACCGTAGTGCTTGCTCACCCCGCGCAGTTCCAGGATGGGCGTGGCGCCGACCGACTCCGGCATCGCTCCGACCTCTACTGGCCGGTAATCTGCTGTGCGGTCAGCTTGATCCCGCAGACCGGAAAGTCACTGGCCGCGAAGAAACTGTCGTTCAGGTCGGGAAAGTAGTTCTCGCCGGGCTTCAGCGTCTTGTAGTTGGCGTCCGGGATCGGCACGGCGATCTCCTGCGGCAGGGGATGGCCTTGCAGCCCGGCCAGCGCCGCCTTCAAGGCCACCGCCGACAGGGCCGGCGACTGTCCCGCGGAATCTCCCAGCAAACCGTCCTTGGCGAGCGCCACGATCTGCTTGCGAAAGCCGTTCTCGCCTTCGCCACCGATCGGCATCAACGGCACCTTGGCATCGAGCAGTGCACGCACGACGCCCGGGCTGCCGCCCTGGGTGTAGATGCCGTCGAACGTGCCATTGACCGCTAGCGCGTCGGCAACCGCCTTCTGCGAGGTGCCGTCATCCCAGTTGCCGACCACCTCGGTGAATTTGATGTCCTTGTCCTTCGCCAGCGCTGCGCGGAAACCATCATGCCGATCGCGGTCGACGCTGTTGCCCGGCACGCCACGCACCTCCAGGACCTTGGTCTTCTGCTTCATCGTCTGGTCGAGCCATTGGCCCATCAGCTGGCCCATCTCGAACTGGTTCTGGTTCACCTGGACGAGATTGGTGTCAGCCTTGGTCTTGTCGAGCGTGTTGTCGAACGTCACCACCAGCACGCCGGCGGCCAGGGCACGACGCATCACCGGGCGGAACGCCGTCGGACTGTTGGCATCGAGCAGGATGGCGTCGAAGCCGGCGCTGATGAAATTGTCCATCGCGGCGATCTGGGCCGACACATCGGTGCCGACGCTGACGATGCGCAGCTCCTTGATCTGTGCGGCGACGTCGGGCGTGGCGGCATAGGCCTTGAGGGTCTGGATCATCTGCACGCGCCAGGCATTGCCGATGAAACCGTTGGCGAACGCAATGCGGAATGGCCCGCTCTTCGCCGGCAGCTTGATCGCGACGCTGTCGGCCGCGGGACGGAAGCATTCCGGCTGATAGGTGTCTGCCGCCCGGGCGGTACCGGCGATGATCGACAACGACAGCACGGATGCTGCAACGACGGCGCGACGCGACCGAATCGGCTTGGATTGCAGTGTCATAACGTTCCATCCCTCTGTTTGGCAGCAGGTTATGCACATTGCGTGCAGGGCGCAATCCCAATAGAAGCGCTAGTCCCACACATCCTGCAGGCCACCGGGCGAAGGCGCCGCGCCGGCGAGCGTTTGCGTTTCCGGGCCGATATAGGCGCACTCTGGCAGAGCGCGGCTCTGTCGGAACGAGTCCAGGCGCTGCGCCACCTTGTCCTCGGCGGAGGTGAGATGTGCCGTCATCGCGTGCATGGAAGCGTCCGCCCGCCCCGCCGCAAGGGCCGCCAAGACCTTGTCATGCTCCTCGAAGAACGGATCGAACACGGGCAGGGACACCGTGTTGCCCAGTATATGCTTGCTGGAAATGATGACGCACCGGGTTCGCCGCAGGGCCTTCGCCACTTCGAGGTTCGCTGTATGGCCGATGCAGGCGACGTGCAGATCCTGTTCGAGCGCGTCCAGCGCCTCCGGCGTCACTTCTGGATAATCGCGGCTGACACGACCGAGCCTGGCGCGCATGTCCTTCAGCTCGGCGGCCGGAATTCGGTCGGCAGCGCTGGCGATGGCGGCCGGCTCCAATAGCCGCCGCAACACGAACAGGTCGCGGAGGCGACGATCATCCAGCGGCACCGTGATCCAGTGCGCCCGTTCATCCTTGACCACCAACCCGGTCGAATGGGCCCGCACGAGCACATCGCGCGCCACGGTCCGCCCGACGCCATAATGCGCGGCGAGTTCGACTTCTTTCACACGGAAGCAGCCGAAGACCGAGTGGTGCACCAGATCGCGCTCCACCGCCTGGTAGATCTTTTGCCAGCCCCAAATCTTGCCGATGTCCGGTGCGTCGAGACTGAATTGTGCGGCCATGAGCGGCACGCGGACCACTGGCCCGTCCCCCACCACCACGAGCCCGCGACCGTCGAAGCGACGCAGCCGGCCTTCCGCCAGCAAGCGCTCCAGCGCTTGCCTGACCGGCGACCGGCTGGAGCCGAAAATCTCCGCCAGTGGGCCCTCTAGCAGGACCGTTCCGGGCCGCAGCGCGCCGGTACGCAGGCTCGTGCGGATGATCTCGGCGATGTCGTCATAGACGGCCATCGTCGCACTGGTTACATGATCGCGCCGACCTGCCAGGGCACGAATTCGTTGTCGCCGTAGTCATATTGCTCGCTCAGGCTGCGCTCGCCGGAGGCGACGGCGATGATCTTCTGGAAAATACGCTCGCCCGCCTGCTCGATCGTCTCGTCGCCCGTAACGATACCGCCGCAATTGATGTCCATGTCGTCGGAGATCCGCTCGTACATGGGCGTGTTGGTCGCCAGCTTTATGCACGGTGCGGGTTTGTAGCCGGTGGTCGAGCCGCGCCCGGTGGTGAAGCAGACGAGGTTGCATCCACCAGCGATCTGTCCGGTGACGGCCACCGGGTCATAGCCCGGCGTGTCCATGAACACGAAGCCGCGCGCCGTCACCTGCTCGGCATATTCATAGACCGCCTCGAGTCGCGCGCTGCCACTTTTGGCCACCGCGCCAAGCGACTTCTCCAAGATCGTGGTGAGCCCCCCCTGCTTGTTGCCGTGGGAGGGATTGTTGTTCAGCTCCGCCTTGTTGCGCACCGCATAATCGCGCCACCACGCGATACGCTCCAGCAGCTTGCGGGCCACCTCCGGCGTCGCGGCCCGGCGCGTCAGCAGATGTTCCGCACCGTAGATCTCCGGAGTCTCGGCGAGCACCGCCGTGCCGCCATGCCGCACCAGCAGATCGGAGGCATGGCCCAGCGCTGGGTTGGCCGAAATGCCGGAATAGCCGTCGGAGCCGCCACATTCCAGCGCCAGCACGATCCCCGACGCGGGTTGCGGCGTCCGCCTTGCCGCTCCCACCACCGCGAGCATGTCACCCACGGCAGCGATGGCAGCGTCGATCGTCTTGCGGGTCCCGCCAGTGGCTTGGATGGTCATCGTGCGGAAGGTTGGGCCTTCGACCAGTCCGTGCCGTTCCAGGATGGCGGGGATCTGATTGGTCTCGCAGCCCAGGCCGATCATCACGACGCCGCCGACATTCGGATTGATGGCATACCCCGCCAGCGTCCGCGTCAGATAAAGATAGCCCTCGCCATCGGTGTTGATGGCGCACCCGCCGCCATGCGTCAGCGCCACCACGCCATCGATGTCGCTGTGCCCATCCAGCCCGCCGCCCTGGTTGAAATGGCGAGCCACGGCGCGGGACACCGTGGCGGAGCAGTTCACCGAGGAGATGATGGCGATGTAGTTGCGCGTGCCGACCCGCCCATCCGCGCGGAGGTAGCCGGAAAAGCTGGCGCGTTCCGACGGCGGAAGCATCACGGTCGGGCGGGCATCGGCGCAGAATTCGTGCTGCAGCTCCTGGTCGCTCATCGCGGTATTGTCGGTGTGCACGTGCTCGCCGGCCGCGATGTCGCGCAGGGCGAGGCCGATCGTCTGGCCGTATTTGCGCACCTGCTCGCCGGCGGCGATCGGCACGAGGGCGATCTTGTGTCCGAACGGAATGGGCATGCCGGGCAGCAATCCTGGCCGCCCCGTTGCCTCGCCCGACGCGAGCGGGCGCCGTGCCACGGCAACGTTGTCGCCTGGATTGAGGACGATGAGCGGTGTCGCGATCTGGCCCATGCTACTCCCAGCGCCAGCGATTTGGCGGCGCGCCGACATGATATATGCGCACTGCACGCAAAGTGCAATCTCGACCGGGTGGAGGGGCCGCGTCTGCTGGCGGCAGAGCCGATCCGCGTGTGCCGAATTCGACCGCCGGACGGTCCGAGGGCGGTACCACCTCAGTCCGTCATGTCGGGCGAGACCGGCGCGGGACGAACACGGTCCCGATCATGGTCTGAACGGTCTGTCCGTTCTGGTTGACCGTCGTGGTCAGGAAGCGGATCAGCCCGCGGGTCGGGCGCGAGGTGGACGGCCGCATCTCCTGGACCTCGACGACCACGTGCAGCGTATCGCCGGGCCGCACCGGACGGGTCCATTCCAGTTTCTCGATCCCCGCGCCCATGCCGCCGTTGGCGATCTGCTGGAAGGCTGCCTCGTATTGCAGCCGCATCGTCAGCGCTGCCGTATGCCAGCCGCTAGCGACCAACTCGCCGAAATTGCTTGTCGCCGCCGCGGCCTCGTCCACATGTTGTGGCTGCGGATCGAACTCCTCGCCGAATGCCACGATTCGGTCGCGCGTCATCACCGCCTCGCGCGATGCGAAGCTTTGGCCGATGTGGAAATCTTCATAGAACATCACGGCCATGGCTCTCCCGTATCCGCCCCTCCCATTATACGGCTGAGCGGGCCCTGTGCAGTGGTCTGCGGGACGCATAAGGCCCAGCGACGATGCCCCCTCACTCTCGTTGACAAACCCCGGCCCTGGACCTGGCGACGCGGGAGGGGCGGCGCGAGACCGCCTGCACCGCCACGATCGGCGCGGCGTTCCGAACGTTGACCTCCATGACCCCTGCCAATAGCGTCCGCTCGCAATGACGGACATCCTCATCATCGGTGCCGAGGCCGCCGGGGCGAGACCCAGACATGGACGCCCTTCGGCATGACGGGCGGGATGCGCGTTGCGGTCCTGGGGATGGGGCCGGTCGCACTGGGCAGCGCGGCGCTCCTGCTGTCGCGGGGACACGCCCCAGTATTCTGGTCGCCTCGATCCGCCGATGCGGCGACCGTGGACTTGCATGCCGAGGGCGCATTGCAACTCGCCGCGCCGGTGAGTGTGGCTGGCCGTTGCGCGGCCGCGATCGACGGTGCCGATGCCGTCCTGGTGGCGGTGCCGGCCACGGCCTACCACCTCGTGCTGCGGGAACTGGCGGCCGTGCTGCAGCCGGGGCAGCCCGTGCTCATCAGCGGCCATCTGTCGTTCGGGGCCATGTATCTGGCGAAGCTCCTGGCCGAGCGCGGCGTCGCGGTCCCGATCGTCGCGTGGGGCACCACGGTCGTCAGCGGCCGCCGCACCGCGCCGGGCTGTGTCCGCATGTCGAGCATCAGGAGCGAGGTCGACATCGCCGCGCTTCCCGTCGCGGCGGCAGCGCCGATGCTCGATCTATGCAGCCGCTTGTTCGGCGACCGCTTCCGGGTGCGGGCCGGGCTGCTGGCGGTGGCGCTCAGCAACGTCAATCCACAGAACCACCTCGCCATCGCGCTCTGCAACTTCACCCGCATCGAGCGTGGCGAGACCTGGTTCCAGAACACGAACATCACCGACTCCGTGGGCCGGCTGATGGAAGCGCTGGACGCCGAGCGGTTGGCCATCGCGGAGGCATTCGGCGTGAAGGTGCGCACATTGCGGCAGCATTTCCATCTGTCGTTCCACGCGCCGGAGGCCCCGCTGGGCGAGATGGCGCGCTTCCTCGCCGCCGCCGGCAACGACCCGGCCGCCCCCACCAGCCTCGACACTCGCTACGTGCTGGAGGATGCACCATTCGGCCTCTACCCGACCGTGCTGCTGGGGCGCCTGTGCGGCCGGCCGGCCCCGCTCCACGAAGCCGGCCTGCTGACCCTATCGGCCCTGTATGGCCGCGATCTTGCAACGGAGAACGACATCGTCCCGGCCCTGCGGCTGACGGAGTTGTCCGTCGCCGAGCTGCAGCATCTGGCGGGCGCAAGAATGGACGCCGACATGATGCTGCCAACCAGACCCGATTGATGGGCGCGCTTCGCTTCGTCGCCCGCCGCGCGATGTTCTCCGCGGTGCTGATCCTGCTGGTCAGCTTCGTCCTGTTCGCGCTGATCAACGCCATCGGCAACCCGGTCGAGATCATGCTGGCGGAGATGCCGGGCGTGACCGAAGAGACCATCGCCGCCATCACCAAATACTACGGCCTGAACGGCCCGTTCATCGAGCGTTACTTCGCCTGGCTGTGGGCCATCCTGCATGGCGATTTCGGCATGAGCGTCATCTACAACCAGCCGGTCGGCGATCTGCTGCAGGTCTGGGGGGCGGAGACCCTCAAGATCCAGGTGCCCGCCATCCTGCTCGCCACGGTGCTGGCCACAGGCGCCGGGGTGATCGCCGCGATGCGCCAGCACGGCTGGGCGGATTTCTCCGTCGTCGCCGGCGCCATGCTCGGCCACTCGATCCCGGGCTTCCTGATCGGGATCCTGCTGATCCTCACCTTCTCGACCTGGCTCGGCGTGTTCCCCTCCTACGGCGCCTACTCGACCCGCAACATGCTGTGGAACAGCGCCCTCGCCGACGGGCTCTGGCATATGGCCCTCCCGGTCGGCATGCTGACGGTGTTCAACACCGCCACGCTGACGCTGCTGATGCGGTCCTCGCTGGTGGACGTGCTGCGGCAGGATTTCATCACCGCCGCCTGGGCGTCCGGCCTGCCGCGCCGCCGGGTCATCTTCGGCCACGCGCTGCGCAACGCGTTCATCCCGGTGCTGACCTATCTCGGCACGCTGTTCGGGCTGATGCTCGGCACGGCGCCGGTTACCGAATCCGTGTTCACCTGGCCCGGCCTGGGCGCGCTCTACATCCAGGCCATCCATCAGCTCGACTACCCCGTCATCATGGGCGAGACCATGGTCATCACCGCCATGCTGGTGACGGCCACGCTGCTGACCGATATCGCCTACGTCGCCCTCGACCCGCGCATCCGGCTGGCCTGAGATGGACGCGCCGCCGATCGCCGCCGAGCTGGTGCCGGCCCCGGTTGCCGAAGCCTTGGCCACCCGCCGCCCGCCCTCCGGCGTTTGGCGGCAATCCTGGTTCCGCTTCCGCCGCAACCGGGCCGGCGTGATCGGGCTGTGCCTCGTCTCGCTCGTCGTGCTGACCGCGATCCTCGGCCCGTTCCTGGTGCAGTTCGCCCCCGACGACCAAACGGCCATGCTGCACGGTGCGTCGCGCCAGGCGCCGAGCGCCGTCCACTGGCTCGGCACCGACCGCGTCGGCTACGACGTGTTGAGCCGGACCGTCTACGGCGTACCCACCGCCTTGGCGGTGGGGCTTGGCGCCATGCTCATCGCGTCGATCATCGGCGTCGTGGTCGGCGGCATCGCCGGCTATGTCGGCGGCCGCGTCGACGAGGCGCTGATGCGGGCCACCGAGTTCTTCATGGTCGTTCCGGTCTTCGTGGTCATCCTCGCCGTCGTCCGGCTGTTCGGCATCGTCGTGGTCGGGACGAAGCTGGAGCGTATCCCCAACCTCAACCTGATCACCATCATCGTGCTGCTCGGCCTGTTCGAGTGGCCCTCCGTCGCACGGATGACTCGCGCCGAGTTCCTGCGCCTGCGCCAGGCCGAGTTCGTCGAGGCGGCGCTGTGCATCGGCACGTCCCGGCGCGACATCCTGGTGCGCCACATCCTGCCGAACGCGCTGCCGCCGCTCATCGTGCTGGTGGCGCTGGGGATCGGCGGGGCGATCCTGGCCGAAGCGATGGTGTCGTTCCTCGGCTTCGGTGATCCGAAATCCATCTCCTGGGGCCAGGCGCTGTTCTACAACTACCAGGTGCTGCAAGTCGCGCCCTGGACGTGCCTGGCGCCCGGCGCCGCCATCTTCGTCACCGTGCTCGGCTTCAACTTGCTCGCCGACGGCCTCACCGATGCGTTCAATCCCCGTGTCCGCGCCGGATAGGCCGCTCCTCTCCGTCGAGGGATTGCGCGTGGAATTCCCGACGCGCGACGGCGTCGTGCGTGCCGTCGACGGGGTGGATTTCCACGTCGCCGCCGGTCAGACGCTGGGCATCGTGGGCGAGAGCGGCAGCGGCAAGACCGTCACCAGCCTCAGCCTGCTGCGCCTCGCCCCACCCCCGGCCCGCGTCACCGGCGGCCGGGTGGTGTTCGAGGGCGAGGATCTGATCCAAGCCAGCCCCGCCCGCCTTGCCGCCATCCGGGGCCGGCGCATGGCGATGATCTTCCAGAACCCGGCCACCTCGCTGAACCCGGTGCTCTCGATCGGCCGGCAATTGTCGGAGATCCTGCGCTGGCACACCGGCCTCGGCCGCAAGCCTGCGCTGGACCGCGCCGCCGAGCTGCTCCGCCTGGTCGGCATCGGCGACCCGGCGGCGCGGCTGAAGCAATACCCGCACGAGCTGTCCGGCGGCATGAAGCAGCGCGTCGGCATCGCCCGCGCGCTGCTCTGCGAACCCGCCCTGCTGCTGGCCGACGAGCCGACCACGGCGCTCGACGTCACGATACAGGCGCAGATCCTCGACCTGCTGGCCGAGCTGCGCGCCCGCTTGGCGATGTCGATGATCCTGGTCACCCACGACATGGGCGTGGTGGCCCGTATGGCCGACCGTATCACCGTGATGTACGCCGGACGCGTGTGCGAAACCGCCGATGCCGCCACCATCTTCGACGCGCCCCAGCATCCCTACACCCGCGCCCTGCTGGAGAGCGTTCCGCGCATCGACCAATCGTATAGCGGCACGCGCCGGGTCCTGCCGTCGATCGCGGGGCGGCCGCCGGATCTGCTGCATCCGCCCGCCGGTTGCCGCTTCCATGCGCGCTGTCCCGAGGCCATCGCCGATTGCGCCCGCATCATGCCGCGCGAGTTCGCGGTCGCGCCGGGCCATACCGTGAGCTGCATCCGCCGCGGCTCCCCGGCGGAAATCGAGCTGGCGGCATGAGCGCGGTGCTGGATGTGCGGGGCCTGCGCAAGCACTACCCGGTCAGCAAGCGGCGGCTGTTCGGCCGCCGGGACACGCGGGCGGTGCGCGCGGTGGACGACGTGTCGTTCGCGGTGCGCGCGGGGGAGACGCTCGGCCTGGTCGGCGAAAGCGGCTGCGGCAAGACCACCACCGCCCGCGCCGTGCTGGACCTCGTGCGGGCCGATGGCGGCGAAGTGCGGCTCGACGGCCAGGACATCCGGCCCGTCCTGGCGGGCGAGGACCGGGCCGCCATGCTCGCCGTGCGCCGACGCATCCAATACGTGTTCCAGGACCCCTATCTGTCGCTCAATCCGCGCTGGACGGTGAACGAGGCGATGCGGGAGCCGTTCCGCGTCCATGCCCCGCAGAGCGCCACCGAGTGGAACGGGCGCATCGCGGAGCTGCTGTCCACCGTCGGCCTCGATCCTCGTCACGCCACGCGCTACCCGCACGAGTTCTCCGGCGGCCAACGGCAGCGAGTCGGCATCGCCCGGGCGATCGCGGTGCAGCCGGAGTTCATCCTGCTGGACGAACCGGTATCGTCGCTCGACATCTCGGTGCGGGCGCAGATCCTGAACCTGCTCGCCGAGTTGCAGGATCGGCTGGGCGTGGCCTACCTGTATATCTCGCACGACCTCAGCTCGGTGCGGTTCATCTCGACGCATGTCGCGGTGATGTATCTCGGGCGCATCGTGGAGATGGGCAGCGTGGACGAGGTGTTCGCCCATCCCCGGCACCATTATACCGCCGCCCTGATCTCCGCGATCCCGGTCGCCCGGCCCGGCGCCGCCGACACCCGCACGCATCTGAAGGGCGAAGTGCCGAGCCCGCTCGACCGCCCCGCCGGCTGCGCCTTCCACCCGCGCTGCGCCGCGGCGCTGCCGGTGTGCCGGACCACCGACCCGGTCCTGGCGGCGATGGGCCCGAACAGCCTCGCCGCCTGCCACAACCCGATCTGATGGAGCCGCCCGCATGGATGAACCCAAGATGACCGCCAGCCGTCGCGCCATGATGCAGGCCAGCGTGGCCGCCCTCGTGACCGCCGCCGCGGGCCCCGCCCGGGCAGCGCCTCCGTTCTTCAAGCTCTATCTGATGATCCCGAACAACCAGCCGGCCCGCGTGGTGTGGGGCACGGTGGCGGCGCAGCAGATGCAGAAGCTGGGGATCGAGGTCGTCTCCTCCATCGTGCCGTTCACCGCGATCGCGCCGCGCCGGGCCAAGGGCGACGGCAAGACGCACGTGGATGGCGGCTGGGATGCCTATCTCGAGCGGTATTACTACAGCTCGATCGAACCGTCGCCGCTGGCGCTGTTCGGCTCCATGAACATGCCGCCGAGCGGGCAGAATTACTATTACGTCGACGACAAGGAGATCGACCGCTCGCTGCAGCAGGTCGCCACCACGCTGAGCGAGGCCGATCGTCTCGCCGCGTATCACGCGTTCCAGAAGCGCTGGTACGATATCCAGCCGATGACGATCCTGTTCTACCCGCAGGACGTCATCGCCACGAACCCGAAGCTCAATGGGTTCGACGCCACAACCTACAATCCGGTGTTCTACCCGATGCCGGAGCGCTGGACGATCGAGGGCGCCGGGTCCGACGCCACCGCCGCGTTCGCCTCGTGGCCGCAGCCGAGCTCGTTGGTCCCGATGTACACGATCGGCTATTACGAAAGTAACGTCTTCGGACCCGCCTATAACCGGCTCTACGAATACAAGTCCTGGGAAGACAAGGCGCTGGTCCCCGCGCTCGCCAGCGGCCACACGATGTCCGCCGACGGCAAGCACTGGGTCGTCACGCTGCGGCAGGGCGTGAAATGGCATTCCGGTGAACCCTTCACCGCCGCCGACGTGAAGTTCACCTGGGACACCATCCTCAACAAGGCATACGGCTCGCAATTCCAGTCCGTCATGCAGAACATCTTCGGCGGCCCCGACGCCTACAAGGTGACCGGCCCGCACGAGATCACCGTGGACCTGCCGGCGTATTCGATGGAGTTCCTCAACAGCGTGCTCGGCGCCTACGCCATCATGCCGGAGCACGCCTACAAGGACATCAAGCCCGAGGCCATGCGCGGCCACACCGCGTCGACCTGGCTGGGCAGCTACACGGTGCAGACCACCGGTGGGAACAGCTTCGTCGCCAAAGGTGCGGTCGGCACCGGCCCTTGGATCCCGCAAGGCTTCGACCCCAGCCGCAAGGCCTATAAATTCACCCGCAACGAGAACTACTGGAAGCCGCACACCGGCAATGTGAAGACCTTCTTCGTGGTCAACATCAACGGCACCGACGCCGTCCTCGCCGCCCTGAAATCCGGCGAGATCGACGCGCACGACCCGATGTACGACATCGGCCCGGTGATCAGCACGGTGGACCCGAGCTGGGGCAAGGTCACGACCTTCGACAGCTACAAGTGGCAGCACATCTGCTACAACCTGAAGCACCCCGTCTTCGGCGTCGGCACCGACACGCCGCTCGGCAAGCAGGACCCGGCGCGCGCCGCCGAAGCCGCCGCCTACATCCGCCAGGCCATCAGCCACGCCATGCCGCGCGACGAGATCGTCAAGGGCGTCGCCGGCGGCTACGGCGCGGCGGGCACCGTGCCGACGCCGTGGTCCGCGCCCGAATACGACCATGACCTGCTGAAGCCGATCGCCTTCGATATGGAAATGGCCAAGGGGTTCATGGAGAAAGCGGGCTACAAATACTAGCGCCGCCGGGAACCAAGGAGAGACAAATGGCAAAACGGCAAATGAAGCTCGGGATGTCCATGCGCGGCCTGGGCTACCACGTGTCGGCCTGGCGGCACCCGGCGACGCCGGCCGACGGCACGCTGCGGTTCGACCACTATGTCCGCAACGCGCAACTGGCCGAGCAGGGCCTGTTCGACATGATCTTCTTCGCCGACGGGATCGGCGTGCGCGAGAAGGACCTGCCGCGCGGCTCGCTCGCCCGCTCCGGCTACGAGATCGTGGAGATGGAGCCGATGACGCTGCTGCCGGCGCTCGCGGCGGTGACCAAGCATATCGGCCTGGTGACGACCGCCAGCACCACCTACAACGAGCCGTTCCATATCGCCCGCAAGTTCGCCACGCTCGACTTGATCAGCGGCGGCCGGGCTGGATGGAACATCGTCACCTCCTGGTCCGACGCCGAAGCGCAGAACTTCAATCGCGCCAAGCATCTGGATTACGACACCCGCTACGAACGCGCGGCCGAGTTCGTCGAGGTCGTGAAGGGTCTGTGGGATACGTGGGAGCCGGACGCCTTCGTCTATGACCGCGCCAACAGCCAGTTCTACGACGAGAGCAAGCTGCATCTGCTGAACCATGTCGGCAAGCATTTCCAGGTCAAGGGCCCGCTGAACGTCGCCCGCATGCCGCAGGGCCGCCCGATCCTGGTGCAGGCCGGCGCGAGCGAGCCCGGGCGCGAGATCGCCGCCGAGTCCGCCGACGTGGTCTACGCGTCGCAGGACAGCATTCCGGCCGCGAAGGCGTATTACGACGACGTGAAAGGCCGGCTGGCCAAATACGGCCGCGACTGGGACGACCTCAAGATCATGCCGGCCATCCGTCCCATCGTGGGCGCGACCCGGGCCGAGGCGCAGGCGAAATACGACGAGCTGCAGGAGTTGGTCGACCCGCTGGTCGGGCTGGCGCGGGCCTATAACGCGCTCGGCGACCTCTCCGGCTTCCCGGTCGACGGCCCGGTCCCGGAGCCGCAGGTCGAAGCGCAGGTTCGATCCAGTCAGGAGCGGCTGATGCAGCGGGTGCGGGAGAACGACTGGACCATCCGCGAGATGTGCCAGCATCTGGCCGGGGAGGGCGGCAGCGCGGTGATCGGCACGGCGGCCGACGTGTGCGACCGCATGGAAGCCTGGATCGATGCCGAATGCTGCGACGGCTTCAACATCACGCCGAACCAGCTTCCGGGCGGCTGCGAGGATTTCGTGCGCTTCATCACGCCGGAGCTGCAACGGCGCGGCCGGTTCCGCACCGCTTATGAGGGAAACACGCTCCGCGAGAACCTAGGGCTCAAACCGCATCTGAACCGCTACACCGCCTTGCGCGAGGGCGCCCGCCTCGCCTCCGATTAGAGCGCGACCGGCCCGCGCGTTCACCACGATCACGCGGTTCGCGAGCAGCAGCGCCTCCTCCACGTCGTGCGTGACCAGCAGGGCGGCGAAACCCCGGCCCTGCCAGATGCGGACCCGCTCGTCCTGCATCTGCAGCCGAGCCACCGCGCGTCACTTCGAGGCCTTCCTCTCCGGCGAGCCATTGACGGACCTCCCAAATTCCTGATCCGCTCCCCCCATGACGCCGATCAAGCTCTCCCGCGCCGCGCTTCCCGCCCTCGCCGGCCGCGCCATCACCCCGCATTTCGACCCGGGCGCCATCCACCCCGGCATCGTCCACCTCGGCCTCGGCGGCTTCCACCGCGCCCATATGGCACGCTACACCCACGACCTCATGCAAGCCGACCCGGCCGCCCTCCAATGGGGCATCATCGGCGCCGGCCTCCTCCCCGCCGACATGGGCATGCACGACGCCCTGACCCCCCAGGACGACCTCTACACCCTCGTCGAACGCGACGCCGCCGGCGAGACCCGCACCATCATCGCCGCCCTCGCCGACACCATCTTCGCCGGCGCCACCACCGCCCCCCTCCTCGCCGCGCTCGAAAACCCCGCCATCCGCATCGTCAGCCTCACCGTCACCGAACACGGCTACTGCCTCAACCGCGCCACCAAGCACCTCGATCCCGCCCACCCCCTGATCCAGCGCGACCTCGCCACCCCCCATATCCCCGCCAGCGCCATCGGCGTCCTCGTCGAGACGCTCCGCCGCCGGCGCGCCGCCCGCCAGCCGCCGCCGACCCTCCTCACCTGCGACAATATCCAGCACAACGGCGACGTCCTCCGCGCCGCGGTCCTCGCCCTCGCCGACCTGCAGGAGCCCGATCTCGCCCAATGGATCGAGCGGGAAGTCAGCTTCCCCAGCACCATGGTCGACCGCATCACCCCGGTCACCGCCCCCGCCGACATCGCCCGCCTCCGCGACATCCACGGCATCGACGATTCCTGGCCCGTCTTCTCCGAAACCTTCACCCAATGGGTCATCGAGGATCGCTTCCTCCCCGGAAAGGGCGGCGGCCGCCCCGCCTGGGAGACCGTCGGCGCCCAATTCGTGCCCGACGTCGCCCCCTACGAATTCATGAAGCTCCGCCTGCTCAACGGCAGCCACCTCGCCGTCTCCGGCATGGGCCGCCTGATCGGCTACGAAACCATCGACGAGTCCATGGCCGACCCCCTCGTCACCCGCTTCATGGTCGCCCTGATGGACCGAGAGACCGGCCCCACGATCCCTCCCGTCCCCGGCATCGACCTGGCCGCCTACAAGGCCAAGCTCGTCGAACGCTTCGCCAACCCGGCCATCAAGGACACCGTCGAACGCGTCAACACCGACGCCCCGCTCAATGTCCTGCTCGACCCCATCCGCGACCGCCTCGCCGCCGGCGCCCCGCTCGACCTCCTCGCCCTCGCCCTCGCCGCCTGGCTCCGCCGCATCCGCGGCGAGGACGAGCAGGGCCACCCGATCGACATCAAGCATCCCCTCGCCACCGACCTCCGCGCCCGCGCCATCGAGGGCGGCCCCGACCCCCGCCCCCTGCTCGCGCTCGAACCCCTCTTCGGTCCCGCCGGCCGCGACCCGGCCCTCGTCGCTCCCGTCGCCCACTGCCTCGCCTCCCTATACCAGCACGGCGCCGCCGCCACGCTCCGCGCCGAAGCCGGCCGGCTCGGGTTCTGACCATGCCCGCCGCTCTTCACGGCAAGGTCGCCGCCATCACCGGCGCCGCCTCCGGCATCGGCCTCGCCAGCGCCGAGGCCATGCTCGCCGCCGGCGCCCGGGTCATCGCCATCGACCGCGACGCCCCAGCACTCGCCACCCTGCAGGCCAAGCACGGGGACGCCCTGCTCCCGCTGCAGATCGACCTCCTGGACCCAGCCGCCTGCGCCACCCTCGTCCCCCGCGCGCTCGACCTCGCCGGCCAGCTCGACATCTTCCACGCCAATGCCGGCCTCTACATCGGCGGCGACCTCGTCGACGCCGACCCTGCCGCGATCGACCGGATGTTGCACCTGAACATCAACGTCGTCATGAAGAACGTCCGCGACGTCCTCGCCCACATGATCGACCGCCAAACCGGCGATATCATCGTCACCAGCTCCCTGGCCGCGCATTTCCCCACCCCCTGGGAGCCCGTCTATGCGGCCTCCAAATGGGCGATCGACTGCTTCGTCCAAACCACCCGCCGCCAGGTCTTCAAACACGGCATCCGCCTCGGCTCGATCTCCCCAGGCCCCGTCATCACAGCCCTTCTGGCCGACTGGCCCCCGGAAAAACTCACCGAAGCCCGCGCCGCCCAAAGCCTGCTCGACCCGGGTGAAGTCGCCGAAGTCATCCTCTTCATGCTCACCCGCCCCCGCGGCATGACCATCCGCGACGTCGTCATGCTCCCCACCAACTTCGACCTCTAATCACCGTGGCGCCGCCAAATCCGTGGCCGCGAACAGTTGGGCGATCCAGTCGACGAACACCCGCAGCCGCGTGCTCAGATGCCGGTTCGGCGGATAGACGACGTGCAGTGGAATCGACGGCACCGTCCAGTCCGGCAGCACCGACCGCATGCCCCCGCGCGCCAGATGGTCGCGCACCATGAATGATGGCACCTGGACGATCCCGTGGCCGGCCAGCGCTGCCGCCAGATACGTCTGCGCCTCATCGGTCGCCGTCCGGTACCGGGCCACGATCTCCAGCGTCTCGGCACCACGCACGAACACCAACGGACGCGGTTCGGCCAGGCGTCGCTTGAGATAGCCGACGATCAGGTGGCCGCGCTCCAGATCGCGCGGGTGCTCCGGAATCCCGTGTTCGCCCAGATAGGCGGGGCTGGCGCAGGTCGTCATCGGCATGTCGGCGATGCGTCGCGCGATCAGCGACAGATCGGCGATCGCGCCCGCCCGGATCACGCAATCGACGTTTTCCGCCAGCATGTCGGCCGGCCGGTCGGACGCGCCGATGTCGAGCTGGATATCGGGATACTTGGCGAAGAACTGCGCCAATCGCGGCATCACAACGCCCTGCGCGAGGGAGGATGACACGTCGATCCGCAGCTTACCTTTCGGCCGCGCCTGCGAGACGGTCACGCTCGCGTCGAGCTCCTCGAGGTCCGAGAGCAACCGCACCGCGCGTTCGTAATAAGCCGCCCCGTCCGCCGTGACCGCCAGCCGCCGCGTGGTCCGGCTCAGCAGTTTGGTGCGCAGATGCGCTTCGAGCTGCTGCACCAGCTTGCTGACCGTCGGCTTCGGCACGCCCAGCGTGGCCGCCGCCTGCGTGAAGCTGCCGGTCTCCACGATCCGGACGTAGGCGCGCAGGGCGGCAAGCTGGTCCACAGATATCCTCCGGATTGTCTCCACCAGGAAACAATGTTGTTCGCAGCGCGCCATTATTAAAGCCATTCCGCAAACCCACCTCCGCTGCCTCATGGCAGTCCACACGACAGTCGAAGAATTCAGGCTCGGCCCCTGCCCATCCATCACGGCCCAAATCGTGTCGGGAGCGCTGGCGCGTCCGGCGCCGCTCGTCCTGCACCTGCCGGGCGGCACCTTCATGCAGGTCGCCCGCCAGCGCCCGGTCGCCACCTTGTTGGCCGAGGCCGGCGCCGTCGTCGTCTCGGCCGACTACCCCGCAGGGACGGCGCATCCCTTTCCCGAAGCCCTCGAGTCGATGTACGCGCTGCTGGCCCACCTCCATGACAACCGCGCGCACTGGGCCGCGCGCCGCTCGCCGCTGTTCGTCGCCGGCGAGGAGGCCGGCGGCAACCTGGCGGCGGCGCTGACGCTGATGGCGCGCGACCGCCTGGGCCCGCCGATCGCCGGGCAGATCCTGCTCTCCCCGATGCTGGATGCCGGCATGGCCACCTGCTCCTTCCGCGACCTGGAAGGCGGCTCCGTCGGGTGCAAGTGGGCACATGGCTGGACCGTCTATCTCGGCGGCGCCGAAAAGGCCGGCCACCCCTATGCCGTGCCCGCCTGCGGCACCCGGCTCAACGGCTTGCCCCCCGCCCTGATCATCACCACGCCGGACGACCCCATGCGCGACGAGTGTCTCGCCTATGCCGGCCGCCTGCATCACGCCGGCGTTCGCATCCACGCCCGAGCGCTCGCCGGCGCCGACTGGCCGGATGCACTCGCTCGCGCGACCCCCTGCGCGATGGGACCGAATTGGATCGACCCCGTCCGGTCCAACATCGCCGATTTCTTCGCCGCCATCGTGCCCGGGCTGATCCCGGCACCAGCCATCGCCGGAGGCTCGCCATGATCGACCAGAACCCCGCCAACGTCGTCGCCGGCGAACCCGGCATATCGCGCCCCGGGGGCCAGCCCCGGTCCCGCCGCACCGCCTGGCTCGCCGGCATCGCCGCCATCGCGCTGATCGGCGCCGGTGCCGCGGTCCTGGCGCCGCGGCTGATCGCCTCCGCCCCCGCTCCAGCCGCCGCCGCGGCCGCCCCGGTGCCGGTCTCGGTCGCCACCGTCGAAGAACGCGACACCGCGATCTGGAGCGACTTCTCCGGCCGGGTCGAAGCGGTGGACCGGGTCGAGATCCGCCCCCGTGCCGCCGGTGCCATCGTCGAAGCGCATTTCCGCGAAGGCGCGATCGTCAAGGCCAACGACCTCCTGTTCACCATCGACCCGGCCCCCTACGCCGTCGAGGTCCAGGGCGCCGAGGCCCAGCTCGCCGCCGCCCAAGCCCGCCTCGTGCTCGCCGCCAAGGAGCAGCAGCGCGCCCAGCAACTCGTCGGCAACGGCTTCACCCCCCAGCGCGACGTCGACCAGCGGGTCAACGAGTTCCACGCCGCCGAAGCCAACCTGCGCGCCATGCAGGCCGCCCTCGACCGCGCCCGCCTCAACCTCGGCTACACCGAAGTCCGCGCCCCCATCGCCGGCCGCGTCGGCCGCATCGAGGTCACCGGCGGCAACCTGGTCCCCGCCGGGCCCACCGCGCCCGTGCTGACCACCCTCGTCTCCGTCGACCCGGTCTACGCCAGCTTCGAAGCCGACGAACAGTCCCTGTCCCGCGCCCTCGCCAGCCTGCCCGGCGGGGGCGGCGACCTGGTCCAGCAGATCGGCCGCATCCCCGTCCAGATGGGCACCCTCGGCACCCCCGGCACGCCCTTCACCGGCCATCTGCAACTGGTCGACAACGTGGTCGACGGCCGCAGCGGCACCGTCCGCGTCCGCGCCGTGTTCGACAATGCCGACGGCCGCCTCATGCCCGGCCAGTTCGCCCGCATCCGCCTCGGCCTCGCCCGCACCGAACGCGCTTTGGCCATCAGCGAGAACGCCATCGGCACCGACCAGGACCGCCGTTTCGTCATGGTGGTCGGCGACGACAGCAAGGTGAGCTACCGCCAGGTGTCGCTCGGCGGCACCGCCGACGGCATGCGGCTCGTCGCCGCCGGCCTCAAGCCCGGCGAGCGCATCGTCGTCAACGGCCTCCAGCGCGTCCGGCCCGGCGCCGTCGTCGCCCCACAACCTGTTGCCATGAACGGATCGGCCACGCTCGCCGTCCGCTGAACCCGGCCCCTATCGGACAATCTCCATGAACATCTCCAGGTTCTTCATCGACCGACCGGTCTTCGCCGGCGTCCTCTCCGTCCTCATCTTCGTCTCGGGCCTGCTCGCCCTGCGCGCCCTCCCGATCTCGGAATATCCGGAGGTCGTGCCGCCCCAGATCGTCGTCCGCGCCAACTACCCCGGCGCCAGCCCGAAGGTCATCGCCGAGACCGTCGCCACGCCCATCGAGGAGCAGATCAACGGCGTCGAGGGCATGCTCTACATGGGCAGCCAGGCCACCACCGACGGCCTCATGACCCTGACCGTCACCTTCAAGCTCGGCACCGACCCGGACAAGGCGCAGCAACTCGTGCAGAACCGCGTCAGCCAGGCCGAACCGCGCCTGCCGGATGCCGTGCGCACCCTGGGGATCACCACCATCAAATCCTCCCCGGACCTGATGATGGTCGTCCACATCCTGTCGCCCAACGACAAATACGACATCACCTACCTGCGCAACTACGCCGTCCTCAACGTCAAGGATCGGCTGGCCCGCATCACCGGCGTCGGCGACGTGCAGCTGTTCGGCTCCGGCGACTACGCCATGCGCATCTGGCTCGACCCGCAGAAGATGGCCGAGCACGGCCTCTCCGCCGGCGACGTCGTCTCCGAGATCCGCGCCCAGAACGTGCAAGCCGCCGCCGGCGTCGTCGGCGCCTCGCCCAACGTCCCCGGCCTCAGCCTGCAGCTCTCCGTCAACGCCCAGGGCCGCCTGCAATCCCCCGACGAGTTCGGCGACATCGTCGTCCGGACCGCCCCGGGCGGCGCCGTCACCCGCCTGCGCGACGTCGCCCGCATCGAGATGGGCGCCGCCGACTACTCGCTCCGCTCGCTGCTGAACAACAAATCCGCCGTCGCCGTCCCGGTCTTCCAAGCCCCCGGCTCGAACGCCATCCAGATCGCCGACGCCGTCCGCGCCACCATGGAGGAGATCAAGCAGAACATGCCCGAAGGCGTGGACTACGCCGTGGTCTACGACACCACCCAGTTCGTCCGCGCCTCGATCGAAGCCGTCGTCCACACCCTGCTGGAGGCGGTGGTGCTGGTGGTGATCGTGGTCGTGCTGTTCCTGCAGACCTGGCGCGCCTCGATCATCCCCCTGATCGCCGTGCCCGTCTCCGTCATCGGCACCTTCGGCGTCATGCACCTGTTCGGCTTCTCCATCAACGCGCTCAGCCTGTTCGGCCTGGTGCTGGCCATCGGCATCGTGGTCGACGACGCCATCGTCGTGGTCGAGAACGTCGAGCGCAACATCGAGGCCGGGCTGTCGCCCAAGCTGGCCACCTACCAGGCCATGACCGAGGTGTCGGGCCCGATCGTCGCGATCGCCCTCGTGCTGGTCGCGGTGTTCGTGCCGCTGGCGTTCATCAGCGGCTTGACCGGCCAGTTCTACCGCCAATTCGCCCTGACCATCGCCATCTCCACCGTGATCTCGGCCGTCAACTCGCTGACCCTGTCGCCGGCGCTGGCCGCCTTGTTGCTGCGCGGGCACGACGCGCCGAAGGATGCGCTCACCCGCGTGCTGGACCGCCTCCTGGGCTGGTTCTTCCGCGGCTTCAACCGCTTCTTCGCCGCCGGATCTAATGCCTACAGCGGCGGCGTGACCCGGGTGATCGGCCGCAAATCGATCATGATGCTCGTCTACCTGGTGCTGGTCGGCGCCGCCTACGCCCTGTTCCAAGCCGTGCCCGGCGGCTTCGTGCCCGCCCAGGACAAGCAATACCTGGTCGGCTTCGCCCAACTCCCCGACGGCGCCAGCCTCGACCGCAGCGAAAGCGTCATCACCCGCATGGGCGACATCGCCGGCAAGCAGCCCGGCGCCGTCAACAACATCGCCTTCCCCGGCCTGTCCATCAGCGGCTTCACCAACAGCTCCAACGCCGGAATCGTCTTCGTCTCGCTCGACGAGTTCGAGCGCCGCACCACGCCCGATCTATCCGCCGGCGCCATCGCCGGCTCCCTGAACGGCAAGTTCGCGTCCATCCAGGACGCGTTCATCGCCGTCTTCCCGCCGCCGCCGGTGCAGGGCCTCGGCACGATCGGCGGGTTCAAGCTGCAGATCGAAGACCGCGCCGGGCTGGGCTACGAGGCCCTGAACGACGCCACCAACGCCTTCCTGACCGCCGCCCGCAAGGCGCCCGAGCTGGCCGGCCTCTTCACCGGCCTGCGCATCGGCGTGCCGCAGCTCTACGCCGACATCGACCGGGTGCGGGCGCGCCAGCTCGGCGTCGCGGTGACCGACGTCTTCGATACGCTGCAGATCTATCTCGGCTCGCTCTACGTGAACGACTTCAACGCCTTCGGCCGCACCTACTCCGTGCGCGTCCAGGCCGACGCACCGTTCCGTGCCAGGGCCGAGGACGTCGGCCAACTGAAGGTCCGCAGCGCGTCCGGCGAGATGGTGCCGCTCGCCGCGGTGATGACCATCAAGAACAGCTCCGGGCCCGAGCGGGCCATGCGCTACAACGGGTTCCTCAGCGCGGACGTCAACGGCGGCGCCGCGCCGGGCTACTCCACCGGCCAAGCCCAGGATGCCGTGGCGCGGATCGCCAAGGAGACGTTGCCCAAGGGCTTCGGCTACGAATGGACCGAACTCACCTATCAGCAGATCATCGCCGGCAATTCCGGCGTGCTGATCTTCCCGCTGGCCCTGCTGCTGGTCTTCCTCGTGCTCGCCGCCCAGTACGAGAGCATGACCCTGCCGCTGGCCATCATCATGATCGTGCCCATGGGCCTGCTCGCGGCCATGACCGGCGTCTGGCTCACGCACGGCGACAACAACGTGTTCACCCAGATCGGCCTCATCGTGCTCGTCGGCCTCTCGGCCAAGAACGCCATCCTCATCGTCGAATTCGCCCGCGAGCTCGAATTCGCCGGACGCAGCCCGGTCGCCGCCGCCATCGAGGCCAGCCGCCTCCGCCTGCGTCCGATCCTGATGACGTCGATGGCGTTCATCCTCGGCGTGCTGCCGCTGGTGCTGTCCACCGGCGCCGGGGCCGAGATGCGCCACGCCATGGGCGTCGCCGTCTTCGCCGGCATGATCGGCGTCACCGCCTTCGGCCTGTTCCTCACCCCGGTCTTCTACGTCGTCCTCCGGCGGATTGCAGGCAACAGGCCCCTGCAGCACACGGCGGCGGCGACAGCCGACCTGCCCGGGCTGGTGGTGGCCGCTACGAGCGTGGATAGATGATGATGGAGAGGTAGGTGGACGGCAGCTCCAGCATCGTCTGCGGGCCGTGCCGGGCGGTGGCGTCGAAGAACAGGGTGTCGCCCGGGGCCATGTCGTACACCTGGTCGCCGTGGCGATAGGCGACCCGGCCGGTCAGCATGAAGATCATTTCGACGCCCGCATGTTGGAACGAGGTATACGGCGCCGCCCCCTGGTCCAGGGTGATCAGATACGGCTCCACCGCCACCGGCCCGGCGACGGAGTGGCCGAGCAGTTCGTAGCGGTGCCCGGCCTTGGTGCCGCGCCGGTCGATCTGCACGCCCTGTCCGGCCCGCACGAACGAGCAGTCCCGCCGCGGCTCGCTGCCGGCGAACAGCGCCGCTAGCGACACGTTCAACACCGGCGCGATGGCGTCCAGCGTGCCGAGCGAGGCCGAGATCTGCCCGGTCTCGATCTTGGACAGCATCCCCGTCGAGATCCCCGCCGCTCGCGCCAGCTCCGCCCCGGTCAACCCCATGCGCGTCCGCAACATCCGCACCTCGCGACCGATCCGCTGCTCCAACGTGGCCGCATTCTCCTCCGGCGCGTTCGATCCGGTCGCGAGGGGTGGCGCTCGATCACTGGCTTTTGGCGATTGCGGCATGCGCGACCTTACTCGGGCGATTTGCCTGTGGGGAAATTATTTCTCTTGCGAAGAACCATTGCCGATGCAAGAGTTTGGTCGTTTGCAGTGCAGCAATTCGTCTCCAGCGGATCGGATCTTCCATGATCACCACCACTCGACGCACCTTGGGCCTCGCAGCCCTGGCGATGCCGTTCATCGGCGGCGCCCGCGCCCAGGCGGCCAAGACGATCACGCTCGTTGCCTACCCGGCGCTGTTCCAGGAGCGCTACCTCAAGAACGTGGTCGAGCCGTTCATGGCCGAGAACCCCGACGTAAAGGTCGACTATTTTGCGCAGCCGACCTCCGCGCAGATGCTCGGAACGTTGCGCGCCCAGAAGGCGTCGCCGCAATCGGACGTCGCGATCCTCGATCTAGCGGTGTCCAAGGCCGGCACCGATGAGGGCATCTTCACCAAGCTCGACCCGGCCGAGATCACCAACATCCCCGACCTCTACCCGAACGCCCGCGTCCCCGGCCTCGCCGGCGTCGTCGTCACCTTCGACAACCTCGAATTGATCTACAATGCGGACCTGGTGAAGACCGCCCCGGATTCCTGGCTGGCGCTGATGGACAAGGCCTATGCCGGCAAGGTCGTCGTCCCCGCCATGCCCGACATCGTCGGCCTGAGTCTGACGGTGCTGCTCGAAAAGATCGCCGGCGGCGCCGACCCGATGCACAACCTGGACAAGGGCATCGTCGAGATGGGCAAGATCGCGCCCAACGTGCAGACCTGGGACCCCAAGCCCGAAGTCTACGCGCCCGTCGCCAGCGGGCAGGCCATGATCGGCGTGGGCTGGAACGCCCGCGCCCAGCTCAACAAGGACCTCTCGGGCGGCAAGCTGCAGCCGGTCCTGCCGAAAGAGGGCAGCCTGTTCCAGGCCAACACCATCAACCTCGTGGCTGGCTCGCCGAACCAGGCCGCCGCCAAGCGCTTCATCGACTACGCGCTCAGCCCGGCCGCGCAGAAGCGCTTCACCGAAGCGATGTTCTACGCCCCGTCCAACGCCAAGGCGATGATCGCGCCCGAAGCCATGCAGCGCACCGCGGTCGGCTCGCTCGACAAGATGGTCCCCGTGGACTGGGTCGAGCTCGCCAAGATCCGCGATTCCGTCAACGAACAATGGCGCCGCAAGGTGATCCCGCTCAGCCGCTGATGCCGACCCCCGACCCGGCGCAGGCGTTCCTCTCCGTCCGCGGCCTGACCAAGCGCTACGCCGGCGCGACCGCCGTCCACGACCTCAACGTCGACGTGCCCAAGGGCGAGCTGGTCGCCTTCCTGGGCCCGTCCGGCTGCGGCAAGACGACGTCCCTGCGCATGATCGCCGGCCTGGTGCCCGCCACCTCCGGCCACATCGTGGTCGGCGGCCGCGACGTGACCCATGTTCCGCCGTACCGCCGCGACATGGGGCTGATGTTCCAGAGCTACGCCCTGTTCCCGCACATGAGCGTGGCCGCCAACGTCGCGTTCGGCCTCAAGGTGCGCAAGGTCGGCCGCGCCGAGACGGCCGAGCGCGTGCGCGACGCCATCGCCATGGTGCGCATGCAGGGCCGCGAAGACCGCCGCCCCTCCCAACTCTCCGGCGGCCAGCAGCAGCGTGTGGCGCTGGCCCGCGCGCTGGTGATCCGCCCCCAGATCCTCCTGCTCGACGAGCCGCTCTCCAACCTCGACGCCCAGCTCCGCGACGAGATGCGCACGGAGATCCGCGACATCCAGCAGCGCCTGAACATCACCGCCATCTTCGTCACCCACGACCAGGGCGAGGCGCTGACGATGTGCGACAAGGTCGTCGTGCTCAACGGCGGCCGGCTGGAACAGATCGGCACCCCGCGCGACCTCTACGAGCGCCCGGCCACCCCGTTCGTCGCCAGCTTCGTCGGCCGCACCAACCGCCTCCCGCTCATCGCCACGCAAGGGACCGTGCTGCTCGGCGACACGCCCCTCCATCTCGGCGATCGGCAGTGCTCCGGCCCCGTCGACCTGCTGATCCGCCCGCACCGCATCCAGTTGCGCGCCGGCTCCGACGACGCAGGAGCCGGCCAGCACCAGGTGCCGGGCCAGGTCGAGCGCGCCATCTATGCCGGCGACCTGCTCCACTACGAGGTCAAAATCGGCGCCCACACCATCACCGTCGAATGCCCGACCGCCGCGGCCGACGCGCTGCTGCCGCCGGGCGCCCCGGTGACGCTGGCCTGGCGCCGCGAGGACACGCTGGTGTTCGACCGCCCCGCATGACCCAAGGCCAGCGCCTCCGCCACGCTGTGCTGATCGTGGCCCTGATCCTGCCGGTCGCCATCGTCTGCGCGGTCGGCTTCATGGCCCCGGTCGCCAACCTGGTCAGCTTCTCGTTCCGCGAAGTGCAGGCGACCGGCGCCATGCTCGGTGGCTCCAGCCTGGCCAGCTGGATCAGCGTCGCCACCGACCCGTTCTACATCGAGCTGCTGGTGAACAGCGTGCTGGTCAGCCTCGGCATCACGCTGCTGACCCTGGTGTGCTCCTACCCGATCGCGCTCTACGTGCACCGCTGCCGCGGGAGATGGCGCACCTTCCTCCTCATGCTGTGCGTCGTGCCGCTGCTGACCTCGGCGGTGGTGCGCACCTATGGCTGGATCGTGCTGCTGCTCAACGACGGCGTGGTCAACAATCTGCTGCTGGCGGCCGGGCTGCCCGGGCCGTTCCGCCTCGTCTACAACCAGACCGGCGTGGTGATCGGCATGGTCGAGATCCTGATGCCCTACATGATCCTGTCCCTCCTGGCCGGCTTCGGCCGCCTCGATCCCCGCGTCGAGGAAGCGGCGCTGTCGCTCGGCGCGCCGCCGCTGCAATCGCTGCTGCGCGTGGTCGTGCCGCTGAGCCTGCCCGGCGTGGCGCTCGGCTCGCTGCTGTGCTTCGTGCTCGCGGTCTCCTCCTTCATCACCCCCAAGCTGCTCGGCGGCGGCCGCGTCTTCCTGCTGGCGACCGAGATCTACGACCAGGCGATGGTGACGCTGAACTGGCCGCTAGCGTCGTCGCTCTCGCTGATGATCCTCCTGATCTTCGGCGCCGCGCTGCTGGTCTACAGCCGCGCCATCAAGGCGATCAGCTGATGGAGCACTTGAGTCACGCCTCTACCGTCACCCACGGGCTTGACCCGTGGGTCCACGACGCCTGCTTGGGGGAACACTGACATGGACGAACGCCCCGTCTCGCCCGTGCTGAAGCTGCTCGCGGCGCTGATGTTCGTCTTCATGCTCGCGCCCGTGCTGATCGTGATCCCGATCTCGTTCAGCGCCGCCACCGACATGCGCTTCCCGCCCCCGGGCTGGAGCCTGCGCTGGTACGGCGCCATCTTCACCGATCCCCGCATGGTCGGCGCCTTCGGCACCAGCATCCTGCTCGCCCTGGCCACGACGGCCATCAGCATGCTGCTCGCGCTGCCCTGCGCCTACGCCCTGGTCCGCCTGCAGCCCCCCGGCGCCTCGTTCCTGGCCAGCCTGTTCACCGCCCCGCTCCTACTGCCCAGCATCGTGCTCGGCCTGGCGCTGCTCGTGGTGTTCGCGCCGCTCGGCCTGCTGGCGACCTTCCCCGGCGTGCTCGCCGCGCACCTGGTCATCACCTTGCCCTACGCCATCCGCGTCCTCTCGACCGCCCTGGCCAACGTGCCCGCTCCGGTCGAGGAGGCCGCCTTGACGCTCGGCGCGAGCCCGCTCGCCGTGTTCGCCAAAGTGACGCTGCCGATCATGGGCGGCGGCCTCGCCGCCACCGCCGCGCTCTGCTTCCTGGTGTCGTTCGACGAAGTCGTGCTCTCGCTCTTCATGACCGGCCCGCGCCTGACCACGCTGCCCGTCGAGCTGTTCCACCACGTCGAGAACGCGGCCGACCCGCTGGTCGCCGCCGTCTCGATGCTGCTGATCGTGTTGACCTTCGCGGTCGTGTTCGTGGTCGACCGCACGACCGGCCTCGCCCGCACCTTCGCCAAATGAGATCATGTCCATGACCGCCCGCGTCGCCGCCGATATCGGTGGCACCTTCACCGACATCGCCCTGATCCATCCCGATGGCCGCATCGCCACGCGCAAGGTCCCCTCCACGCCGGCCGATTACGGCGGCGGCGTCATCGAGGGGATCCGCCAGATCCTCGCCGAAGAGGGGCTCGAGGTCGATGCCGTCGGCGAGGTGCTGCACGCCTGCACCGTCGCGACCAACGCCATCCTGGAGGGCAAGGGCGCCCGCACCGGGCTGATCACCACGGCCGGGTTCCGCGACGTGCTGGAACTGCGCCGCATCCGCGTGCCGCGCCTCTACGAGCCGCTCTACCGCAAGCCGCCGCCTTTGGTCATGCGCCGGCACCGCTTCGAGGTGATGGAGCGGATGGACTGGCAGGGCGGCGTGTTGACGCCGCTGGACGAAGCCAGCGTGACCGCCGCGATCGACGCCCTGATTGCCGCCGAGGTGACGGCGGTGGCGGTGTGCCTGCTGCACTCCTACGCCAACCCGGCGCATGAGCGGCGCATCGGCACCATGCTGCGCGACCGCATGCCAAACGCGTTCGTCTCGCTCAGCGTCGATATCCTGCCGGAGATCCGCGAATACGAGCGCACCAGCACCACCGTCATCAACTCCTATGTCGGCCCGCCGGTGCGCAGCTACCTCGAATCCCTGGTCGCCCGCATGGCCGAGCTCGGGCTACCGCGGCGGCTGTTCATGATGCATTCGGCGGGCGGCATCGTCGACGCCCGCACCGTGATGCGCCGCCCGGCGCAGATCGTCGAGTGCGGCCCGGCCGCCGGCGTGCTCAGCGCCGCCCATGTCGGCGCCCTCGGCGGCTATGCCGACATCATCTCCTTCGACATGGGCGGCACCACCGCGAAAGCCTCGCTGATCGAGAACGGCACCCTGCAGCGCACCGACGACTACGAGGTCGGCGGCGGCATCTCGCTCTCCAGCAAGCTGGCCAAGGGCGGCGGCTACGCGCTGAAGCTGCCGGTGATCGACATCTCCGAAGTCGGCGCCGGCGGCGGCAGCATCGTCTGGATCGACCGCGCTGGCGCCCTGAAGGTCGGCCCGCACAGCGCCGGCGCCAGCCCGGGCCCGGTCTGCTACGACGCCGGCGGCACCGAGCCGACGGTCACCGACGCCAACGTGGTGCTCGGCTACCTCAACCCCGACGCCCTCGCCGGCGGCACGCTGCGGATCAAGGGCGCGTTGAGCGCCGCCGCGATCCGCCGGACCGTCGCCGAGCCGCTCGAGATGGACCTCGATACCGCCGCCTACGGGGTGCACGAGCTGGTCACGACGGTGATGACCCGCGCCGTCAAGAGCGTCACCACCTATCGTGGCCGCGACCCGCGCGAGTTCACCCTGTTCGCCTTCGGCGGCAATGGCGGTATCCACGCCGTGTCGCTGGCCCGCGCGCTGGGCATCCACACCATCGTGGTGCCGCCCGGCGCCGGCGTGTTCAGCGCGCTCGGCCTGCTCTACGCCGCGGTCGAGACCAGCGCCTCGGTCGCCTGCCTGCGCCCGATCGACGCCGTCCCGGCCGAGCAGTTGGAGACCCAGTTCGCCGCCCTCGAGGCCGGCATCGCCGACGAGTTGGGCCAGGACCCGGCCCGCGTCGCGATGACGCGCTTCGCCGACCTCCGCTACGCCGGCCAGGCCTTCGAGCTCACGCTCCCCTTCGGCGACGATCGGGAGGCGGTGCGGCAGGCGTTCGAGGCGGCGCATCGGCGCAGCTACGGTTACGTCCTGCCCGGCGTGGTGGTCGAGATCGTGACGCTCCGCGCCAATGGCCGGCTCATCCAGACGGAGGCGCCGGTGCAGCCGCGCCACGAGATGCCGCCCGCCGCCCCGCCCAGCCGACGCCGGGTCTGGTTCGGCCCGGGTTTCGGCGCCCACGAGACGATGGTCGCCGGCCGTGCCGTGCTGGCCGACGGCGCCATCCAGGGGCCGCTCATCATCGAGGAATACGAGGGCACGACGGTGGTGCCGCCGGACTGCACGGCGTCGCTCGACGCGAACATGAACATCGTCATCCGCGTCCAGTCCGCCCAGCCGGCGGCGGCGAGCCTGCAGGCGTTGGCGGATGCGTAAGATCGACCCGATCCGGTTGGAGGTGATCAAGAACGCCTTCGACACCATCGCCGACGAGATGGCGCTGATCCTCATGCGGGCGGCGCACTCGCCGATCGTCCGCGACTCCATGGATTTCTCCACCGCCCTCTGCGACCCGGCGGGACAGACCCTCGCCCAAGGGGTCACCACCCCGATGCATCTCGGCAGCTTCTACGACGCCATGCGCCATTTGATCACCCGCTATGCCGGGGATGTGCAGGAAGGCGACACCTTCGTCGGCAACGACCCCTACGCCGCGGCCGGGCAGCATCTGCCCGACTTCTACATCGTCCAGCCCATCTTCAGCGCCGGCCGGCTGGTCGGATGGGCCACCACGGTGGCGCACCACGCCGATGTCGGCGGCATCGTGCCGGGCTCCAACGCGCTCGGGGCGACGGAGATCATCCAGGAGGGCATCCGCGTGCCGTTCCTCAAGCTGGAGGAAGCCGGCCGCCCCGACCGCAAGCTGTGGGAGATGATTCTCCTCAACGTGCGGGTCCCCGAGCAGATGACCGGCGACCTCAACGCCCAGATCGCCGCCTGCACCGCCGGCCGCCGCGGGCTGCTGGACCTCATGGGCCGCTACGGCGTCGACGACGTGCTGCACTACGGCGACGAGCTGCACGACTACGCCGAGCGCCTGACCCGGGCCGAGATCCGCGAGATCCCGAACGGCGTCTACACCTTCACGGACCACCTCGACGGCCTCGGCCGCACCCCGGTCCCGATCATCTTCGACTGCACCCTGACCGTCGCCGACGAGACGATCACCGTCGATTGGACCGGCAGCTCGAAGCAGGTCGGCGGCGGCATCAACACGCCGCTGCCGTTCACCAAGGCCGGCGTCTACACCGCGCTGCGCTCCGTGATGACGTCGGACATCCCGAACTGCCACGGCTTCACCCGCGCCATCGCGGTCACGGCCCCGCTGGGCACCATCGTCAACTCGGTCTACCCGGCCCCCACCGGCGCGCGCGGCATCACCGGCTACCGCATCATCGACTGCATCTTCGGCGCCCTGGCGTCGGTGCTGCCGGACCGCGTCACGGCGGACGGCATGGGCGGCTCCAGCGTGCCGGCCTTCGGCGGCTGGTGGCGCGGCAAGCCGTTCGTGTTCTCGGAGACGCTGATGGGCACCTGGGGCGCGGCGCTGACGCATGACGGCCAAGAGGGCGTCCCGCACATGGGCGCCAACCAGGCCAACGTGCCGGTGGAGATGATCGAGGCGAGCTTCCCGCTCCGCATCCTGCGCTACAGCCTCGTGCCGGACACCGGCGGCCCCGGCCGCTTCCGCGGCGGCAACAGTCTCATGCGAGAATACCAGTATCTCGCCGACGAGGGCGTGCTCACGCTGCGCTCCGACAAGCGTGACTTTCCGCCGCACGGGCTCGACGGTGGCCGGCCCGGCGTCGGCCCGACCAACCGGGTCATCTCCGGCGACAGCGAGATCTCGTTGCCGGTGCTCGTCACGGAGGCCGTGATCCTGAAGCGCGACGACGTCTTCTGCCACGTCACACCGTCCGGCGGAGGCCGCGGCGACCCGCTGCTCCGCGAACCGGAAGCCGTGCTCGAGGACGTCCTGGAACAGAAGGTCACGCCAGGGTTCGCCCGCACGGCCTACGGCGTCGTGCTGCGAGCGGACCGGCTGGCCGTCGACGTCCAAGCCACGGCGGTGCTGCGTCAGCGGAGCTCGGCGACGAAGTCGTAGCGGTCGCCGCGGTAGACGGAGCGGGTGAACTCGACCGGCTGGTTGTCGGCCAGGTAGCTCGTCCGGATCGTGTGCATCACCGGTGCGCCCGGCTCGATGCCGAGATGCCGGGCGTCCTCGGCGAGGGCGGCGGCCGCCCGTAGATGCTGCACCGCGCGCACCGGGTGCAAGCCGCGATCGGCCAGCGCAGTATAGAGAGACTGACCGGTCCCGATGGTCTCCGGCAGATGCCGGGTCGCGATGCAGGCGCGTTCGAGCGCGAGCGGCATTCCGTCGGCCAGGCGCAGGCGCATGAGCCGCAGCACGGACTCGCCCGGCCGCAACGCCAGCGCGGCGGACTCCTCGACGCTGGGCGCATGCACGCTTTGCTCCAACACGCGCTCGCCGGGCTGCCAGCCGCGGGCACGCATGTCCTCGCTGAAGCCGGTCAGCCGGGTCAGCAACTGCGTCACCTGCTTGGCGACGGTGTGGCCGGAACCCTGGCGCGAGGCGATCTGCCCGCGCGCGGCCAGTAGGTCGAGCGCCTTGCGCAGGGTGGTCCGGGAGACCTGCAGCGTGTCGCAGAGCTGCCGTTCGGGTGGCAGCGCCTGCCCATCGGCCAATTGGCCCCCGTCGATCGCCGCCGCCATGCGCTGGGCGAGCTGCTGGTAGAGCGGCGCGCCGTTGGCCGGATCGGGGCGGAAGCCCAGGAAAAGCTCGTTCATCCCGCGGGATGTAAGTGTCCGCTCCGCCGCATCATAGTCTTCCCAAACTGGTATTTGATTGGTATCTCTCGCGCCGAGGTTTCGGAGGATCGAGTGTTGGCTCACCAGGACGAGCCCGGCGCGCGCATGCGGGCCGAGATCGCGCAGCAGCCCGGCGTGTGGCACCAGGCGCTGCAGCGGCGCGCCGAATTCGCCGAGATTGCCGGGCGCGTGGCGGCGGTGCGGCCCCGCTTCGTGTTGCTGGCCGCCCGCGGCACATCCGACCATGCCGCCCTGTATGCCAAATACCTGATCGAGATCACGCTCGGCCTGCCCGCCGGGCTGGTGTCGCCGTCCTCGCTGACGGCGTATGGCGCCCGGCCTGACCTGCGCGACGTGCTGCTGCTCGCCGTCAGCCAGTCCGGCGGCTCGCCCGATCTGGTGCAGACGGTCGAGGCGGCGCGCAGCGGCGGCGCGCTCACCCTGGCGGTCACCAACAACCCCGCCTCGCCGCTGGCGGAAGCGGCCGCGCTGCATCTCGACATCGGCGCCGGGCCGGAGCGGGCGGTCGCCGCGACCAAGTCGTACACCGCCCAGTTGCTCGCACTCTATATATTGCTGGACCACTGGCGCGGCGGTACCGGCGCGGCCGCCGAGGCGCTGCCGGCCATCGGGCAGGACATGATGGCGCGGGCCGAGCGCGAGATGGCGGCCTGCGCGGCCCGCTACCGCTTCGCGCAACGCCTCGTCGTGACCGGCCGCGGCTACGGCTATCCCACGGCCCGGGAGGCGGCGCTGAAATTGATGGAGACGAGCTACGTCTCCGCCCAGGCCTTCTCCGGCGCCGACCTGCTGCATGGCCCGGTCGCGGTGCTGGACTCCCAGGTCCCGGTGTTGGCCGTGGTGCCCGCCGGCGTAGCCGGCGCGGCGATGGCGCCGGTGCTGCCGCGGGTGCGGCAGGCGCGCGCCGACCTGTTCGTGGTCGGCAGCCCCGAGGCGGTGGCCTCCGCCGATGGCGGCTTCGCGCTGCCCCCCGGCGTGGACGAGGCGCTGTCGCCGCTGCTCGAGATCGTGCCGTTCCAGCTCCTCGCGCTGCATCTGGCCGTGGCGCGCGGCGAGGACCCGGACGCGCCCCGCGGTCTGCGCAAGGTCACGGAAACCACATGACCCCGCTCGTTCTCGCCGCACCGCGCCTGCTGGCCCCGGGCGGAACCTGGACGGCCGGAGCGGTCACCGTCGCGGATGGCCGGATCGAACGGCTCCACGACGCGCCGCCGCCGGGGGCCGAGCATCTTCCGTCCGGCGCTCTGACCCCCGGTCTGCTCGACATCCACAACAACGGCGCCTTCGGCGTGGATTTCGCGACCGCCGACCCGGCCTCCTGGCGACGCGTCCGCACCGAACTCGCCCGCCGCGGCGTGACCGCCGTAGAGCCCACCGTGATCACCGCGCCGCTGCCCGACCTGCTGGACGCGATGGACCGGATCGACGCCGCCACACAGGACCCGGCCGGCGCGCGCCTCCTCGGCGCCCACCTGGAGGGGCCGTTCCTCGCCCCCGACCGCCGGGGCGCCCACCGCGCCGACTGGATACAACTGCCGACCGAGGCGGCGCTCGACACCTTGCTGAACCACCCCGCGACCCCGCGCGTGCTCCGCACCGTCACCCTCGCGCCCGAGCGCCCCGGCGGCCTCGCGGCGGTGCGCCGGCTCAGCGAGGCGGGGATCATCGTCTCGGTCGGCCATTCCGACGCGACCGCCGCGCAGACCATCGCCGCCGCCGCCGCCGGCGCCACCATGGTCACCCATGTGTTCAACGCCATGAGCTCGCTGAACCACCGCGCCCCCGGCGTGCCCGGCGCGGCGCTGACCGACCCCCGGCTCTGGTGCTGCCTCATCGTCGACGGCGCGCATGTCGACCCGGTCGCCTGCCGCCTCGTGTTCCAGGCCGCCCCCGGCCGGGTCATCGCCGTGTCGGACTCCATTATCGCCGCCGGCCTCCCGCCCGGCACAGTGAGCGAATTCGGCGGCCTGCCGATCGTGGTCGACCCGACCGGACTCTGCCGCCGGCTCGACGGCACCATTTCCGGCGCCGGCATCGTGCTCGACGAAGGCCTCAGGCGCATGATCGCGCTCGGCATCGACCCGGCCATCGTGCTCCACGCCGCCACCGAGGCCCCCGCGACGGCGCTCGGCCGCGACGATCTCGGCCGGCTGCAGCCCGGCGCCCACGCGGACCTGGTCTGGTGGGACGACGACTGGGTGCCGCGCCGGGTCTGGATCGGCGGCCAGGAGGTGTCCCTTGCCGCATAGCGTCCTGGCGATCGACCTCGGCAAGACCGGCTGCCGCGCCCGCCTATGGGTCGGCGACGCTGCCACCGCCGCCGAGGGACCGGGCGCGCCGGGGCTCGCGGCCCCGCAAGGCGCCGCCTTGGCGCTGGGAGCGATCCTGCAGGTCGCGGCGCCACTGCTGCGCGCGGCCGGGCTGACGAGAGTCGATGCGGTCGGCGTCGGGTCGGCCGGCGCGCTCGCCGATCGGGCGGCGGCGCAGGTGCTGGCGGAGCGTCTATGCGCCGCGCTGCCCGCGGGCCGGGTCATGGTCGCGAGCGACGCCACGACGTCCCATGTCGGCGCGCTCGGTGGCGGCCCCGGGGTGACCCTGGCGATCGGGACCGGCGCCGTGGCCGTTGCGGTCGCCTCGTCCGGCGAGATGCGGCGCTCCGACGGATGGGGCCCCTGGCTCGGCGACGAGGGCAGCGGCGCCTGGCTCGGGCTGCACGGCCTGCGGGCGGCACTGCGGGCGCACGATGGACGCGGACCGCCGACGCTGCTGGCCGACGCGGCCGCGACGCGGTTCGGCCCGCTGGCCTCGCTGGCGTCCCAAATGGAGAGCAGCGCCAGCCCGCCGCGCCTGGCCGCCAGCTTCGCGGCCGACGTCGCGGCGGCGGCCGAGACCGGCGATGCGGTCGCCGTCTCGCTGCTCGAGCAAGCGTGCGCAGCGCTGGCGTCGGCGGTCCGGTCCGTGCTCCCGCCGGAGCCTGACATCCGTTTGGCCCTGATCGGCGGCCTCGCGAAGCTGGAAGCAGGCCTCGTCCGGCCGTTGCTGGCCGCGCTGGCCCCGGCCGTCTCGCCGGTCGCGCCGCTGGGGACGTCGCTCGACGGGGCACGCCGCCTCGCCCTGGACACCGGGACGGTCCATGAGCCCGCACTCTGCCGAGCGACCGCGGCCCCCGCCGCAGCTCACGGCTTGGACCTGCTGGCCACCGAGGGCAGGCGGCCCGGTCTGGACGATCTCGACCTGCGCTCGCCCGGCGACATCGTCCGGCTGGTGCTGGCGGCCGAACGGGACGCGCAAGACGCCCTGGCCCGCGCCGCCGACCAACTCGCGGCGGCGGCCGACGCCATCGCGGCGCGGATGCAGACCGGCGGCCGCCTGTTCACGCTCGGCGCCGGCACCCCCGGCCGGCTCGCCGTGCTCGATGCGGCGGAACTCGCCCCCACCTACAGCGCACCCCCCGGCCTGGTCATCGCGCTCCTGGCCGGCGGCCCCGCCGCGATGCTCGAGGCCGCCGAGGGCGCCGAAGACGACCGCACCGCGGCGGCCACCGCCCTCGACGCGCGCGACCTCGGGCCCGGCGACGCCGTCGTCGGCATCGCCGCTTCCGGCCGCACGCCCTATGTGGTCGGCGGCCTCGCCCATGCCCGCGCCCGCGGCGCGCTGACCGTCGCCATCGTCAACAACCCCGGCAGCCCGGCCGTCGCCGCCGCCGAACTCGCGGTCGAGATCCTGACCGGCGCCGAGATCGTCGCCGGCAGCACGCGGATGACCGCCGGGACCACGCAGAAGATCGCGCTCAACGCCCTCAGCACGGCCGCCATGATCGCGCTCGGCAAGACCTACGGCGCCTGGATGGTCGATGTGCGCGCCACCAACGAGAAGCTCCGCCGCCGCGCGCTGCGCATCGTGCAGGAGATCACCGGCGCCACACCGGACGCCGCCTCCGCCGCGCTCACCGCCGGCGGCGGCAGCGTCAAGCAGGCCGTCGTCGCGTTGCTGGCCGGCGTGGACGCCGCCGAGGCCGCCGAACGCCTCACCCGATCTGGCGGCCGCGTTCGCGCAGCCATTCATCCTCCCGCCTGAAAGAAGCCTGCCCGATGCGCCTGCTCGATCTTGCCGTCATCCTGATCTACCTCGTCGCCATCGCGCTGATCGGCCTGCGCCTCTCGGGCCGGCAGGACTCGGCCACCGCCTATTTCGTCGGCGAGCGGGACATGCCCTGGTGGGCGGTCTGCTTCTCGATCGTCGCCACCGAGACCAGCACGCTGACCGTCATCTCCGTGCCGGGGGTCGCCTACATGGGCGCGTTCGGCTTCGTCGAGCTGGCCATCGGCTACCTGATCGGCCGCTCGCTCGTGGCCTTCATCCTGCTGCCGCTCTACATGCGCGGGGGGTTCGTCAGCGCCTACCAATACCTCCGCCAGCGCTTCGGCGGGACCCTGCAGGGCATCGCCGCCGTCACCTTCCTGGGCACCCGCCTGCTCGCCGAGGGCGTCCGCCTGTTCGCCTCCGCGATCCCGATCAAGCTGCTGCTCGACGCGATCGGCCTGCCGACGGAATACGTCACCATCATCGCGGTGCTGACGCTGATCACCGTCGCCTACACCTATGCCGGCGGCATCCGCGCCGTCATCTGGACCGACGCGATCCAGATGACGCTGTATATCGGCGGCGCCTGCGTCTGCATCGCCGTGCTGCTCGGCGAAGTCGGCAGCGCCGGGCTGAGCCAGGCCTACGCCGCCGGCAAGTTCCAGGTGCTGAATTTCTCCGCGCCGATCCTGACGAGCCCGTTCAACGTGGTCGCCGCGATCGTCGGCGGCGCGATCTTCTCCATGGCGTCGCACGGCACCGACCAGTTGATGGTGCAGCGCGTATTGGCCTGCAAGTCGCTGGCCGACGGACGCCGGGCCATGATCGGCAGCGCCTGCGTGGTGGGGCTGCAATTCGCGCTGTTCTCGATGGTGGGCGCGCTGCTGTGGGTGCATCTCGGCGGCAAGAGCCCGGCCGAGCTGGGGCTGCGCTCGTCCGACGACCTGTTCCCGCGTTTCATCCTCGACGAGCTGCCGCCCGGTCTCTCCGGCTTGCTGATCGCCGGCATCCTGTCGGCGACGATGGGCTCGCTGTCCTCGGCGCTGAACTCGATGGCCAACTCGACGGTGGCGGACCTCTGGCGGGCGATGGGGCGCGGCGGAGACGACGCCAAGGCGCTCCGGCTGTCGCGCATGCTGACGCTGGTCTGGGCCGTGGTGATGGCCGGGTTCGCCTGCCTGTTCACCGACACCAAGGGCCAGGTCGTCCTGCTCGGCCTCGGCATCGCCGGCTACACCTATGGTGCGCTGCTCGGCGCCTTCCTGCTCGGGCTCGCGGTGCGCCGGGCGAACCAGCGCGACGCGGTGGTCGCCTTCGTCGCCACGCTGATCGTCATGACCATCGTCGTCCGCAGCTACGCCCTGGCGTTCACCTGGTATGTGCCGCTCGGCGTCATCGTCACGCTCGTGGTCGGCTCCCTGCTCTCGCTCATGCATGGACCCGCCTTGCACGAAGAAGGAGCCCGCTGACATGCGCTGGTCGCTCGGCTTGATGACCGGGACGGTCCTGGACGGCAACATCGATATCGCCATGCTGCGGACCGACGGCGAGACCGTCGCCGAGTTCGGCCCCTGGACCCTCGCCGACTACCCGGCCGAGACCCGCGCCCTGCTGGCCGAGGCGCTGGCGGCCGGGCTGCGCTGGCAGTTCGCGGGGCCGGAGCCGGCGGTGTTCCGCGCCGCGGAGGACGCGTTGACCCGGGCGCAATCGGCGGCCGTGACTGCCTTCCTGGCCGAGAACGGCATCGCCCCGGCCGACGTCGAGGTGATCGGCTTCCATGGCCAGACCGTGCTGCACCGCGCGCCCAAGCCGGGGCGGATCGGCGATACGCGCCAGCTCGGCGACGGCGCGCTGATGGCGGCGCTGACCGGCATCGCCGTCGTGCACGATTTCCGCACCGCCGACGTGCGCGCCGGCGGCCAGGGCGCCCCGCTCTCGGCCAGCTACCACGCCGCACTCCTGCAACGCGCCGGGCTGCCGTCCTCGACCGCGGCGCTCAATCTCGGCGGCGTCGCCAACGTGACTTGGCGCGGCGACGACGGCGCGCTCGTCGCCTTCGACACCGGCCCGGCCAATGCGCCGATCAACGACTGGGTCGAACGCGAAACCGGCGAGCGGATGGATCGTGACGGGGCTCTCGCCCGCGCGGGCCGGGTCGACGAAGCGCGGCTGGCGCGGCTGCTCGACCATCCCTATCTGACCGCCGCGTATCCGAAATCGCTCGACCGGTTCGACTTCTCCGCCGCCATGGCGGACGGGTTGAGCCTCGAAGACGGCGCGGCCACGCTCACCGCCTTCACCGCCGGCGCGGTCGGCCGCGGCCTCGACCTGCTGCCGCAGCGCCCGACCCGGCTCGTGGTCTGCGGCGGCGGCCGGCGCAACCCGGCCATCATGGACGCCCTGCGCCTGCGCGCCGCGGTCGAGCCGATCATGGCCGAGGATCTCGGCTGGCGCGGCGACGCGATCGAGGCGGAATGCTTCGCCTGGCTGGCCGCGCGCCGGCTGCGCTCGCTGCCGATCAGCTTCCCCACCACGACCGGCGTCCCGTTGCCGATGACCGGTGGCCAGATAGCGCCCGCACCGGCGGCTCGTTAGGATACCAGTCACATCGAAGGAAGTGCTCGCATGTTGACCCTCGTACGCCGCGCCGTGATGTTCGCTGGGGCGAGCGCCGCCCTGTTGCCGGTCGTCCGCCGGGCCGCCGCCCAAACCGCCCCGGCCACCCCCGTGCTCGCCGACCCGTCCTATCCGTTCACCCTGCCGCCGCTGCCCTATGCCTTCGGCGCCAACGAGCCGCATGTCGACGCGCAGACGATGGAGCTGCACCACGACAAGCACCATGCCGCCTACATCACCAACCTGAACGCGGCGGTGAAGGACCACCCCCAGGTCGCCGCGATGCCGCTCTCGCAGATGCTGGCCAAGCTGGCCGAATTGCCGGAGCCGATCCGCGCAGCGGTGCGCAACAATGGCGGCGGCCACGCCAACCACAGCATGTTCTGGCAGGTCATGGGTGGCAAGGGTGGCGAGCCCACCGGCGATCTCGCCGCCGCCATCACCCGCGACTTCGGTTCTTTGGCGCAGCTCAAGGAGGGCTTCAACAAGGCCGGCGCTGGCCAGTTCGGCTCCGGCTGGGCGATGGTGCTGGTGGACGGCGCCGGCAAGCTCTCGCTCGCGGCGCGCCCGAACCAGGATTCGCCCCTGATGGAGGGCAAGCGCGTCCTGTTCGGCAACGACGTCTGGGAGCACGCCTACTACCTGAAATACCAGAACCGCCGGCCCGCCTACCTCGAGGCCTGGTGGAACGTCGTGAACTGGGCCGCGGTGGGCGAGCGCTACAAGGCCGCCAAGACGCTCGCGCTCTGACCCGTCGGAGGTCGCCGCTGTGCAGCAGGATCGTCGGTCAGCGCCCTCCGGCAGCTGTGCATCTTCAGGAACTTGCCGACCCAGAGTCCGCCGGTGTAGCGGCCGGCCCTCTGGGTCGGCAGTGTTGCCAGCCAGACGACGCTATCGCTCGTGACTCCAATTTGTCACATTTCTGCTCTCGAACATTGATGCCGCTTCGACATAGGTTCCGCTCCAGCCAATCTGGAGCGCCACGTGTCGCAAGCTGCAATTAGCCCTCATGACAGACTGGGCGACTCGAGGCCGTCGCTCGACCGCAAGCCGCATAAGGGCGGAGCGATCGCCTTCTTCGTCGTGCTCGCGACCGGGCTGGCCTACGCCGCGTTCAGCATCGTCTCCGACATCAATGGCGTCGGCGAGCACAATCTGGCCACCGGCGCCTTCATCATGCTCGGCCTCGCGCTGGTGATCGCCCTCGGCTTCGAGTTCGTCAACGGCTTCCACGACACGGCCAACGCGGTCGCCACCGTCATCTATACCCACGCGCTGCCGCCGATGGCCGCCGTCGTGTGGTCCGGCTTCTTCAACTTCCTCGGCGTGCTGACCTCGAGCGGCGCCGTCGCCTTCACGGTCGTCAACCTGCTTCCGGTCGAGCTCATCCTGCAGGCCGGCAGCAGCGCCGGCTACGCGATGATCTTCGCGCTGCTGATCGCGGCGGTGATCTGGAACCTCGGCACCTGGGCGTTCGGCCTGCCCAACAGCTCGTCGCACGCCCTGATCGGCTCCATCATGGGCGTTGGCCTGGCCAACCAGTGGATGGCGCCGGCCGGGCAAGCCACGTCGGGCGTGGATTGGAACCAGGCCTACGGCGTGCTCCGCGCGCTGTTGTTCAGCCCGCTGATCGGCTTCGTGCTGGCGGCCGTCCTGCTGCTCGTGATGCGCCTCGTGGTGCGGTCGCCGAGTCTCTACCAGGCGCCCGAAGGCAACAAGCCGCCGCCGGCCGCCATCCGCGGCTTGCTGATCCTGACCTGCACCGGCGTGTCGTTCTTCCACGGGAGCAATGACGGCCAGAAGGGCATGGGTCTGATCATGCTGATCCTCATCGGCGCCGCTCCCACCGCCTATGCGCTGAACCGGGCGCTGCCGGAATCCACCACGCCCGCCTTCCTGCACGCCACCACCGATGCCGGCGCGGTGCTCCACGCCCACACCGGCGGCGCTGCCGCGCCCGACCCGGCCGCCGCTCGCACCATTGTCGGCGACGCGCTCAAGACCAAGCAGGTCAACGAGCCAACCGTCTACGCCGCCCTGGCATCGCTCACCGACGATATCGCCAACCAGGTCAAGAACTACGGCGCCATCAGGTCCGTGCCGGCGCAGATCACCTCGAACGTCCGCAACGACATGTACCTCGCCTCCGATGCCGTCCGCATCATGGGTCCGAAGCCGCCGGGCTTCAGCGACGAGGACGTGGGCAAGCTGAAGTCGCTCCGCTCCTCGCTCGATAGCGGCACCCGCTACATCCCGATCTGGGTGAAGGCGTCCGTGGCGCTGGCGCTCGGGCTCGGCACCATGGTCGGCTGGAAGCGTATCGTGGTGACCGTCGGCGAGAAGATCGGCAAGACGCACCTGACGTATGCGCAGGGCGCCTCGGCCGAGATCGTCGCCGCCGGCACGATCGGCCTCGCCGACGCGTTCGGCCTGCCGGTCTCCACGACGCACGTCCTGTCCAGCGGCGTCGCCGGCACCATGGCTGCCAACGGCTCGGGCCTGCAGTGGAGCACCATCCGCAACATGGCCCTAGCCTGGATCATGACGCTGCCGGCAGCCATGGCCATCGCGGGCAGCCTCTTCGTGATCTTCCGCCAGCTGTTCTGACGCATGCTGGCCGGACGCCGAGGTTGCGCGGACTCGGCGTCCGGGTGCAGTGGTAGGCTCACTCCCGATTAGGAGCGATCCATGGCGTCGACCACCCACATCATCTACCAACCTTATGTGGCGGGCCCGCGGGGGACGCTCAAGCCGGGTCCGGCGATGGCCTGTCGCACGGCCGAGGACGGGCTGCGGCGGGCCGAACGGGCGCTGACCGGCGGCTCCATCCTCGGCGCGCAGGTCGTTCGCATGACGCACGACGACGACGCTGGCGAATTCGGCGATCCGCAGTTCCTGGGCACGGTCGGCCGGGTGCCGGAGACGGATTGACTGCGCCCATCGGTCGTTCGCCTAATGCCCGGCGCGGTGGAACATCGAACGCTCTCAGCCGTTAGCCCATTCCCGTGAGAAAGGTCAGCAACGTGGCAAAGACTCCAGCGAAGCCAGCGAAAGAAGAAGCTCCCGCGGGAGCTAAGATCGACAAGCCCAAGGCCGGCAGCAAACCCAATGCGCTCCAACAGCCGCTGCAGCCGTCGCCCGAACTAGCCGCCATCGTTGGCGAAGGCACGATGCCGCGCGGCGAGGTGGTCAGCAAGGTGTGGGTCTACATCAAGGCCAACAAGCTGCAGAACCCGGATGACGGGCGGGAGATCCTGACCGACGAGAAGCTGGAGAAGGTCATGGGCAAGAAGAAGGTGACCATGTTCGAGATGAACAAGCTGCTCGCCCAGCACCTGAAGTGATATCGCCGGCCCATGGCTAACCGTACCCTGCGCCATCTGACCCTTTGCCTCGCCGGAGCCCTCAGCATCGCCATGACCGCACAAGCAGAAGCTGCCGATTACGTGACCATGGCGTCCAGCTTGAAATACCATGACGAGGTGGTCGGCACCGGGCCGGAACCGCGGGCTGGCCAGACCGTCAACGTCCATTACACCGGCTGGTTGTACGACCAGGGCGCCAAGGGGACCAAGTTCGACAGCTCGCGTGACCGCGGCAAGCCGTTCAGCTTCCGGCTCGGCGAGGGCCAGGTCATCGGCGGATGGGACCAGGGGGTCGCGACCATGCATGTCGGCGGCAAGCGCACCCTGATCATCCCGCCGGAGCTGGGCTATGGCGCGCGTGGGGCGGGCGGCGTCATTCCGCCGAACGCGACGCTGATGTTCGACGTGGAACTGCTCAGCATCAACTAGGGGCGCTCCTCCCACCGGCGCGGAGCCGGGGGTGGGCGGCGTCCTTGCACCGCGCCGCCTCCGTTTCGGTAGCCCATGTCCGTGCCGATCTGCGGCGCGACGTAGATCTCCATCGGCGGGTTGCGGCCGGAGCCACCCTGCTCCTGTCGCGGCGCGTGCGGCGCATTGAGGATCTCCGGCTCCGGACGGGATGGCCGAACCGGCTCGCCGGTCAGGATATCGGTGCGCGGTTGCGCGCCCGCCGGGATTGCGGACAGGAGAGCCAGAGCCAGGGCCGACGATCGCATGAACATCGTCGAGACTATATACTGTTAGCTTCAATTTAGCGATATCGGTGGCGCCGGGCGATGCAGGGCGGGATGGGAGAGCGGATCCAGGGGCGGCTGGACCGGCTGGGCATGATGCCGGAGGACGCGGCGCGGCAGGTCGGGATGGCGGCGGACGCATTGCAGAAGGTGGTGGACGGCAGGGTGGAGGCGGTCCGCGGCAAGCAACTCGTCCGGCTGGCCGAGGTGTTGTCGACGTCGGTGGGTTATCTGGTAGGGTTGGACCCGGATCAGGCGGTGCCGGAGGAATGGCTCGCCGAGGACCAGGGGCAGCTCGGCTTGCTGGCGGGTGACGAGGAGGCGCTGCTGCGGGCGTATCGGCGGCTGGACGTGTCGTCGCGGGCGGCACTGCTGCAGGTCGCGGGCAAGATGGCGCCGGAGCCGGAGCAGCTGGAGCGCAAGCCGCGGCAGGTCTGACCGGTGCGGCGCCGTCCGAGGGGCTTCGGCCGCCGCGGCATGGAACGTGCATCCATTCCCTGCTCGAAGCCATGCTGACCGAGGAGAACGCGTGACATCACTGTCCTCGAAGCGGGACGCCGAGCAGGACGGATTGGCCGAGCCGGCCCGCACCTGGGCGATCGTCACGACGGCGCTGGGTCTGATGATGGCCGTGCTCGACGGCTCGATCGCCAACCTCGCTTTGCCGACGCTGGCGGCCGAGTTCGACGTATCGGCGGCGCAGTCGATCTGGGTGGTCAACGCCTACCAGCTCGCCGTCACCATCTCGCTGCTGCCGCTGGCCGCCTTGGGCGAGATCGTCGGCTACCGCCGGGTCTATCGGATCGGGGTGGCGCTGTTCACCGTGGCGTCGCTGGCCTGCGCGCTGTCGCACTCGCTGACCGAGCTGACGATCGCGCGCGTGGCGCAGGGGTTCGGGGCGGCCGGGCTGATGAGCGTCAACAGCGCGCTGGTGCGCTTCATCTATCCGCGGCACCTGCTGGGGCGCGGCTTCGGGGTGAACGTCATGGTCGGCTCGGCGTCCTCCGCGCTCGGGCCGAGCGTGGCGGCGGCGATCCTCTCGGTGGCGGGGTGGCAGTGGCTGTTCGCCGTCAACGTGCCGCTGGGCGCGCTCATCCTGGTCCTCGGCGCCAAGACCCTGCCCGTTACGCCGCGCGCGTCGCATCGGTTCGACTGGGGCAGCGCGGCGCTGAACGCGGTGACGTTCGGGTTGTTCATCAGCGGCATCGAGGCGTTCGGCCATGGCGGCAGCCCGGCCTATGCGATGCTCGAGATGCTCGGCGGATTGGCTACCGGCTTCCTGCTGGTCAAGCGCCAGGTCTCGCGCGCCAATCCGCTGCTGCCGGTGGACCTGCTGCGGCGGCCCATCTTCGCGCTGTCGGTAGCGGCGTCGACATGCTCGTTCGCGGCGCAGAGCATGGCGTTCGTGACGCTGCCGTTCTACCTCGAGCGCGGTCTCGGCTTCGGGCGGGGTGAGACCGGGCTGCTCATGACGCCGTGGCCGGTGACGGTGATGCTGGTGGCGCCCGCCGCGGGGCGGCTGGCGGACCGGTTCTCGCCCGGGCTGCTCGGCGGGCTCGGCCAGGCGCTGATGGTGGTCGGCTTGCTCCTGCTCGCCTTTCTGCCCGCCCACCCGGCACTGTGGGATATCGGCTGGCGGATGTCGTTGTGCGGGGTGGGGTTCGGCTTGTTCAACTCGCCGAACAACAAGACCATGATCGGCTCGGCGCCGCCGTCGCGGGCGGGCGGCGCGAGCGGGATGCAGGCAACCAGCCGGCTGCTGGGCCAGACCAGCGGCGTGGCGCTGGTGGCGCTGGTGTTCGGACTGGTCGCGACCGGCGGCACCACCGTCGCGCTGTGCATAGCCGCGGCGTTCTCGGTCCTGGCCTGCCTCGCCAGCGTGCTGCGGACGGGCCGAGGGGTGGCTTTGTAGGCCAGAGCCGGACTACGGGCATGGGTTCGTCGGTTCAGTGCGACATGAACGAACAACGCACCGGCCGCTGCAAGGCGTCGCGGGTCACGCCCCCCAGGGCCCATTCGCGCAGGCGACTGTGCCCGTAGGCGCCGATGACCAACAGCCCCGCGTGCCGGTCCGCGGCGGCGGTCTCGAGCTGCGCGGACGCACTGCCGGATAATGGTTCCGCGATCGCGTCCGCGACGACACCATGCCCCGCGAGCCAGACGACGATCTCCTCGAGGTTGCGCCGGGTGGCGGCCATCTCCTCGGCGTTTTCCAGGATTTGCATGATCGTCACGTGCCCCGCGCTCCGCAGCAGCGGCAAGGCGTCCAGGACGGCGCGGCGCGTCTCCCGCGTGTCCTTCCAGCCGATCACGACCCGCTTCAGGTTCAGTGCATCGATGGCGCGCGGGACCACGATGAGCGGACGGCCGAGGCGCATCATCAGATCGCCCACGTCCAAGCGCCGCCCGGCCTCAGAACCGTCGCGAGGCTCGGGCGCCACCAGCAGCAGGTCGGCGCCTCGGGCCTGGTCCGCCACGCAATCGGCCAATTGCATATACCCGACCGTCGAGCTCCACCGGATGGTGGGCACCCGGTTGTGCATGGCGGTGCGGAACCGCTCCTCCGCTTCCTTGCCTTGTCTCTCGATCTCGGCACGGTCCTCTTCGAGCGCGGTTCCCGGCACGTAGCCGTCCCCATACATGATCTGCATCGGCTGATAGGCGGTAACGCCGATCACCCCTGCTCCGAACCGTCCGGCCATTTCGGCCGTGAGCTGGAGGAGGGCTTCGTTCGACACGCCGAGATCCAGATGGACCATGAGGCTGGAGTAATTCATCGACGATCTCCACGATTGATGCGCCGGCGCCAGCTCGGTCCATCTCGACGGGATCCTGAATGCGTCTACGGCGCACCGACCATGGTGGCGTGGCGGCCGCGCGGATAGCCTCGGAAACTACTCATGGCGCTCTTGGCCGGCTTGCTCCGGCTGGTTTGAACCAAGGTGACGCAACAGGACGCGGATGACTGGGCCGACTAGTTGGATCCCAAGCGTTAGGTGATTCGGTCCACCAAACTAGGTAGTTCCCGAGCCTGACGTCCCGCCGCATTCCGGTCCAAAGCTCTAGAGTCACCTGGGAACCGGAGGATCACATGACCAAAGCCCAAGACATCCTGCACACCAACGATGGCGAACTTGGCCGTCCCACAGGGGACAGGACGTCTTTTCCTGCGGCGATGGCGTCCGGCAGATCTCGCGATGAGGCCTGGGTGGGTCATCCTGGGACGGACGATGCCGCTGGTTCGGGACCGCGCTCGTTGCTGGCCGACGCTGCGGAACCCAAGGGCCGCCGGAGCCTGTTCCGCCGCTGACCCGGGTGTGCAACGACGGCCACCGCTCGCGGAGGGCCGGGCTGTGATCATCGGCCGATTGTCCGAGCGTACGGCGCCCGTGATCGCATGGGACTGCGAGCCACTGCGCCGCGAGATGTTCGGCGTGGAACGGCTCGAGGAGCATGCCAGGAGCCTCGCCGCCGCCCAGCCCGTGGCGGCAGGCCGTATCCGAGGCCAGCAACTGGCGAAACGGCTGGCCGACAACGCCGCCTACTTGCTGCGAGCCAACCGCGCGATGGCTCAGACGGCCGAGGCTGGACACCATGCAACCCCGGCCGCCGAGTGGCTGGCCGACAACTACCATCTGGTGGACATGCAGATCCGGGAGATCGGCATCGATTTGCCGCCGGGCTTCTATGCCCAGTTGCCGAAGCTGGCCGCCGGACCGTTCGTCGGGCTGCCGAGGGTGTTCGGGGCGATGTGGTCGTTGGTGGCCCATACGGACAGCCACCTCGACCCGGAGGCGCTCCGCCGCTACCTGCTCGCCTATCAGTCGGTGAGCCCGCTGACCATCGGCGAGCTGTGGGCCGTCCCGATCACGCTGCGGATCGTGCTGATCGAAAACCTGCGCCGCGTCGCCGAGCTGGTTGTCGACGACGCCGCGGCGCGGCAGGCGGCGGACGAGTTGGCCGAGCGGGTGCAGGGTGAGGACGGCGCGGCGCCGGACGCGCAACTCCCGCCGGGGCTGACCCGGCTCTCGAACCCGTTCGCCGTGCAGCTCGCCCATCGGCTGCGGGGGCACGATCCCAGGACCGACCCGGCGCTCGCCTGGCTCGACCGCTGCCTGGCGGCCCAGGACACGACGGTCGAGGCCGCCGTGCGGGAGGAGCTGCAGAAGCACGGCACCACCAACGCCACGGTCCGCAACGTCATCACCAGCCTGCGCCTGACGTCGGGGATGGACTGGACGGATTTCTTCGGCAAGGTCTCCCTGGTGGACGCCGCCCTGGCAGGCAGCCTGGCGCCCGACATGGATTTCGCCACACACACTCTCTATCGGACCGCGATCGAGCAGTTGGCGCGCGGTTCCAGCCACACCGAACTCGACATTGCCCGGCGGACGGTGGCCGTTGCCGCGCAGCACGCCGACCTGCGGCAGGGCGACCCGGGCTATTACCTGATTGGCGGCGGCCGTCCGGGGTTCGAGGCCGTGTTGGGCTATCGGCCACCCTTTCGCACGTGGCTGGCACGCGGTTGCCTGCGGCCCGGCATCGGCGGCTACGGCGCCGCGGTCATCGCGTTGGCTGTCGTGTTCCTGGCCCTGCCGGTATGGCTGGGCATGGCGGGCGGCCTCGTGCTGGCCGTGCTCTGCGCCGCCGGGTTCGTCATCGCGTCCGAAGCGGCCGTCGCGTGTGTGAACCGCATGGCGACATGGGCCTTCGGCGCGACCACCTTGCCCGGCCTGCAGTTGGATCACGGCGTTCCCGCATCCATGCGCACGCTCGTCGCCATTCCGACCCTTCTGACGAGTGCCGGGTCGGTAGAGAAGTTGGTCGAATCCCTGGAGACCCACTTCCTCGCCAGTGGCGACGGCGACGTCCACTTCGCCTTGTTGACCGACTGGACCGACAGCAGGAGCGAACACGCCGACGGCGACGCAGCCCTCCTGGCGGTGGCGGCGAATGGCATCGCCCGCCTCAATCAGAGGCACGGGCCGGCGCCGGGCGGCGTCCGCTTCCTGTTGCTGCATCGGCGCCGGGTCTGGAACGCGGGGGAGGCGCGGTGGATCGGCTGGGAACGCAAGCGCGGCAAGCTGCACGAGCTGAACCGGCTGCTGCGGGGCGCGACCGACACGAACTTCGTGGACCCACCTGCGGTACCGGACGGCGTGCGATACGTCGTGACGCTGGATTCCGACACACGGCTGCCGCGCGGCGCCGTTTGCCGGTTGGTGGGCAAGATGGCGCACCCGCTGAACGAACCCCTGCTCGACCCGGTGTCGGGCCGGGTGGTGGACGGCCATGCCGTCCTGCAGCCGCGGATCACGCCGTCGCTCCCCACCGGGCGCGGCAGCTCGCCGTTCCAGCGCATCTTCTCTAGCCTGGACGGCATCGACCCTTATTCCGCAGCGGCGTCGGACGTCTACCAGGACCTGTTCGGCGAAGGCTCCTATGCCGGCAAGGGCATCTACCACGTGGACGCGTTCGACGCCGCCCTGCACGGGCGCGTGGCGGATTCGACGTTGCTGAGCCATGACCTGTTCGAAGGCGTGTTCGCCCGTGCCGGGCTGGCCAGCGACATCGAGATCATGGAGGAGTTTCCGGCCGGCTATGTCGTGGCGGCACTGCGCCAGCACCGCTGGGCGCGGGGCGACTGGCAGCTGCTCCCATGGATCGTGCCGCGCGCCAGATCGGCCGCGCGGGACGCGGTCCCGGCGATGGCCCGTTGGAAGATGCTGGACAACCTGCGGCGGACCCTCTCCGCGCCGGCTGGAATCGTTGCCCTCCTGGTGGGCTGGACGCTGCCTGTCCCGGCCGCGCTGGTCTGGACCGCGTTCGTCTTGCTGATGGTGGTGCTGCCATCCGCCTTGCCCGTGCTTGCCGATGTCGCGCCCGGGCCTCGCTGGGTGTCGCTGCGCGTCTATCTGGGCGTGCTGGGCACCGGGCTGATCCATGCGGCGGCGCTGTCCGGGCTGGTCATCGTGTTCCTGGCGCACCAGGCCATACTCATGGTCGACGCGGTCGCTCGCACCGTCGCCCGGGTCTACTGGACGCGCCGCAACCTGCTGCAATGGGTGACGGCGGCCCAGGCGGCGGACGGGCCGGCGCTGGGTGTGGGCGGCCATTCCCGGCTCATGGCCGGCGCTCCTGTCCTCGGCGTTCTCGCGCTCGCCGTGCCGGCCTGGTCGGGATCGTGGGTATGGCTGCTCGCCGCACCCTTTGCGGCCGTCTGGATCGTCTCGCCGGCCATCGCCTACTGGGCCAGCCGGCCCTCCGCCGGCAACCGTCCCGTGGTGTCGCCCGACGATGTCCGGGCTTTGCGGATGACGGCGCGCCGGACCTGGCGCTTCTTCGAGGCGTTCGTGACACCGGCTGACAATCTACTGCCGCCCGACAACTTCCAGGAAGACCCCGCGCCCGAGCTCGCGCACCGCACCTCGCCCACCAATATCGGCCTCTATCTCCTGTCGACGGTCGCCGCGCATGACTTCGGCTGGGCGGGTCTGACCGACACGGTGGAGCGGTTGGAGGCAACGCTGGCCACCATGGCGCGGATGCAACGCTTCCGCGGGCACTTCTACAATTGGTACGACACGCAGGACCTCCGCCCGCTGGAACCGGCCTACGTCTCCACCGTGGACAGCGGCAACCTGGCTGGGCACCTCATCGCGCTGGCCAATGCCTGCGCGGGGTGGCGGCAGGACTTGGCCGCGGAGGCGCCATGGCCTCAGGGGCTGGCCGACATCGCCGACCTCGCCGCCGCCGAAAGAGTGCGTTTGGTCGTGGACGGCGCGGGCATCGTGCCGCCAGGGCTGCGCGACATCGGCGTCACGCTGGCGATGATCAGCGCCCGCCGTGCGCAGGCGCCGCAGCGGGAGAATCTGGCCGGTCTCGCCGTGGACACGGGCGCGGCAGTTTCGTTGGCGGAGGCGCTCGTCGTGAGTGGGGCGGCCGCCGCAGAACTGGCGTTCTGGACCACGGCGCTGCACCGAACCGTCGAGAGCCATCGCAGGGACGCCGATGTGCCCACCATGGCGCCCCGGCTCCTGCTGATCGAGCGAGACGCACGCGCCATGGCGATGGCGATGGAGTTCGGCTTCCTCCGCAATGCCGAGCGCAAGCTGCTGTCCATCGGCTACCTCGCGACCGAGGGGATGCTGGACAGCAATTGCTACGATCTGCTGGCCTCCGAAGCGCGGCTCGCCTGCTTCGTGGCCATCGCCAAAGGCGACATCCCGTCGCGCGAGTGGTTCCGGCTCGGCCGTGCCGTCACGCCCACCCCCGGCGGCGCCGTGCTCGTGTCCTGGTCGGGCTCCATGTTCGAATACCTCATGCCGTCACTCGTGATGCGCGCGCCCAACGGCAGCCTGCTGGAAGATACCAGCCAGCTCGTCGTTCGCCGGCAGATCGGTTTCGGCAAGCAGCATGGCATCCCGTGGGGCGTGTCGGAATCCGCCTACAACGTCCGGGATGTCGAGTACACCTACCAGTATTCCAATTTCGGCATCCCCGGCCTGGGCCTGAAGCGCGGCTTGGACGCAGATCTGGTCATCGCCCCATACGCGACCGCGCTGGCGGCGATGGTCGATCCGGCGGCGGCCGTCAGCAACCTGGCCCGGCTCGCGGACGCAGGCGGGCAGGGGAGCTACGGCTTCTACGAAGCGCTGGACTACACCCCCGGCCGCATCCCGGCGGGCCAGACGGTGGCGGTGGTCCGGGCGTTCATGGCGCACCACCAGGGCATGACCATCCTGTCGATCGCCGATGCCGTGCTGGATGGGGTCATGCGCGCGCGCTTCCATACGGAACCGATCATCCGGGCGACCGAGCTGCTGCTGCACGAGCGGGCGCCGCGCAACGTGGCGATGGCCCGGCCCTTGCCGATGGACACCAAGCCGTCCGCCAACGGCAAGGCGGCGGTCCTGCCGGGCGGGCGCCGCACCAGCACCACGAATGGTCTGAGTCCCATCACGCATCTGCTGTCCAACGGCCGCTACGCCGTGATGCTGACGACGGCCGGGTCCGGCAGCAGTCGGTGGGGCGACTTGGCCGTGACACGCTGGCGGGAAGACCCGACCTTGGACGACTGGGGGTCGTATATCCTCTTGCGGGACACCAGCAGCGGCAAAGTATGGTCCGCGGGCGTCCAACCCATCGGCGCGGCGCCCGACCAATACGACGTGGCGTTCGGCGAGGACCGGGCCGAGTTCGCCCGCCGCGACGGCGCGCTGACGACCATGATGGAGGTCGTGGTATCGGCCGAGGAGGATGCGGAGGTTCGCCGCATCTCGGTGACGAACGCCGGCACGGCCCCGCGCACGATCGAGATCACCTCCTACGCCGAAGTGGCGCTGATCGGGCCGGCCGACGACATCGCGCACCCGGCCTTCGCCAAGATGTTCGTGCACACCGAGCGGCTGGGCTCCGGCGACGCCATCCTGGCGACCCGGCGCCGGCGGACTCCCACGGAGCCGGAAGTCTGGGCCGCGCACCTGTTGGTGACGGGTGCCGCAGGCGCCATCCAGGCGGAAACCGATCGCGCCCGCTTCCTGGGCCGCGGCCGCAGCGTGCGCAACGCGGTCGCCATGGAGGGCGGAACATTGTCGGAGACCACCGGCACGGTGCTGGACGCGGTGTTCGCGCTGCGATGCCGCGTGACGGTCGCCGCGGGTGCCACCGTGCGCGTCGCGTTCTGGACGATGGTGGCGAGCACGCGCGACGCCCTGCTCGGCGCCATCGACAAGCACCGGGACGCTTCCGCGTTCGACCGTGCCTCGACGCTGGCCTGGACGCAGGCGCAGGTTCAGCTGCGCCACCTCGGCATCCCGCCCCGCGACGCCGACCTGTTCCAAGCCCTTGCCGGGCATCTGGTGTTCGCCGGGCCGGAGTTGCGACCGGGGTCCGATGCCATCCGCCAGGGCAACGGCGTGCAGGGCGGGCTATGGGGGCTGGGCATCTCCGGCGATCTGCCGATCCTCCTGCTGCGCATCAGCGACATCGCCGATCTCGACATGGCCCGGCACCTCCTGCTCGCGCACGAATACTTCCGGCTCAAGCAGCTCGCGGTCGATCTGGTCATCGTGAACGAGCATGCGGCATCGTACTCGCAAGATCTGCAGGGCGCGTTGGAAGCCATGATGCGGGCCCAGCCCCGCGCGCCGATCGTGCCCGGGGTGGCGGCGAAAGGCGCCGTGTTCCTGCTCCGCGCCGACTTGGTTCCGCCGGCGACGATCGCCCTGCTGGCGCCGGCGGCGCGCGTCGTCCTGTCGGCGGAGCGGGGCGGGCTGTCCGATCAGCTCCGCCTGCGGGTGGCCACGCCGCACGCGGCGCCCCCGGCCGCGTTCCTGCCCGAAGGCAGCCCGGGGTCGGCCATCCCCGCGGTGCCACCGCTCGAGTTCTTCAACGGGTATGGCGGCTTTGCCGAGAACGGCCAGGAATACGTCGTGGTCCTCCGCCCCGGCCAGTCCACCCCGGCGCCCTGGGTCAACGTGATCGCCAATCCGGCGTTCGGCTTCCTGGTCGCGGCGGAAGGTGGCGGCTACACCTGGTCCGGGAACAGCCGCGAGAACCAGATCACGCCCTGGTCCAACGATCCCGTCACCAACCGCTCCGGCGAGGCGTTCTATCTGCGCGACGCCGCCACCCACGATATGTGGTGCCCGACCCCGACACCCCGGCGCGATCCCGGCGCGACCTACGTGGCCCGCCATGGCCGGGGCTACTCCCGGTTCGACCGCGTCGCCTACGGTATCGCCAGCAGCATGGTGCAGTATGTCCCGACCGACGACCCGGTGAAGCTGTCGCGGTTGCACCTGCATAATGTGTCAGGCCGTGCCCGAACCCTGACCGTGACCGCCTATGTCGAGTGGGTCCTGGGCGTCTCGCGCACGGCGACGGCGGCCTTCGTGACGACGGAGATGGACACCGCGACCGGCGCCATGTTCGCCCGCAATCCTTGGGGCGTCACGACCGCAGGACGTGTCGCGTTCGCCGACATGCGGGGCGCGCAGACGGGTTGGACAGGTGACCGGAGCGAATTCATCGGCCGCAAGGGCTCGTTGGACTGGCCCGCCGGGGTCGTCGGCGCCGGGTCGCTGTCCAACCGCGTCGGTGCGGGGCTCGACCCGTGCGGCGCGTTGCAGACCACCCTCCATTTGGCGGCCGGCGCCAGCGCCGAAATCGTATTCCTGCTCGGCGAAACCGGTAGTGACGCCGAGGCCGGCGCCCTGGTGACCAAGTACCGCGCCGCGGACCTGGATGCCGTGCTGGATGGGGTCCGCCGGCTCTGGGAGGGCGTGCTGGGCGCCGTGGCGGTGCGCACGCCGGACCGCAGCATGGATGTGATGCTGAACGGCTGGCTGCTTTATCAGACGCTGGCCTGCCGGGTCTGGGCGCGCGCCGGGTTCTACCAGGCGAGCGGGGCCTACGGGTTCCGCGATCAGCTGCAGGACGGCATGGCGCTCACCGCATCCCGCTCCGATCTGGTCCGCGAGCACCTGCTGCGGGCGGCGGGGCGGCAGTTCGTGGAAGGCGACGTGCAGCATTGGTGGTTGCCCGGCTCCGGCATGGGCGTGCGCACGCGGATCTCCGACGACTGCGCCTGGTTGGCCTACACCGCCGCGCACTATGTCGACGCGACGGGCGACCGGGCGGTGCTCGACGAGCGCGTGGGATTCCTCACCGGGCCCGTGCTGTCGCCCGGCGAGCACGACCGGTTTTTCACGCCGGCTGCCGCCGACGAGGCGGGCAGCCTGTTCGAGCATTGTGCCCGGGCGCTGGATCACAGCCTGGCCCTCGGCAGCCACGGCCTGCCACTGATGGGCACGGGAGACTGGAACGATGGCATGAACCGCATCGGCGAGGGTGGGCGGGGTGAAAGCGTCTGGCTCGGCTGGTTCCTGCATGCCGCATTGTTGGCCTTCTCGCCGCTCGCGGAGGCGCGGGGCGATCCGCGTGCCACGGTCTGGCGCGCCCACGCGGCGGCGCTGGCGCCGGCGCTCGAGGCAGCGTGGGACGGTGACTGGTACCTGCGCGCCTACTACGATGACGGGACGAAGCTCGGGTCGCACGACGATCTGGAATGCCGGATCGACTCCATCTCGCAATCCTGGTCCGTGCTGTCGGGCGTCGCTCCACCCGACCGTGCCGCGCAGGCGATGGCGGCGCTGAACCGGCACCTGGTGCGCACCGAGGACGGCCTAGTGCTGGTGCTGACCCCGCCATTCGACCAGACACCGCACGACCCCGGCTATATCAAGGGCTACCCGCCGGGCCTGCGGGAGAATGGCGGCCAGTACACCCACGCCGCCGCATGGGCGGTGTTGGCGACCGCGGCGCTGGGTGACGGAGACCGGGCGGCGACGCTGTTCAGCCTGCTGAACCCGGTGCAGCGTGCGCTGACGCAGGGGGACGCCGACCGGTCCAAAGTCGAGCCGTATGCCGTGGTCGCCGACGTCTACTCGGTCGCGCCGCATGTCGGCCGCGGCGGGTGGTCCTGGTATACCGGTTCGGCCGGCTGGATACAGCGGGCTGGGGTCGAAGGAATTTTGGGCCTGCGCATCCGCGGAGGCGCCCTTCACATCGACCCCTGCATCCCGCGCAGCTGGCCTGGCTTCGACGCGACGCTGGCTTGGCGCTCCGCACGCTACCGGGTCGTGGTCGTCAATCCGAGCCAGGTTTGCCGCGGTGTCGTGTCGGTCCGGCTGGACGGCACGGCGGTGGCGGCTGGCCCGCTGGGCTTGCTGGACGACGGGGCCACGCACCTGGTCGAGGTGACGCTGGGTATTGCGGACGTCGTGGCCGAAGCGGCATGACGCTCAGCCCGCTCGCCGGCAAGTTGCTTCCTCCATCCGGTTTGGTGGACGTGCCGCGGCTGATCACGGCCTACTTCACTGGCCGACCCGACCCGGCCAACCCGGCCCAGCGGGTCGCCTTCGGCACCTCGGGCCATCGCGGCTCCGCCTTTCACGGCACGTTCAACGAGGCCCATATCCTCGCGATCAGCCAGGCCGTGTGCCAACGTCGCCAGGCGGCGAATGTGGATGGGCCGCTGTTCATCGGCATCGACACCCACGCCTTGTCGCGGCCCGCCTTGGCCACGGCGCTCGAGGTGTTCGCCGCCAACGAGGTGGACGTGTTCATCGACGAGCATGACGGGTTCACGCCCACGCCCGTCATTTCTCATGCCATCCTGGCCTATAATCGCGGCCGCACCACGGGGCTGGCCGACGGCGTCGTCGTCACGCCGTCGCACAACCCGCCGGAGGATGGCGGCTTCAAATACAACACCCCGGACGGCGGCCCGGCCGACCTGGACGTCACCGGCGACATCGAGCGGATTGCCAACGCGCTGCTCGCCGCGGGTCTGGGTGGGGTCAAGCGCATCCCGCTCGGCCGCGCGCTAACGTCCGCCCGGGTCCACCGCCATGACTACATCGGGCCCTATGTCGAGGACCTCGCCCAAGTGGTCGACATGGACATCATCCGGTCGTCCGGCGTGCGGATCGGCATCGATCCGCTCGGCGGCGCCGGGGTCGGGTTCTGGCAACCGATCATCGAGCGCTACGGCATCGCCGCGACCATCGTCAGCGATGAGGTCGATCCCACGTTCGGCTTCATGACCGCGGACTGGGACGGCCGCATCCGGATGGACTGCTCCTCTCCGTACGCCATGACCCGGCTGGTGGCGATGCACGGCAGGTTCGACGTCGCCTTCGCCAACGACACGGATGCAGACCGGCACGGCATCGTGGCCGGGTCGGGCCTGATGGACTCCAACCACGTCCTGGTTGCCGCCATCGACGACCTCTACAAGAATCGTCCCGCATGGGGGCCGGCCGCCGCCATCGGCAAGACGGTGGTCAGCAGCTTCATCATCGACCGCGTCGCCGCCCGGGCCGGCCGCGCGCTCGTCGAGGTGCCGGTCGGGTTCAAGTGGTTCACGAAGGGCCTGCTCGCCGGCACCCTGGGTTTCGCAGGGGAGGAAAGTGGCGGTGCGAGCTTCCTGCGGCGGGATGGTTCGGTTTGGACGACGGACAAGGATGGCCTGATCGTCGGTCTGCTGGCGGCAGAGATGACGGCGCGGACCGGGACGGACCCTGCCGCCGCCTATGACCGCATCGCGCACGAGCTCGGCCGATCCTGGTATGAGCGGATCGATGCCCCCGCGAGCGCGGCGGAGCGGGCAACGCTGAAGGCGCTCACGCCCGCAGCGATCGGCCTGGCGCAGTTGGCGGGTGAGCCGGTCCGCGCCACGATCACGGCGGCCCCCGGCAACGGCGCCCCGATCGGCGGGGTCAAGGTCGAGACCGACGCTGGCTGGTTCGCGGCGCGGCCTTCCGGCACGGAGGATGTCTATAAGATCTATGCCGAAAGCTTCCGCAGCGAGGCCCATCTGCGGGAGATCCAGCAGGGCGCACAGAGCGCCGTGGCGCGGATTTTCGGACAGCCTGCCACGTCGTCCTGACTGGGATCCTCTATTGTGATCGTCCCCACCGCCGGTTCCTGATCTCCGGCAAATCCTGCCCGTGCCGATCGATGTGATGCTTGTCCCCGGACAGGCCCAGGTCCAGGCCCAGGCCCAGGCAATCCCGCGTGTGCGTCGCGATCATCATTTCCTCGTCCGTCGGGATCACACGCACTTCGATCGAGACACCCGGGATGGCGCCAGAGCTCCAGCTGATCAGGGTCGCACCCTGGTTGTTGGCCATTTGATCGATCGCCACTCCCATCCACTTGAGGCGGTCGCACACCAGCGCGCGGATTTCCGCCGAATGCTCGCCGATCCCGGCGGTGAAGACGAAGCCGTCCAGCCCACCGAGCGACGCCGTGAGGGAAGCGGTCTGCTGGGCAATGCGGAAGACGAACAACTCGATGGCGTCTTTCGCCGCCTGGTCGTCGCTGGCGAGCAAGACGCGCATGTCACTCGATATCCCGGACACGCCGAGCAGGCCGGACTGTTGATACAGCAACTGCTGCACGTCCGGCGCCGACATGCCCTTTTGCTGAAGCATGTACAGCACGACCCCGGCGTCGATCGTGCCGCAGCGCGTGCCCATGACGAGGCCGTCGAGGGCAGTGAACCCCATCGTGGTGTCGACGCTGCGGCCATCCCGCATCGCACACAGGCTGGCGCCGTTGCCGAGATGGGCCACGATCACCCGCCCCGCCGCCAAATGCGGCGCCGTCCTGCGCAGTGTCTGGGCGATGTATTCGAACGACAGGCCGTGGAAGCCATACCGCCGCACGCCCTCATCCTCGAAGGTCCGGGGCAGGGCCAAGCGCGTCGCGACCGCGGGCATCGCGTGGTGGAAGGCCGTGTCGAAGCAGGCGACCTGCTGCAGGGAAGGGCGCTGTGCCATCAGAGCACGGATCGGTTCGAGGCTATGCGGCTGGTGCAGGGGGGCAAGTGGCGTCAACCGGTCCAGCGCATCGAGCACATCCGGCGTCAGGCGCACGGGCGCGGAGAACTCCCGGCCGCCATGCACCACCCGGTGCCCCACCGCCGCCAAGGCGTCGGCCCCGAGATGACCCTCGACCCAGGCCAGCAATGGTTCGAGCAAGGCGCTGTGGTCGGCGTCGCCGGGCCAGTGCTTCTCCTCCAGGGACCGGCCGTCGGTATCCCGCACGATGAAGTGCCGTGCGTCCCCAATGGTCTCGACCTCGCCTTTCGCGAGCAGGGTCGGTGCCGGGGAGGCACGGTGGTCAAGCTGGAACAGTGCGAACTTGATGCTGCTCGACCCGGCATTCAGCGCCAGAACGGCATTCGCCGCGGGATTGTTTGAACTCATGCGGTCTCCCAGTGCTGGGCGGTTGGCGGCGCGATCGTCTTGTAGAACAGCAGCTTCACCGCCTCGACGATCGCCAAGTAGGCCAGCGTGGCCCCGACCAGATAGACGAAGAACAGGGGAGGGGGCGGCACGAAGCCGAACCACGGCCCAACCGGCAGGACGGGAAGCGCACAGGCCACGACCACCGCTCCGAGCGTCGTCCCGACCAGCAGCCGGCCCGGACGGCTGTGGAACACGAACCGCCGCGTGCGGATGCAGAACACGACCAGCGCCTGCGTCACCATCGAATAAACGAACCAGCTCGTCTGGAAGACCGCCGCACCGGCCCCGAACACGTGCAGCAACGCGTAGAAGGTCACGAAATCGAACACCGAGCTGAGCGGCCCGAAGACCAGCATGAAACGCTGGACGAGCTTCACGTCCCACGTCACCGGACCGGTGACAGCCTCCGCGTCCACAGTATCGAACGGGATCGCGACCTCGGACAGGTTGTAGATGAGGTTGTTCAGCAGGATCTGGATCGGCAGCATCGGCAAAAACGGGAGAAACAGGGCCGCACCTGCCATGCTGAACATGTTGCCGAAATTGGAACTCGCGCCCATCAGCACGTATTTCGACACGTTCAAGACCGTGCCGCGACCCGCCACGATCGCGTTGCGCACGACCGAAAGGTCGTGGTCCAACAGGATGAGGTCCGCAGCCGCCCGCGCCACATCCGCCGCGCCGTCGACGGAGATGCCCACGTCGGCCGCATGCAGCGCCGGGGCATCGTTGATGCCGTCGCCCAGGAAGCCGACCACGTGGCCCAGCCGCTTCAACGCCAGCAACACCCGATGCTTCTGCTGCGGGTTGACCCGGCAAAACAGGTTGACCCGTGGCAAGGCCCCGATCAGCGCCTCGTCCGACATCCGTTCCAGCTCGGCACCGCTGAGCACGCCCGTCACGTCGACACCGATCGCCTGGAACACGTGCCGGCTGACCTGCTCGTTGTCTCCGGTCAGCACCTTTACCGCGATGCCTGCCGCTGCCATGGCGCGGATGGTTGCGCCGGCCGACGCCTTGGGCGGGTCGAGGAACGCGGCGAAGCCCGAGAAGACCAGGTCCGCCTCGTCGCATACCGCCGCGGTCGCATGGCCCGCTTGCACCTGGCGGCTGGCGACGCCCAGTGCCCGGAACCCCTGCCCGCCGAGCCCGTCCAGCGTGGCTTCGAACACGCGCCTTGTTGCCGGGTCGAGCGGCAGTTCCTGGCCATCCTTCTCGTAGGAGCCGGACAGGCGCAGCACGTCTTCCGGCGCCCCCTTCACGATCAACCGCCGCGTGCCCTCATGCTCGACCAGCACGGAGACGCGGCGCCGCTCGAAGTCGAACGGCACCTCGTCGATCTTGCGCCAGGCGGCGATGTCGAACGGACGAGCGCCGATGATCGCTTCGTCGAGCGGGCTTTTCATGCCGCTCTCGAACCGGCTGTTGATGCAGGCCTCGGCATAGGCGCGCTCGCATTCCACCCCATGCCCGTCGATGGTGCCGACCAGCTTGATCGCGGCCTCGGTCAGCGTGCCGGTCTTGTCGGTACACAGCATGTCCATCGCGCCGAGGTCGTGGATCGCCGACAGGCGCTTGACGATCACCCGGCGCTTGGACAGTTGCAGCGCCGAGCGTGCGAGCGTCACGGTCACGATCATGGGCAGCAACTCGGGCGTCAGCCCCACCGCCAGCGCCACCGCGAACATCAGCGATACCAGCAGCGGCCGATGGAACCACAGGTTCACGACCAGGACGAACAGAACCATGAAGATGGTAAAGCGCATGATCAGCAGGCCAAACTTCCGGATGCCGACCGTGAACGCCGTTGCGGGCGGCTTCTCCGCAAGGCTGACCGCCAGCTTGCCCAACGCCGTCTTCTGACCTGTCAGGCACACGAGCACGGCCGCCGTGCCGCTGATGACCGACGTGCCTGCAAACACCGCGTTCGACGCGCCAGTCGGGTTCTGCGCCCCGAACGCGGTGGCCAACGCGGTGTCGCCTGCCAGCTTCTCGGCCGGATAGGGTTCTCCGGTCAGGAGCGCCTGGTTCACATACAGGTCGCGGCTCTCCAGCAGACGGCAATCGGCCGGCACCAAGTCACCGGCGATCAACTCGACCACGTCGCCAGGCACCAATTGGTCAATGGCTATCGAAATAGCCCGGCCGTCGCGGCGCACCGTCGCCTGCACCGCGACCGACCGCCGCAGCGCCTCGACCGCGTTCTGCGCGCGTACCTCCTGTACGAAGTCAAAGCAGATGCTCAACAGCACGATGAGGGCGATGACGACGAAGCTTGGGAGGTCCCCGGTCACCGCCGACATGGCACTGGCAGCAAGCAGGATGAGGATCAGCGGATTGCGGAACCGCGCCAGGAACTGGAGCACCAGCGGCTGACGCCTCTCGACCGCCGCGTCGTTCCGGCCATACCTCGCCAGGCGCGCGGCCGCCACCGCAGCGCCGAGCCCCGCCGGACGCGTGTCGAGCCGTGCCAGCAACCCTGACGCGGGCTCCGCCCAAAGGTCGCTCGGCCCAAATTCTTCAAGGTCTCCCACCCGGGGTCTTAACTCCCGGTCGGAACTCGACTGATCGGAGTGGCCGTTGCCGCCGGGTCCGCGACGGACTCGGCCGCATGGGGCACGACAAGTACTGCGACCCCCGCCAGCAAGGCCACCGTCAGAATGGCCACGATCAGCCACGGGCTTTTCTGCGCCGTTTCGGCAATCAAGCGATGCTTGGAACTGGAAGCGGGTTGGAGGGGCTCGTCACGGTCAATCTGTCTCGGGAGCAGGGCTACCAGCCGGGCGGCGATCGTGGTTGCATCCGGCAGCGGCCACAGACTGGCCGGCATCGCCGCGATCAGCCGCGCCAATCCCTCCGTTGCCGCTTTCTGTGGCTGCTTGGCGAGCCGCTCGGCCTCCTGCCAGGGGTCGAGCCCTTGGCGGGCCAGCGCCGAGAGGACGCTCAACGGCATGCCGCTACGCTCGACGCCGATATTGGCGAAGAGGAAACCGTTGAGGTTCGACCTGCCGAGCGCGAAGGCGTCTTGCTGTGTCATGGGAGTGCTCCTCGTTCCCTCGAGCGACCGAAAATGGCAGCGACATCGGAGCTTGGGCGCGCACGGGGCAGTGCGTCAGGCTCGGAAACTACGCAGGCACCGGCTTCAGTTCGGTCGGCGACGACGCAACTCCAACGCACCGGTATCGCTCCGGCGGAGAAAAACGGGAATCCCTCAAGTCCCAGCGGCCGGTAGCCAGCTCTGGCGAGCCGTCTCGATGAGTAGTTTCCGACCCTGCGGGGAGCGCTGTGGCGTCTCTACATCTTGCGGCGGAGTGCGGAGCATTCCGGCCAGCCCACCCCGATTCACCCCGAGCCGGGCTTTGCGGTCACGCTCGAGGTTTCCGAGCGTGACCGTCTATGAGCTTACCTCATTGAGCGTCGGCGCCACATCGTCAGGCCCAACATTCCGACCAGGGCCGTCAACGCCAGCGTTGCCGAGTTGGGTTCTGGCACATTCTGCGCAAAGACTGCCACGCAGCCGTTCACGCAACCCGTGTTCGGAAATGCGGCCGACGAGGCCGTGATCGGCACAAAGATCTCGTCATTGAGCGGATCGACCGCCACCGAATGAAGATTGCTTTTGCCAAACCCGGCCGTCGTCAAGTCGATGGACTGCAGCAACGCGTAACCCGCATCACTGTATATGTCGATCACGCGGTCGCCGGCGGCGTTGCTGCCGGTCACGTAGTGGTCGCCATTGGCAGAGTCATACCAAAGCTCGTCCGATCCCGACACAGCCGTGAGCGTCGCCACGATTGTACCATTGCCTGCCGGGTTCAACACCACAGTCTGCGTGCCTGCCGTCCCGCAACCAATCATGAGATTGCCGCTCGCGCCGAGCGTCAGGCCAGCCGGTGAGCAGGCCGCAATCCCGAAGCTGGACAGATTGTAGCTCCGCAATGCCGTGCCCGTTGCACTGAACTCCTCCACGCCGCCGGCATCGGTCCCATTGAAAGTTGGGACCGAAACAAAGAAGGTGCCGGTGTTCGGGTTCCAGACAGATTGCTCGAGGCCGCCACTCGCCACCTGGTTCGGTACGGTGATGTTGGTCGCCGTCAACGATGGCGTAGGTGGCGTGGCGCTGATCAGCGAAGCATAGGCTGGCGCATTGGCATTGTTCGCAGCGAAGATCGCATTCGTGGCTGGCGAATAGGCCATCTCGTCGACCCGAAAGGCGCCGCCGCCCGTGCTGACGCTCCCGAGCGCGATCGGGTTGGCCGGGTTGGTCACATTGAACGAGCGCAGGGTACTGCCACCGTCGCCGGCATAGAGTGTGGCCACCCCGCCGTTGTTGACCACGACGACACCATCCGGCCCGGAGACGGACGTAGTGGCCTGTTGACCCACGAATCCGCCGGCCTGGCCGACGACCGTATTGGTCGCTCCGTTGATGATGTCCACGCTCGCGTTGGATCGGTCGGCCACGTAGTAGTAGCCGGTGAGCGGGTCGACATAACTGATGTCGAAGCTGTTGAATTTGCCGCCCTGGCTATTCACCGAACTGGCCGGGATCGCGATCGTCGTCGATAGCGCATAGTTGGTTTGTGCGGCGAGGCCGAGGGTCGGAGACACGATGACGCAGAGTGCCGACAGACACACGCCTCGAAAGAGATGCTTGGACATTCGCCGTTTCCTTGTTCAACTTTTGCTTAAATTGAGAGTAGCTGCAATTTAGAAACGCTCACGGCACACTTCCGCGTGATAAAGTTTGGAATTTCCCAACGTGGCGTGCTGGCTTTGCTGAGAACGATAGGCGGGCGCGTAGCCCAGGATCGCCGCGAGCGAGACTTATATCGCCACCGTGCAAAGTGACGACCGCATTGACCAGCGCGAGCCCGAGGCCGTTCCCGGGACTGGTCCGGCTCTGCTCGGTCCGGAAAAACCGGCGGGTCAGCATCGCAAGATGGGCCTCCTGCACGCCCGGGCCATTATCCTGGACAACGACATGAACACGGTTGTCCGACCGTCCGACCGAAAGGTCGATCTGCGTTCCCGATGGTGTATGGCGCATCGCGTTCTCGACCAGGTTCGCCACCGCCTGGGTGAGCAATTCTCGATCTCCGATCATCCACGCTGGGGCGGCAGAAATGGTTTGGAGAAAATGACCGCTGGCCTCCGCATCGGGACGATAGGCGTCGACCACCGTCTCGGCGAGTTCGGCCAGATCGACGGGAGCGACGAGGACGTTGCTCGCATGACCTTCCACCTGTGCGATCCGTAACAGGGCAGAGAATGTCCCCAGCAAGGCGTCCGCATCACCCAGCGCCAAGTCAACGGCGGCTTCGTAGTCAGCCACCGATCGCGCCCGAAGCCGTGCGCCTTCGAGTCGTTGATAGAGGCGTGTCAGCGGCGTGCGGAGATCGTGGGCGACGTCGCTGCTCACTTGCCGCAGGCTGTCCATCAGCAAAGCGATACGGTCGAGCATGCGGTTCAACGTCCCTGCGAGACGGTCGAGGTCGTCGCCTGTGTTGCGCGACGGGATGCGCCGGCTAAGGTCGCCGGCGATGATGGCTTCTGCGGTTCGGCCGATCGCGTCCACCTGGCGCAAGAAGGCGCGGCTCAACATCAGCCCGCCCGCGATGCCGAGCAGGGTTGCCGGTCCGACCGTCCAGGCGAACGCACTCACGATAGCCTGCTCGAGATCATCGATTTCGGCCAGGTCGGCCCCGACCGCCAGAACCAGGCCGTTGCCCAGATCCGCCACCAACGCGCGGGTGAGTTCTGGCCGCCCGTCATCTTCCGTCGTCATCGGGACGAAGAGGTTGGTCCATCCCGGCGACAGGTGAGTTTGCGCGGGGATCTCGCCCGCAAGATGCCGGCCCGACCGGTCCTGCAGAAGATAATCGAGCGCGCTGACCCCCTTGCCTCGCACCTCCACCGCGCGGAGCAGACCCTCGAAACCCCCGGCGTGGTATTCGTCGCGCATGAAGTTCATCTCGACTTCAATGCGTGCATCGATCTGTCGCTCGAACGCCGCCCGTGCCTGGAAGAACACCGCGGCGCCGAGCAGCAGCGCCGAACCGATGAAGATCGCGAGGTAGAGGGCTGCCAGCCGAAAGGTGTTCGCGCGCACGATTCTCGGCAGCTTTTGCCGCGAGAACAGGCGCGCGATCAACTCTGCGCCTGGTCGAGTCAACATGTATCCTCGGCTGGAAGGCGCAATACGTAGCCCACACCGCGGACGGTGTGGATTAGGTCATACCCACCGTTTTGGCTCAGTTTCGAGCGCAATCGACTGATATGCGTCTCCACGATGTTCGTCTTTGGGTCGAAGTGGAAATTCCAAACCGCCTCGAGCAGCATCGTCCGCGTGACCGCCCGGTCGGCGTTGGACAGCAGCACTGCCAATAGTTGAAACTCGCGCGGCTGCAGATCGATGGCCTGGCCGCGCCGGAAGACGCTGCGCTTGAGCAAATCCACCTCGAGGTCGCCAACGCGCAACAAGATCGGCATGTCGGACAAGGGCGGTCGTCGCGCCAACGCATTCACGCGGGCAAGGAGTTCGGCGAACGCGAACGGCTTGACCAGATAGTCGTCGCCCCCCGCCTCCAGGCCTCGCACCCGGTCTCCTACGCCGCCCAACGCCGTCAGGAACAGGACCGGTGACTTGACCCGGCTGCCACGCAACGCCTGAACCAGCGCCAGCCCATCCAAGCCCGGCAGCATTCGGTCGATGACGAGCACGTCATAGGCACTCTCGCGGGCGGCGAGCAGCCCGTCAGGCCCCGACGCGGCCACGTCAACCAGGTGACCCTGCTCCTGCAGGCCTTGGGCCACATAGCTCCGGGTTTCGGAATCGTCTTCGACCACGAGCAATCTCATGCCAGCGCAACTCTGTCCCTAAGCCGTGGCCGCGTCCATCGTCTGCTGCAGTGCCCAGGACACCACCGAGCAAGTCGACGCCCAGATCATTTCGCGGGCGCTGCTGCAGCAGACGGAGCAGTTGCTCGCCACGCTGGAACTGCCGATCTTGAACCATAACCAGGGCAACATCGCCATCGAGCGGGCGACGAGGGAGCAACTCCATGCCGACGCCAATTCGTCGTTGCGTCGGAGTATCACCGCACTGACTGAGCGCGGGCTCGAGGCGATCACCCGGGGATGCCGGATCAAGACGGCTGGCGTCGTTCTGCAATCTAGGGTTGCATAAACTCGGTTTTTATGGCAACGTATCGTGAACTGATGCTGTTGTTGGCGTGCTGGATCGATACCGCCCCCTTGTCCGAAGCGTTCTTGGCGACCGCCGTGGCGCGACCATGATCGAGTTCGCGCTCACGGCGAACGCGTTCTTGTTCTGCCTGTTCGCGGTCATCGGCGTCGGGGTGGACGCGTTCTATCAGCAGGCGCTCGATGACGCGGTGCGGGACGCCACACGCCAGCTGCAGCTCGGAGCGCAGGCTTCGGCGAGCGCCGGCAATTTCCTGACTGCGGTCTGCTCCGAACTCGGCCTGCTCGATTCCTCGTGCCAGACCAGCCTGTCGTACGTCGTCCAGGCGGGCACCGTCGCTGGCGGATTCGCGTCGCTCACGCCGCAGACGCTCAGCGCCTCGGGCGCCTATTCCAAGTCGTTCTTCTCTGGCAATCCCTTCGCGCCCGGTGTTCCCGTCCTGGTTCAGGTCGCCTATCCGCTGCCATTCACACTGCCTTTCTTTGGCAACGTACTCACCTGGACCAATACCGGCTCGATCGTCGCCACTGCGGCCGTCACCGCGGAGCCGTATCAATGACCGGTCTTTGGCAAGGATGCGCCTGACCAATCGTCGCGGCATCGCGACCATCGAGTTTGCGCTGATCGCCCCGGTGATGGTGACCGTCATCTTCGGAACGATCGAGCTCAGTAACGTGTTTCGGATCCAGGCCAAGGTGAACACGGCAACCGGGCTGCTGGCCTCGTTCGTTGCGGGCGGTCCATCGGCCACCGCCCCGTCCGGTTCGCTGGCAGACCAGTGCACCGGTGCTCTGCTCAACCTGGCGCCGTTTCCAAGCGCCGGCTTTTCCGCCGACATCGCCTCGATCACGAACGATCATCCGAGCAACCGGGTGGCCGGCTCGACCGACGCGACGACCATTCAGACCTATCTCGATTGGGAGAACATCTCCTCCTGCCCGACACGGTCGGCGAGCACGATGGCGCTGGCCGGCGCCTACGCGCTGGCGAATTCGCCGCAATCGATGCTGACCCGCAGCGGGGCGCCCGCCTCGACTCCGTCCGACCTGGCGTATTCCTATTCCGCGATCATCGTGACCACCAGCTATCGATACAGCAACATCCTCACGTTCGTCTTGGGCCAGACCATCACGCTCAACGGGGTCGCGGTGGTTCGGCCACGGTCCAACTCGACCATCGCTTGCACGAACGTTCCGGGAGGCACGGCATGTCCATCGCTTCAGTAATGTCGACGGTGAGCTCGGCAACCCGGTCCGCGATGGCGCGTCTTGGCCGGCGCGGATCAGTCACCATTCTGTTCGCGGCAGCGGCGGTGCCAATGGTGATCGGCACGGCGGTCGCGGTCGATTTCTCGCGGATGACGAGCGCACGCGCCACCCTGCAAGAGGCGGCCGACGGTGCGGCGCTGTCCGGAGCGGCCGCCTACGCCGCCTACGCGCAAGGCGACGCTTTCAATTCGGTCGCGCAGAGCTTGGCATTGAGTTCCTTTTGCAATGCCGCGAAAACGCTGCCTGCCGGCTTCTCCATCACCGCGAGTAGCGGCAGTTTGACCTGCGGAGCGCAAGCCGGTCCTGCGGTGTCAGCCGTCATTGCCGGCGCCAGGGCCGGAACGAGGGGCGTCATCGCCGGCAGCGGGTGCAGCGCCACCAACACGGTCGTCACCAATGCGACGTGCGGGTTCGTCGTCACGGTGTCGGCCGTCGCGACGATGAACTTGATCTTCCCGGGTCTGCTGGGCACGACCAAATCAGTGTCCGTGACCGCGTCGGCGATCAACCCCTTCATCAATATAGCCCAGGCATTGAACTCGAGCCTTCAAGGCAGCGCGAAATTTGCCAACAGTATCTGGATCTATCCCCTGCTGCTCGACGCCAATGGCAGCCCGGCCGTCACGTCCGCCAATCCCGGCGCATTGCCCGATGCCAGCGCCTGCACGGGAGACCCCACGCAAACCGCATGCGGTGCGTATTCGATGCTGGCGAGCACCAACTATGCGGGTTGTCCTGGCCAGACGGTCCCGTCTTGCACGGTGAATGGCACGACGTTTGGGGCCGGCGGGGTCGTGCAGAACCCGGCGGCAGGCGCCACCGTGATCACCGCGACCACCCCGCTCGGCGTCGCCTTCGCGAGCGTCTCCGGGGGCGGGTATTCTGGCAGCGTGCACGCCAATTACGGCTACGATCGGAACTGCCGCTACTATCAAACATGTCCTCTGAATATAAAATTTGCTCCCGATCTTTGTGTCTGGCCCTGGCACACCGTCTACAACACGGTCTCACAAGTCTATAGCCCGACCGACACCCCGATATATCCTTGGTCTTTGGTGACGCACTGGTACTACTCGTCGTACCTGTCCCAGAACATGCCGCCGTCGCAAGGCATCATCACGACACAACTCACGACAGCGACCAATCCTGCGACTGGCTATCCGTACAACTACCAAATCGTGCGCGCCACGCCGCAGGTCGTGCTCGGCCTCAACGTCCCGCCATTAGGGTGCATCACCCCTATCCCGGACGCCGACTATCAGCGTTACGTCACGACTTTCCCGACGACGGGAAATTCGAACTGTAGCCTCTACATCGCCAAAGACCCGCCGGCCAATCCGACCCCCGACTCCAGCTACACGGGCAGCTGTTTCAGCCCGTCCGCCACGCCTGGTCAGAGCTACGCCGCCTTGAGTTGTCAACGCTTTAGCGGTCACAGCTTCGCCTTCTTCTGGAACGACATGGGCGGCGGCGACAGTGACGACAAAAACTACGGCAACGGCACGCTCGTCATCACCTGTGCCGCCCAGTCGCAGGTCAAGCTCATCAATTGACCGTCCGGATCACAGTAGTACGCCGCGGTCAGTCAAACCACGGCTGTCGGCAGCGCTTTGCCGGCGAAGAAGGCGTCCAGATTGTCGATCATCAGGTCGCCCATGGCCTGACGGGTCTCATGGGTGCCGCTCGCGATGTGCGGCGTGACGATCACCTGCTCCATGGTCATCAGCTCGGCCGGCACGTTTGGCTCGTCCTCGAACACATCCAGCGCAGCACCGCCCAGGGTGCCGTCCTGTAGCGCCCTGACCAGCGCCGGTTCGTCGACGATCGAGCCGCGGGCGACGTTGACCAAGACGCCATTCGCGCCCAGGGCCTGGAACACCGGGGCGCCGATGACCCGGCGGGTGCTGCCGGAAGCGGCGGCGCAGATGACGAAGATGTCGCAGGCGGCGGCCAACGCCGTCGCGTCGGCGTAATAGGGGAACGGCACGTCGTGCTGCACCACGTCGCTGTAGGCGATGTGGTCGGTGAAGCCCCCGAAGCGCTTGGCGACGGCACGCCCGATCCGGCCGAGGCCGAAGATGCCGATCCGCTTGCCGCTGAGCTTGCGCGCGAGCGGCATCTCGCCGGCGGGCCATTTGCCGGCCTGCACGTGGGCATGCGCGTGCGGCAAGCGGCGGAGCAGCGACAGCGTGAGGCCGACCGCCAAGTCGGCCACGTCCTCGGTCAGCACGTCGGGCGTGTTGGCCACGCGCACGCTGCGCTGGCGGGCGAGGTCGAGATCCACCTTGTCGTAGCCGACACCGTTGATGGCGATGATCTTGAGGTTCGGCAGCGCCGTGAGCAGCGTCGAGGGAACGCCGAGATGGCCGCCGGTGACGACGCCCTCGATCCCGGCCGCGTGCTGCTGCAGCCACGCGGCGTCAATGGCGGGCGGGTCGGCCCGGGTGATGGCGTAGCCGGCATCGAGGCGCGTTTGGGCGTGGGGATGGATCGGACAAAGCTGGAGCAGCGTGGGCATCGGGCGTTCCTCGTCGTTGACCCTGGTTAGCCCATCGGGCTGGTCGTGTCGCGGATCGGCCGACGGGAGCGGACTACTTGTCGACGGTGATCGGCGTCAGGTCCTGGAACCAGGACTGCGCTTGCACGAAGCCCTTGACCTTCGGGGAGAGGGCGCGCGGGTTCAGGTCGTGCACGATCCAGATGAAGGGGGCGTCGGCGACCATCTTGGCGTGCATCTTCTTAAGGATGACGAGGCGCTTGGCCGGGTCGAACTCGTTGAACGCCTCGGTGATCAGGCTCTCCATCTCCGGCGTGTAGTAGTGCCCCCAGTTCGAGCCGTTCGGCGACCATTGCGCCTTCTGGGTGAAGCGGGTCATGCCGGCGATCGGGTCCTGGATCGAGCGCGACACGTTGTTGGCGTCGACGCCCGGGGGCGGCGGCACGCGGCTGAGGGCCAGGAGCGCGTTCCAATCCATGACCTGGAGGTCGACCTGGAAGCCGACCTCCTCGAGCTGCGACTTGATCAGCTCGTTCATCGGGAGCGGCTGCATTTGTCCGGAGCCCGATGTCGAGATGGCGAACGTGACCTTGCAGGGGGTGCAGCCCGCTTCCTTCAGCAGGGCCTTCGCCTTGGCCGGGTCGAACTTGTAGGGGATCGCGCCGTCGCCCCAGCTCGTGCCCGGTGGGAACGCCGTGGTGGCTGGGATGGCGACGCCGCCCAGCAACTCGACGAGATCGTCGCGGTTGATCGCGTAGTTGGCGGCCTGGCGGACGCGCAGATCCTTGAATGGGCCGGCCTCGGTGTTGAGTTGGTAAGCCCAGACATGCGGATAGGTGTTGGTGACGATGCGCATGCCGGAGGATTTCAGGCGCGGCAGCGCGTCCGGGCTCGGGGCCTCGACGAAGTTCACCTGCCCGGACAGCAGCGCGGCCGTGCGCGTGCTGGCTTCCGGCATGGGCAGCAGCACCAGACGGTCCTGCTTGGGGACCCGCGCGTGGTCCCAATACTCCTTGTTCGGAACGAGTTCGAGCCGCTCGTGCGGCACCATGCGGTCGAAGCGGTAGGGGCCGGTGCCGGACGGTTGGTTGGCGTAGGCGCTCCAGTCCAGCTTCAGCGCCTCGGCCCGGCATTTGCTGGTGATGGCGACGAAGCTCATCTCGTAGGGGAACAGCGAGGACGGCACCTTGGTGTAGAGCGCGACCGTCTTGTCGTCGATCTTCTCGGCCTTGACGAAGTTCGGCAGGTAGGCGCGGGAAAGGGCGAATTGCTGCGGGTTCCACTGCGGCGCCTTCTCGTCGAAGCGGCCGAAATTCCACACGACCGTGTCCGCGTCGAGGCTGCAGCCGTCGTGGAACTTGACCCCGTCGCGCAAGGTGAAGATCCACTTGGTACGGTCGCTCGGGTCGGTTTTCCACTCGGTGGCCAGGCCGGGCTTGATGTCGGCGGGCTTATCGGCCGAGGACAGGTCCCAGTTGATGAGCGCGTCGTAGAGGTTGAGGCCGACGAAGCGGAAGCCTTCGAACCCCTGGTCCGGGTTGCCGCCGGTGGCGGGGATGTCGCCCGCGGTCATCGCGACGGTCAGCACACCTTGCGCGGCGGCGGGCGCCGACGACGCAACGATGGCGGCAGGAGCCGCCACTGCCATGATGGCAGCGGCGACCAGAGACCGGACCCCAGGGAGGGACATACAACACTCCAGCACACGAAGGCTGGAATGTGCCGGTCTACCTGTCGTGCTGCAATGCGAGATCGCGCGGTCCGCGGCGCCAAATCGGCTGGCGCCGCAGGACTTGCTCACTGCGCAAGCAGCGCCGGCGTGTCCGCATCAAACACGGGCAGCCGTTACGCCACGATCCCGCCCGGGTCGGTGACGTGCTGCGTGCTGCTCACATCTGCCGATGCGGCCGGAGTTCCGGCGGTCGCGGCAGCGGCAGCGGTGGTGCTGGTGGTAGTGGAGGTGGTCGGGCTCGATGCGCTCGCCGTGGTGGCCGCCGAGGCCGCCGCGGATTGGTCGGCTTCGAGCGCCGCCTGCGCTTGCTCGAGGTTGGCCTCGGCAGCTTGGACGGCAGCCTGCCCGAGCGCGATATCGCCGGGTGTGGCCGTGGTGCTGGATGTTTCCGCGGCCAAGGCGGCGGCTAATTGCAACGACGCCGCACTGACGCGCGCATAATCGGAATCGACGGCGGAAATAGCTTCAGACATGGTAGCAACTCCCAACGGATACATCTGCATGCTGGGCCGGCGGGGTTAATGAATCGCTAATGGCAGCCCCTTGGACCCGGCGCGGCGTGGCCATCCGGGGTCACGAGCGTGTGAGCGTCGTGATGGCGCTGATTTTGCTCGCTTGCGTAACCCCGGGCCGGGCGCAGTTGATCCCGCCTTCCATCCTGCCGGGGCTTGGTCCGGACGGGGCGCGCGAGCCGGTGGATGTGGAGCGGCCGCCGTGGCGGGGCGTGGTGCGGGTGCAGACCGATGTCGGATCGCGGTGTACGGGTGCTTTGGTCGGTGCGCGTTTGGTTCTGACGGCGGCGCACTGCCTGTTCGGCCGCAACACGGGCCGGGTCGTGCGGCCCGGCTCGGTCCATGTTCTGACGGGCTACACCCATGGGGCGTATACCGGTCATGCGCGGGCGCTGACGATCGAGATCGGGGCGGGGTTCGGGCTCGGGGTCGATGGGCAGCGGCGGCCGGGGGCGCCGGTCGACGCGGATTGGGCGCTCCTGACGCTCGACACGCCGCTGGGGACGGCCGACCGCGTGCTGCCGGTGTCGCGGGAAAGTCCGGCGGCGGGGGACCCGGTCATGCTGGGCGGCTACGAGCAGGATCGGGCGCAAATCCTGGTCGCCGACGTCGGCTGTCGGGTGCTCGGCACGGTCAGCGCGGGCGGCGCTCGGCTGCTGCGCCATTCCTGTGCAGCGACGCGGGGAGCCAGCGGGGCGCCGTTGCTCGGGCAGCTGCCGGGCGTAGGCTGGGGCGTGGTCGGCGTGGCCGCGATCGCCGGCGTCGGGGCGGCAGGTGGTTATGCCGTGCCGGCCGCAACGATAACCCGGCAATCGAGCCTGTTGGCCCGGTAAGGGTGGCTCGATCCTTGCTTGCTCCCACGCTGTTCGACAGGAGAATTACCGTGCCCCCGCCTTACCTCGCCGCCTTCGTCGCCCTCGCCGTGTCGACGATCCCGGTCTGCGCGTGGGCGCAGTGCACCAGCAAGATCCCCGCCGCCGATCTGGTCACGCCGGGTCAGCTCCAGCTCGCCATCAATCCGACGCTGCCGCCGCAACAATTCGTCGACGACAAGGGCGAGCTGCAGGGGCTCAACGTCGAGTTGGGGCGCGAGCTCGGGACCCGGCTATGCCTGAAGACCGAGTTCGTGCGGATGGATTTCCCGGCGATGGTGCCGGCGCTGAAGGCGGGGCGGTTCGACGCGATCGATACGGGCATGTTCTGGACCGAAGAGCGCTCGAAGCTGATGTTCATGGTGCCGTATGCGCAGCAGGCGATCGGCGTGTTCGCGATGGCGTCGTCCAATCTGGCGCTGAAATCGTTCGACGATCTGGCCGGCAAGATCGGCGCGATCGAGATCGGGACGTACCAGGAGCGCAAGGCCAAGGAAGCCAACGAGGACATGGTCAAGCGCGGCCTCAAGCCGGTGGACCTGCGGACCTTCAGCACGGCGACGGAGGCGACGGCGGCGTTGCGGGCGGGCCAGGTGGATGTCGTCATCATCGTCGAGGACGCGGCGCGGGCGATCAGCAAGCAGCGCGGCATGGCGTTGCTGCTGACCGGGTTCGGCGGCACCGACATCACCTTCGGGTTCCGCAACAAGGCCGCGGCCGAGGCGGCGGTGACGGCGTTCAAGGAGATCCGGGCGGACGGCAGCTACGACAGGATCTTCGACAAGTTCGGCCTGGCCAAGCTGAAGGGCGACTTCGAGATCCGCGGCACCGGCCCGCAGTAATACTGCAAAGCCATGTTCGATTTCGGCGCGTTTCTTGGCTATTTCGACAACCGTTTCCTGCTCGGGGGCGCGGCGATCACGGTGGGGCTGACGCTGGCGTCGCTGCTCGGCGGCCTGGTGCTGGGCATGGGGCTGGCGCTCATGCGGGCGCGGGGCGGCGTCGTCGGTCGGGTCGCCTCGGTGTATGTGTGGGCGTTCCGCGGCACGCCGCTGCTGGTTCAACTCGTCATCATCTATACCGGGTTGCCGCAGCTCGGGCTGAAGTTCGGCGTGGTGGTGTCGGCCTTGCTGGCGCTGACGCTGAACGAGGCGGCGTATCTGAGCGAGATCATCCGGGCCGGGTTCGCCGGGGTCGCGGTGGGGCAGTGGGATGCGGCGCGGGCGCTGGGGCTGGGCCGGGTCGCGATCATCCGGCTGGTGACGCTGCCGCAAGCGTTCCGCATCATCATCCCGCCGCTCGGCAACAGCGTGAATGGGCTGCTCAAAGCGACCAGCATCACGTCGGTGATCTCGATGGAGGAGCTGATGCGGCGCAGCCAGATGATCATGCAGCTGAGGTTCGACGTGCTCGAGGTGTACTGCGTGGCCGCGGTGTATTATCTGGCGTTGACCACGCTGTGGGATGTCGCGCAGCGGGCGCTCGAGCGGCGGTTCGGCCGCGGCTACGCGGTGGCGCCGGCGGCGGTGACCGCGGTGGCGGCGACGGCGTGATCTAGCGCGAAGGCGGGCGGGAGCGGGGTGCCGGTGCGGATGGCGTCGGCCAGCATGCGTCCGATCACGGGGGCCAGGGTGTAGCCGTTGCCGGTCATGGCGTGCCAGAGGCCCGGTTGGCCGGGAGTGGCGCTGATCAGCGGGGGGCGGCTTTGGTTGGGGGCCAGTCCGGTCCAGGCCCGGACCACCTGCAGCGGGCGCAGGCCGGGGAGGGCGCGGCAGGCCAGCGCCAGGTTGCCCTCGATGCTCTCCCGCTCCAGCTGTGCGGCGCCGTTGCCGTCGAGCGTGCCGGGCCAGCCGCCGCCGATCAGGACGTGGCCGCCGTCGCCCTGCTTGAGCGAGAGATGGCGACCAGTCCAGGCGACCAGTTGGCGCAGCATGACCGGGCCGGGGGCGGTGGCGATCACCTGTTGGATCAGCGCGTTTCCGGGCACCGCCACGCCGGCATGCGAGCCGATCCGCATCGCCTGGACGCCGGCGGTGTTGACCACCTGGCCGGCCCGCACCGGCCCGGCCGCCGTGCCGACCACCCAGCCCGACCCGGCGCGCTCGAGCCCGGTGACGTCGATCCCGCCCGCGATGCGCACGCCGGCGCGGTGCGCGAGCGAGAGCAGCGCCATGGTGCCGCGCAGCGGGTCACCCTGCCCCTCCAGCGGGCAGAACGACGCGCCGGCGAAGCTGCCGGCCAGGCCGGGGGCGATGGCGCGCAGCTCGGCGGGGCCGACTACCTCGGCGGGGATGCCGTTGGCGCGCTCGAAAGCGGCTTTGGAGCGCAGCAGGGTCATCTCGGCCTCGGTCTCGGCGAGGATGAGGCCGCCCTCGATGCGGATGCCGAGATCCTCGCCGGCATCGTCGGCCAGGGCGCGCCAGAGGGCGATGCTGGCGGGGCCGAGCGGCAGCGCGTGCGCCATGGGGCCGCCGCCGTCGGCCGCGTAGACGTAAGGCACCAGTTGCACATGCAGGCTGCCCGCGTTGCCCGTGCTGGCGGCCAGGCCGGGCTCGCTGCGGTCGAGCAGCAGCACGTCGCGTCCGTCGCGGGCGAGGTAGAGCGCGGTCGCCAGGCCGAGCAGGCCGGCGCCGATGACGACGATCTCGGCGTCGCCCGGGTGGGCGGCGGGGGCGGCGGTGGTCCAGCGCAGCGGGGGCGGGGCGTCGACGACGCGGTCCGAGGGTTCCGGCTGGTCCGCGAGGATCGCGGCCGCCGGAACGGGGCGGAGCGGCAGGCGGGGGGCGGCGAAACCCGCTTCGCTGGTGGCGCCGGTCATCCGGACCAGCGTGGCGCCGCAGAAACGGCCGGCGCAGAGGCCCATGCCGGCGCGGGTGGCGCGCTTGAGCGAGGCGAGCGAGGTGGCGCCCGCTGCGGTGGCGGCGCGGAGGGCGCCGGCGGTGACGGCCTCGCAGCGGCAGACGACCGTGTCGTCGGGGAGGCAAGCCGGGTCGGGTGGATCGGCGGCGAAGGCGTGCCAGAGGGCGCGCTGGAAGCGTTCGGCCCGGCGCAGGGCGGCGCGGGGCGAGTGCGGGGTGCGATAGCCGAGCGCGGCGGCGGCGGCGAGGCCGGCCATGCGGCCG
>CAZZVQ010000005.1:0-89914 GCA_964657565.1 uncultured Acetobacteraceae bacterium
CACCGCGAGATCGGCATCCGTTTCTGCGTCGAACACCGTGATGCCCGGGAGCAGGTCGCTGCCGCCAGCCCGATGTGCGGCGATGCCCAACTCCCGCATCGCGGCAACGAGGTCCGGCCCTGCCGGCACCCAGCCGCCGCGCTCCGCCGCATATTGCTGCCCATTACGAGTGACCCGGCCCTGGAACGGGAACGCCGGCGCTAGAACGGCGCGCGTCCACGGCCCGGCAGTGAAGCAAGCCGCCAACTCCGGCAGCGTGTGTCCGCGCATGAGGCTGTCGATCTTCTTGAACGCGATGTCTGCCTGGGTGAGGGCGGGCACTGCGCCGATCGTTGCCGCGCGGGCGGCCTCGAGCGAGCCCTCGCGCGTCGCCAGGTCCATGGCCGCGTTGGCGGGCAGCACGGCCGGGCGACTGCCCTGCCAAAGCGCATGCACCGGGCCGGTGAGCGCGACGAACTCGGCCGCGGTATCCAGCGCGCCGGTCAGATCGTCGGCGATGAGCCGCAGCGTCGTCATGCCGCGGCAGACAGCCGGACGGCGCCGGTCAAGGCACGCGTGGCCTGCAACAGCGGCGGCACGGCCGCGGCGACGAAGGCGTCGAGTTCCTGCCGCCCGGTCCGCACTGTTAGGCTGACGGCGGCGCGAACGGTGCCGTTCGGCCAGAAGATCGGGGCGGCGACCGTCCGCAGGCCAAACGCGTTCTCGCCGTCCGAGATGGCGTAGCCCCGCTCGCGCACCTCGTTCAACCGGGCGCAGAGCTGGTCCAAATCGGTCAGTGTCGCGTCCGACAAGGGGATGCGCTCACCGGATTGAAGGATTTGCCGGGCCTGCTCCAGCGGTTGCCAGGCGAGGATCGCGTGGCCGAGGGCGGCGGCGTAAGCGCCTGTCCTGCTGCCGGCGCGGCGGTCGGGCGCTTGCCGTCCCAGGTCGGTTTGGACGCGCTCGAGGTAGACGACGTCCGCACCATCCAGCATGCCGAGCGATGCAGCGTCCGCCACGCCCGGCACCAAGCCCTGCAAAACCGGCCGCGACTGTTGTTGCAGCCCTCCGGCGGCAAGGGCGGAATAGCCGAGTTCGAGGCATTTCAGCGTCAGCCAGAACCGGCGCGTGCCTGGAACGGCCGCCAAATATCCTAGGTCGACCATCGTATGGATGAGGCGGAACGCCGTGCCGCGATCCAGCCCGGCCGACGCCGCGACCTGGCTGATCGTGAGTTCGGATGTTTCAGCGCGAAAGGCTTGCAGGACGGCGAAGGCCTTCCCGACCGACTGAACGGTACTCTTGCTAGCGTCCACCACGGCGTTCCTCGCGCTCGTTATCCGAACAAATATTCTTATGCCGATCAATCTAAGGTCTGCTCTGCTGTTGTGTCAACGCAGGAGGTGAAACTACTCCGCACCAAAGTTGCGACGCGCCATGCGACTGTACGCCGTCGAACCCGGCCTTCATGGCGTTGTCCGTCGCGCGCCGAAGATCCTCCAATAGGGCTGGGATTTCCTCGGTGCGAAGCGACCGCGAGCGCATCCGGTCGAGTGTGGCGGCCTGATTGCGCAGACTGTCTGCCGAGAACCTCCGCTCTGGCCGATGCCAGCCAGGGCGGACCAGCTCAGTCGTCGAGGAACTCCTCCAACTCGCGCGTCAATTCGTGCGGGATCACCACATGGGCGTTGTGACCGCCGTAAGGGAGAAGCCGACAGATGGCCCCTGGAATGGCAGCGGCGATCTCCTCCGAGCACTGGGGTGGGGTACTCGCGTCGTCCGCAAGGCCGAGTACGAGGGTAGGCGCGCCAATACGAGCCAGGGAGGAACGGCGGTCATGGGCAAGGCATGCGTCGATGCGCCGTTGCATCGCGGGGATGCCGACAAAATCGGCGATCTGGGACGGCAACCCCGTCATAAGGGCCTGATCGTGCTCCACGATCCACCGCGGCGGGTAGATTCCGAGTGGGCCGGTCCGGAGGAAGGCCTCGATGCCTTGGGCGGTCAACACTTCGCGCCGCGAGGTCATGAGGCGGGTGAAATACGGGTCCGGTCCAGGCCAGCTGGCATAGATGACCAGCCTGTCCACGCGCGACGGATGGTCGGCTGCGATCGCCTGCGCAACCGCTCCGCCGAGCGAGTGGCCGACGATATGCGCTTTGTCGAGGCCAAGGTGGTCCATCAAGCCCAGCGCGTCTGCGGCAATCTGGTCCACGGAGTAGTCGCCATCCCAAGGGCTGCTCCTGCCCAGACCTCGGTGATCGTGGGTGATCACCCGAAATCGTCGGGCGAGCCGGGCTGCCACCGCTTCCCATGGCTGTGCGAGCCCGTTCAGGCCGGATATCAGCAGCAGCGGTTCACCCGCGCCGACCTCCTCGTAGCTCAGCTCCCCCCACTCGAACGATACTGACGCCATCCTCGCCTGCCTCTCCTGTCGTCAGCCTTCGAAGGCGGCGCGGGCTTCCGGAAGGTCCCAAATGCGGCGGATCGCAGCCGCACCCGCCGTCGCGATAGCGGCCTCGTCGCCCCCGGTGTAGCGGCCATCCGCGATCAGGACCCGGCCGTCGACGACGATCTGGTCGATATCGGCGCGGTTCGCCAGCGCGATCAGCGCGCGACGCGGGTCCGCGATCGGCTGCAGCATCGGGTGGGACAGGTCCACCACCGTGAGGTCGGCCCGGCTTCCCGGAGCGATCGTACCCAAATCGGGCCGGCCGATCGCGGCCGCCGCGGTGGCCGTTACCGCCTCGATCAGCTCTGGCGCGGACGCCACTTCCGCCCGTCCCGCAGTGATCTTGGAAATCATCGACGCCGCGTTCAGCTCACCCAGCAGATCCATGTTGTAGCCATCCGTCCCGACGACCGTCCGAACGCCATGCCCGCGGAAATGGCCGAAGGCGGCGGTCGTGCCGGTCCGGGCGAACACCCGTGCGCAGTTCAGCACGGTGCTGCCCCGCACCGCCATCAGCCCCAGATCCTTGTTCGTGCAGCAGACGCAGTGGGCGGCCAGCAGGTCGGGGGCCAGCACGCCGAGCCAATCGAGGTATTCCGCCGGCGTGCGGCCATCATAGCGGGCGGCGATCGTCGCCACCTCGCCCGGGCTCTGTGCCAGGTGGGTCGTAATCGGTACGCCGAGCTCACGCGCCCGGGCAGCGCAGGCACGCAGCAAGTCGGGACCGCAGGTGTCGGTCGCGTGCGGGCTCATGGCCAGCGAAATGCGGCCGTCAGCCTGGCCGTTCCATTGCTGATACAACGCGTTCCAGCGGTCCAGATCGGCCTGCCCATCGTCCCCGACGTAGCGCACGGTTCCATCGGGGCCAGCCTTGGCATCGGCCGTGGAGAGCAGATAGGGCGCGCCGTAGAAGCGTATCCCCATCTCGGCCGCAGCGTCGAACATCTCCGGAATGCCGTTGCGGAACGGCTCCATGACGGTCGTGGCGCCCCCCTTGAGAAGCTGCAGGAAGCCCATGCGCGCGATCGCCATCCGCTCGGCCGGCGAGAGTATCTCGAGCCCGCGCTTCGATAGGGGCATCAGCACCGTATAGACGATACTCTGGTTGTTTTTGCGGCCGTTGCCATCCTCGGTGTGCGTTCGCGCGACTGCCTCGCTGAAGCAATGGTTATGCAGGTTCAACAGCCCGGGCAGCACGAAGCGGCCCGGCTTGTCGAACACCTGATCGGCCCGCGGGCGCGACGGCGTGACGGCCGCCACGCGGTCGCCCTCGAGCAACACCCAGTGGTCCGGCAACACGACCTGCCGGCCCGCCTGGTAGGTCAGCACATGGCTGCCGAATATCGCGACGCTCATGCCGGCCGCACGTTCCAGAACACGGCCGTGCCATCCAGCACCCCCGTGATCGCCTTACGATAGGAGGTCGGCTGTTTGTACTCGCCCAGCGGCAGGAACGGCACCTCCTCCCAGGCGAGCGACTGGATGTCGCCGCAAATGCGCTGCTGCTCGGCCGTGGTGGGCGCTTGCAGCCAGCTGTCGCGCAGGGTGTCCATCCGTTCGCTCCGATACCATCCGGCCACGCTGCCATTGCTTGGCAGCAAAGGATGCCCGGCGGGATTGAGGCAATCGATCCCTTGCCAGTTGCCGGCCCCTGCGCTCCAGCCCCCCGCGCCGGTGGGATCTTTCTTTTGCTGCCGCTGCAGAACGGATCCGAAATCCATTCCGGCATACTCCACATTCATGCCGGCCTGCTGGAACATGTCGGCGGCCACATCCCCGAGCGGCTTCTGCGCCGTGGAGTTGGCCGGAACCAGCACGACGACCTTCTCACCGCCGTAGCCGGCCGCCTTCACGGCCTCGCGCACGGCCCGCATGTCGCGCGGCGCGCCGAACAGGTTGGCGGGCGGCGGCACGGCCATGGGCGTGGCGGGCGTGAACACGCCGGCCGGCACGACGGTGTAGGCCGGGTCGTCACCAGCGACGGCGGTCATGAAGGCGGACTGGTCCACGGCGCCCAGAATCGCCCGCCGAATGGCGGGATTGTCGAAAGGCGGCTGCAGGTGGTTGAGCCGCATGAGGCAGGTGTAGCCGCGCTGGTCCAGCACGCGGATGGTCAGCCCGGGCTGTCGACGCAGCAGCGGGACTAGATCGTGCGGCACCGTTTCCTGCCAGTCCTGCTCCCCCGACTGCAACGCGGCGACGCCGGTGGCCGCGTCCGGCATCGTGGTCCAGACGACGCGGTCGTAGTGCACGATCTTGGGCCCGGCGGTCCAATCCGCCGTGCCGCTGGCGCGCGGCTGATAACGCTCGAACCGCTGGTAGACGTTGCGCGCGCCGGGCACTCGCTCGTCGGCGACGAAGCGGAACGGCCCGCTGCCGACCGCCTCCGCCAACGGCTTGAATGGGTCCTGGGTGGCCAAGCGCTCCGGCATCATGAAGGCGGCCAGGATCGCGGCCTTGCCGAGTGCCACCGGCAACAGCGGGAACGGGCGCTTGAGCCGAAAGCGGATCACCTGGTCGTCCGGCGCGGACAACTCGTCCGTCGCACGCATCAGGGCGGCACCGAACGCGTCGCGCGCCGCCCAGCGCCGGATGCTGGCGGTGCAGTCCCGTGCCAATACGGGCGTGCCGTCATGCCAGGCCAGGCCGTCGCGAAGCCGTAGGTCCCACTGCCGCCGGTCATCGCTGACGACATGGCCCTCCACCATCTGCGGCGAGACCTCCAGCGCCGCATTGATGCCGTACAGCGTGTCGTAGACCATGAAGCCGTGATTCCGCGACACCTGGGCGCCGGCATAGATCGGATCGATGAAGGCCAGGTCGATGGCCGGGATGAACCGCAACGTGGTCTGCGCCTGCGCGCGGATCACCCCCGGCGCTCCGAGCATGGGCGCGGCAGCGGCAGTGCCGAGTAGGGTGCGTCGTGTGATCTGCATGGTCTCTCCTACGCCGAGAAGTGGGCGAGGCGGCCGCTCGGCGAGCCGAGCACCTCATCGTCCCGCATTACGGTATGCCCTCGCACGATGGTGGCCACGGGCCAGCCAGTCACCTGCATGCCAGCGAACGGTGTCCAGCCGCAGGGAGAGGCGATCCAGCACGTGCAGCCCGGCAGCGTCCAGCACGGTATCATTCCTCACCCGAGGGCGTCAGGCACAGGCCACCCCGGATCAAAAAAATCGAAGTGCATCGAGGTTCCTTCGGATGGATGTGGCGCTTAAACCGCTGCCGACAGCAGCACGGCGCCGATCGCGGCGGCAGCGGCCTGTTGCGAGGGCTCGATGACCGGCCGCCCGATCGCCGCCTCGATCACCGCGCGATGAGATGCCATGCCGGCGCAGCCCAGAACCACGGCGTCCGCACCGCGTTCTTCGACCAGCGCCCGGCCGGCCGCGATCATGCTCTCCCGCACCGCCGCGCCGGCGGTGTCGGCGGCGGAGGCGTTCACGGCCCAGCTTCCGGCATAACGGCCATCGACCCCCATCTGACGCACCAGGCGCTGCTGGCGACGGATGCTAGACGAAGATAGCGCAATGATGCCGAACCGCTCGCCGCAGGTGAGCGCGCGCAGGATGCCCCATTCGGCGATGCCCATCACCGGGCGCCCGCGAGCCGCCTCGCGCACCGCATGCAGGCCCGGGTCGCTGAAACAGGCCAGCACGAACGCGTCCGACGTGTCGCGGCTGACCCATTCCACCAGCGGCATCACCACGCTGTCGGCATCGCGCTGGCTAGCGATCCCCGGCGGACCGCTGTCCAGCCCGGCGACCGCGATCTCCGGCCCGCCAGGGATCCGTAACGGCGCCATCGCCACATCGATCGCCGCAGTGACGGCGGCCGACGAGTTCGGATTGATCACCAGGATGCGTTTTGGCATCGCGCACGCCTCCCTGGATCAGCCCGGCGTCTCCGCACGTTCATGGGTCAGGAAGTTCTTCACGATCTGCTCCCCGGTCGCGATCCACAGGTCCGGACAGGATTGGGCATAGGTCAAGAACTCGCGCAGCAGCCGCAATCGCATCGGCCGGCCGCTGCATTGCGGGTGCAGGACGGTCGTCACCATCGCGCCCCAATCGCGCGTCTCGTCCAACTCGTCCTTCCAAATCGACAGCACATGCTCCTTCGGGAAGATCGGACGCGGGCTGAACCGGGCGGAGAGCCCGTGCATCCAGTCGTCGTAGCTGGCCGTCACCGGCAGCTCGATCGTGCCCGGGGAACCGTCGCGCAGCACGTGCCGGTACGGGCGCACGTCGTCGCGGAACGAGCTGGTGTAGACGATCCCGCGCTGCACCAGCGCCACGCGCAGCGCCTCGGTGAACTCCCCAACCGGGGCGCGGTAGCCGGTGGGCACCACGCCCAGGCCACGCTTCAACGCCTCGAACCCACGGTCCAGCTCCTCCTCGAGGAAGGGAGCGCCGGGGTCGGGCATCAGATGATGGTAGCCGTGATGCCCGATCTCATGCCCGGCGCGCAGGATGGCCTCGCACATGGCGGGGTGGGCGTCGACCGACCAGCCGGTGATGAAGAAGGTCGCCTTGAGCCCGAGCTGGTCGAGCAGTTCCAGCAGCTTAGGCGTGCCGACCCGGGCTTCGAAGCCGCCGTAGCTCATCGTGATCAAGCGGTCGGCATGGGCCGGGTCCTTGCCGGTCCAGGCGCTTTCCGCATCCACGTCGAACGACAGGAACATCGCGGCTGTAAACGGTATCGGCCACGGATAGGCCGGCGCCGGTCCGGCCATGTTGGCCGGGGTCGGCGGAATCAGGTCGAGTGCGTATGAGTCCATCGTTCAGGCCTGTCCCGTCTTTCGATTACCGAGCGACATTGATCGTCGCCTTATCCACGGCTGTGCTGGACAGCTGCCACTTGTCGAGGAGAGTACGGTAAGTGCCGTCGGCAATCAGAGCGTCGAGCGCGCCGGCCACCGCCTGCTGCAGCCCTGTCTCGTTCACGGGCAACGCCATGGCGGTGTACTGTACGGCAATCGCGCTACCGAGCGCCACGTAGCTGTTGGGTTCCTGCGCCATGATGTAGGGCAGCGTCTCGCTCCCCTGCACCGCGGCGTCGATGCGGCCCTGCTTGAGCTGGGTCCGCGCATCGGCCGAGCCCTCGGTGCCGACGAACTTGACCGGCTTGTCGGCCGGGCAGTTGGCGTCGCTCCAGGCCGCGATGTCCTTGGGGAAGTTCGTCCGCCGGCTAGCGCCGACATTCTTGCCGCACAGGGCGGTCATGTCCTTGAATTCCGCCTCGCGCGACTTTTGGACGAAGAACTGTGGGCCGCTCTTGATGTAATCGACGAACGACGCGGCCTCGTGCCGTGTCGGCAGGTCGGACATCCCGGACAGGATCGCGTCCACCCGGCCGGTCGAGAGCGCTGGCATCATCTGGTCGAAGCTCGTCTCCTGCCAGGCGATCTTCACGCCGAGTTTCTTGGCGATCGCCTCGCCCAACTCCACGTCGAAGCCCGTGAGTTGCCCGGTCGCCGGGTCCTTGAAGTCGAGCGGCGGGTAGTTCGGCACGATGGCGACGCGCATCGTGCCGCTCTTGGCGATGGCGGGCGGTAAATCGGCCGCAGCGGCCAACCCGGCGGGAAGGCACAGCAGGGCGGCGGCGATCAGATGCTTCATCAAGGATTCCATCATGGGTTCTTCGCCGTAGCGGCAATCTCGGCTGCGGCCGAGTTCTCGCCCAGCTCATGCTTCTTCAGCGCGGCGGCATAGCTGCCGTCCGCGACGGCATCGCGGAGCGCGGCGGCGACCTGGTCGCGCAGCACGTTCGACGCTTTGGGAAACGTAATGGCGATGCTGAGCGCAGATAGCGGCTGGCCGACCCGGACGAATTTTCCGGGTTCCTGCCCGAAGGTATAGGGCACCGATTCGCTGCTCTGCACGATCGCGTCGACCCGGCCCTGCGTGAGCTGGAGCCGCGCCGCCTGCGTGCCGTCCGTGTTCTCGACCGCGATGACGGGCTTACCGGCCGGTATGCAGTTCGCGGTGCTCCAGTCGCGCATTCGGTCGGCAAAGCCGTTGCGCCGGTTCGCCCCCAGCTTCTGACCGCACAACTCCATCAGCGAGGCGATGGGAGCATGGGCCGTCGTGGTGTAGGCCTGGATGCCCGACTTGAGATAGTCGATGTAGTCCAGCCGATCGCGCGACGACGGCTCGTCGAGCAGGCTGAAGGCAAGGTCGACGCGACCCGTCAGCAGCGCTGGGATTGCCTGTTCGTAGGACACGTCCTGCCACACGATCGGGCGGCCCAGCTTGCGGCCGACATACTCGGCCAGGTCGACATCCACCCCGGCCAGACCGTTCGTCTCGGGGATCTTGTAGGCCATCGGCGGAAACGAGGCGAACAGCGCGATCCGCAGCGGCGCCGTCTCGGCCATCGCCGATACGGGCAGCATCGTCACGCAGGCCAACAGGAGCTTTCTCATCATCATCATCCAATCACCGCCGATAGAAATGCCTTGGTACGCTCCTCGCGCGGGGTGCCCAGCACCTGCGCGGGCGGGCCGGCTTCCACGATCAGCCCGCCATCCATGTAGACGACGGTATCGGCAACCTCGCGGGCGAAACCGAGCTCGTGCGTGACGACGATCATGGTCATGCCGCTCCGCGCGAGCTCCTTCATCACGAGCAGGACCTCACCGACCAGCTCGGGGTCCAGCGCGCTGGTCGGCTCGTCGAACAGCATCAGCATCGGCTTCATCGCCAATGCACGCGCGATCGCCACGCGCTGCTGCTGGCCGCCCGACAATTGCGACGGATAGTTGTCCGCCTTGTCCGCCAGACCGACCCGGCGCAGCAGCTCCATCGCCTCCTCCCGCGCCTCGGCCGTCTTGCGCCCATGCACCTGAACCGGCCCCTCGGTGATGTTCTGCAGTGCCGTCTTGTGCGGGAACAGGTTCCACCGCTGGAACACCATTCCTGTCTTCATCCGCTGCCGGGCGATCTCGCCATCGCTCAGGCCATGCAGCTTACCGTCCTGCTGCCGTACCCCCAGCAGCTCACCGTCGAGCCAGATGGCGCCCCCGTCCAGCCGCGCCAATTGGTTGACGCAGCGCAGGAGCGTCGTCTTGCCCGAACCAGAGGCGCCGATCAGGCACAGCACCTCGCCGCTCTTCACGTCCAGCGAGACGCCCTTGAGGGCCTGATAGGTGCCGAACATCTTGACGACCGAGCGGATGGCGACGAGGGGCTGGGTCACCGTCCCGTCCTCGCCGTGCCGCGTGAGAAATGTCGTTCAAGTAACATTTGCAATGGCGTCAGGATCGACACGATCAGCAGATACCAGAGGCCGGCCACGATCAGCAGCTCGATGACGCGGGAGTTCGCATAGTAGATGTTCTCCGCCGCGTGCAGCACCTCGGGATATTGGATCACGCTCGCCAGCGAGGTGGACTTGACCATGCCGATGAACTCGTTGCCCAACGGCGGGATCACCACGCGCATGGCCTGCGGCAGGATGATCCGCCGCATGGCCCGCATGCGGCTCATGCCGATCGCTGCCGCGGCCTCGTATTGTCCCGTATCCACCGACAGCATGCCGGCCCGCATGACTTCGGACGTGTAGGCGCCCTGGTTGATGCCCAGGCCCAGCAACGCAGCGAGGAACGGCGTCATGATGTCCACCGCACGGCCGGACCAAATGCCCGGGATACCGATGGTCGGGAATACCAGCGCCAGGTTGAACCACAGCAGAAGCTGCAGGATCAGCGGTGTGCCCCGGAACAACCACGTGTAGCCCGAGGCAACCGTCCTCAGCACCGGGTTGGGCGAGAGCCGCATGATGGCGATCAGCACGCCGAGCGCGATGCCCAGCGCCATCGCCAGCACCGCCATCACCATCGTGTTGACAATGCCGTTCACGATCACCGGCACGGTCAGGAACCGGGCGACATAGGGCCATTCGATCTGACCGGCGGCAAAGGCGCGGGCGATCAACCCCAGGACCACCAGGATCGCGGCCACCGCCAACCAGCGGCCCCAGTGCAAGCGCCGGGCGACAGGCAGGCCCGCGAGATCGGAGAAGCCGTCTGCGACGACGGCAACGCCCGGCGTCATTGGGTGCCTGCGTTCAACAACGGCTGCGGAACGGCGTTAGCGCCGAGACCGTACTTGTCGAGGATCGCTTTGTAGGACCCGTCCGCGATCATCCCGGCCAGCACGCCGGTCAGGACCTCGCGCAGCGCCGCGTTGTCCTTGCGGACCATGATGCCCTGGTAACCCGGCGAGAACGGCGCCCCCACGATGCGATACCGGCCCGCCTCCTGCTCCTGCGCGTAGGGCAGCGTCTCGCTCCCCTGCACGGCGGCATCGACCCGGCCCTGCTTGAGTTGGTTGCGGACATCGATGCTGTTCTCGCCAGGCGCGATTTGGATTGCGGTCTTGCCGGCGCCTTCACAGTGCTCCGCGCTCCATTTCGCGATCTCGACCGGAAACGACGTGCTGCGGACCGCGCCCACCTTGATGCCGCACAGATCGGCGGGCGACTTCACCGGGCTGTCCGCGAGGGTGAAGAATTGCGGGCCGGTGGTCAGGTAGTCGATGAAGTCGGCGCTGTCCCGCCGCGAAGTCCGGTCGCTGATGCCGCTGATGATGAAGTCCGCGCGCCTGGTCTGCAGCGACGGGATGAGTTCGGCGAACGGCACGTCCGACCAAACGATGCCGACGCCCAGCTTGGCTGCGATCGCCTTGGCAAGGTCGATATCGAGACCCTTGAGTTCGTTGTCGGCCGGGTCGTGGTACTCCATCGGCGCGTAGGTCGCATTGACCGTCAAGTGAAGGGCGCCCGCCTTGCGGATGTCATCCGGCAAGTCCGCCGCGGCGGCTTGCGCACACAGGAAGAGCGAGAACGCAAAACCGGCTGGTCGCAGCATTTGCACCTCCCTAGATCGCGCCGAGCGGCGCGGGTTCGACGACGCCCGCGCGCGCCGTGATCAGGCCGTATTGATCCGGGCGGCGGTGATCGGCGAAGTTGAACATCTTGCTCTTGCCCTGCCGGCAGAGGTCGAGGTCGCAGTCCGCCACCAGGACCTCGTCGCCCAGGCCGGAGGCCTCGGCCACAATGCGGCCGTTCGGGTCCACGATGCACGAACCGCCGATCAGGCCCGACCCGTCCTCGTTGCCCGCCTTTGCCACGGCAACCGCCCAGGTCGCGTTCATGTAGGCGTTGGCCTGTACGACGAGCTTGGAGTGGAAGGTTCGCAAGGCGCCGTCTTCCGTCTCGCCGCCGTTCGGATCGTAGGCGGCGGAGTTGTAGCCGACGCACACCAGCTCGACGCCCTGTAGCCCGAGCATGCGCCACGATTCAGCCCAGCGCCGGTCGTTGCAGATCATCATGCCGGTGATCGCCCCACCCCAGTCTGGTCCAGCGCGAAACGCCGGGAAGCCGGTGTCGCCGTATTCGAAATACCGCTTCTCGAGTTGCTGGAACCGCGCGCCGGCCCGCGGCTCGACCGATCCGGGGAGGTGCACCTTGCGGTAACGCCCAAGGATCGAACCGTCAGGCTGAACCAGGGCGGCGCAGTTGAAGCGCTTCCTGTCCCGAGTGAGCTCCGCATAACCGACGTAGAACCCGACCCCGAGCTCACGGGCCCGGTCGAACAACGGCTGCACGGCCTCGTTCGGCATGGCCGGCTCGTAGAAGCGGTCGAGTTCGTCGCCCTCGAGCAGCCAACGTGGAAAAAAGGTAGTGAAGGCGAGTTCCGGAAACACGACGAGCCGGGCGCCGGACGAGGCTGCCTGTTCCAACAGCACGATCATCCGAGCCAATGTGTGCTCGCGGGTATCCGCAAGCTGGTTCGGGCCCATTTGTGCGCCAGCAACACGAAGAATTCGGCTCATTCGACCTCCGGGTGAGCATCTGACTTGCCCTTGGGCAACAGCAACCTGGCATAGCAGCCGAAATGCCTAAAGAGCACGCGCGAATATGCGCCTGGCTATGCTAAATTGGGCCAGCCTATAAGTTCGAGTGATAGTATGAACTTGCGCCAGTTAGAAATCCTTCGGGCTCTCGTGCGGCATCGGACAACCATTGCAGCCGCCGAGGAACTTGCACTGTCGCAGCCCGCGGTCAGCAATGCCCTCAAGACGATGGAATCCCAGACTGGCTTCGCGTTGTTCCATCGCATCAACAATCGTCTGTTCCCCACTCAGGAGGCGATGGCGTTGCATGAGGAGGGCGAGGCGATCTTCGCATTGCACGCCAAGCTGGAAGGACGCGTAAGAGACCTCCGGGACAGCCGTTCGGGTTATCTTGCGATCATGGGTACACCTCCGCTGGCCTACAGCTTGATCCCGCCAGCGCTGAGGGTCTTTTTAAAGGCCCGGCCGAAAATTCGCGTGTTCTTCGACGTCCGCCGTTATGAAGGTGTGATCGACGGCGTGCTGAGCCGCGTGGCGGAATTGGGTTTCGCCTTGGGCTTCTCCCATCAGCCCGGCATCGCCCACGAGATCATCCGGGTTGGCGAGATGGTCTTCGTCTGTGCACCTGATCATCCGCTCGCACGCTACGAGGCTGTGACGCCCGCGGACCTGGTCGGACAGGCGTTCATCGGCCTGGAGCGCGGGACTCAGTTGGGCGAGGCGGTGCGTAGCAGCTTTGACCAAGCGGGCGTGGCCTTCGATCCGACGGTCGAGGTGCGCTACTGCAACACCGCCTGCGTGCTGGCCGCGGCCGGGGTCGGGGTGTCCGTCGTCGATCCGTTCTCGCCGACACAAGGCGGCAACCACGACTTGATGGTCCGTCCCTTTCGACCCATCACCCCTGCCATTGCCCATGTTCTCTGGTCGCAAGCGCAACCCTTGTCCCGGCTCGCTGTAGCATTCCTCGATCAGGTCCGGGCGGTTCCCGGCTTAACCTTGACCGGCATCGCAAGTGAAAGCGATGCATAGCGAGTTCATCGTCGGTCACCTGTCCCGCTCGTTTGACGCTCGCACGTACGCGCGTTCGCCGCTTTGTTGTTCGTGCCAGACTTCGGTCACCGTGTTCGACCCGGTGTCGATGAACCGCTCGCCTGTTCTCGTCCAGATCCCGATGGGTGGCGGTTGGTCGAGGATGTGCCGTTTGTAACCTTGGCCTCGAAAGATGAGCCACAGGAGAACCGGGCCGATGAAGATGCAGGCCCAGATGATCCACACGATGCTGGGCACCGGCTAGGCTTCGATCGGCTCGATCTGGACCGCTGTTCCATAGGCGACGATCTCGCTCATCGTTTGGGCAATTTCGGCGCTGTCGAAGCGCATCATGATGACCGCGTTCGCTCCCATCACAGTGGCGTTGGCGGCCAATCGATCGAGAGCATGACGGCGGGCCTCCTCGAGCATGGAGGTGTATTCGTGGATTTCGCCGCCGACGATCGAGCGTAGCGACGCCATGAAGTTGCCGCCGAGGCCTCGGCTTCGCACGGTGACCCCGAAGACCTGGCCGATGGTTCGTGTGACCCGGCAGTTGGCGATAGTTTCGCTTGTGACGATGATCATCAGATGTCTCCGATAAAGGTCTCAATACAAAGCTGTGGTCGGTTTTGTCCCGTCACATCAATTTAGAACAGGCGGTCAGGTGAATTCCATCAGCGTCCGCATGTGTGGTCGGCGATCTGGATCCGAATTGACATGTTCCCTGGAAAAACGGTGTTATGTCTAAGCTTATTGAGCATCACGGCGCTCGTCATTCTATCCGTTTTGGAGGCAGGCCTGCATGAACAAGCTTAACATTCGTCGAGCGATCCTCGGGCTCGGCCTGCTTCTATCCGCGCCGATGGTGGCGCATGCGCAGGACGCTCTGACCCGCGTCAAGGCGGCGCACACCCTCAAGATCGGGACCGAAACGGCCTTTGCGCCGTTCGACTTCATCGACGAGGCGGGCGAGCATGCCGGCCTGAACGTCGACGTGTTCAACGAGGTCGGCAAGGAACTCGGCGTCAAGATCGTCTGGGTCGCGCTCCCCTGGGACGGCGTGCTGCCGGCGCTCGAGGCCGGGCAGTTCGACATGGTGGCCGGCCCGGCCACCATCACCAAGGCGCGCGCGGAACGCTATCGCTTCCTGTCGCCGATCGCCGATGCGACCGTCGCCATCTTGAAGGGCGCCAAGGAAACCTCGATCAAGACGCCAGCCGACATCGCCGGCAAGACGGTCGGCGCCGGCAAGGCGACGGCGCAGTTCGCCCAGCTCCAGGCGTTCGCAAAAACGCTGCCGCAGCCGGTTCAGACACGCGAATACGTTTCCTTCAACGAGGCCTATGCCGACCTCGCGGCCGGCCGCATCGCCGCGGTCGCGAACTCGCTGCCGAACATCGCCTTCGTCGCCGCCAAGCAGCCCGGCGTGTTCGCGGTCGTCGAGCCCCCGTTCGGCCAGAAGAGCTATTTCGGCTACATCGGCACCAAGAAGCCGGACGACCAATCGTTGCTCGACGCCGTTCAAGCCGCCCTCGTCAAGGTCAAGGCCGACGGCCGCATGAAGGCGATGCAGCAGAAATGGTTCGGCCTCGCCTTCGACACGCCGGACGTGGCCCCCGAACCCAACTTCTGACGCGATCGCCGCGGCGGCCTTCCAATGTCATTTCGCTTGTTCGAGTTGATGTTGAAGGCCGCTGGCAACACGATCGTCATCAGCCTCGTCTCGATTGCCATCGGGCTGCTGGTCGGCATCGCCGTCTGCGCGGCCAAGCTGTCGCCGAGAGCTTGGCTGCGCTGGCCGGCGAGCGCCTTCGTCAGCTTCTTCCGAGGCGTCCCGCTGCTGGTCCAGCTCCTCCTGATCTATAATCTCCTGCCAGTCCTCGGCCTCGCCGTTCCGAGCATCGTGGCGGCGCTGGTCGGCTTGTCGCTCTGTACGGCAGCATACCAGGCCGAAAACCTGCGCGGGGGCTTTGCGAGCGTGCCGCGCGGCTTGCTGGAGGCCGCCGAAATGGCCGGGCTGTCGCCCTGGCAGCAATTCCGCCGCATCCGCGCGCCGATCGCCGTGAGGCTGACTGTGCCCGCGTTGGTCAACGAGGCGATCCTGATCCTGAAGGCGTCGTCGCTCATCTCGGTGGTCGGCGTCATCGAGCTGACGCGCATGGCGCAGAACCTCTCCGCCTCCACCTACCGGCCGCTGGTGTTCTACTCGGTCGCCGGGGGCATGTATCTCGTCATCAACTGGGTGATCGCGGGCGCTGGCGCCTTGAGCGAGCGGGGCCTGCGCCGGGGACGGCTGGTATGAGCTTCGATCCGTCCGTCATCGTCGCCGCGCTGCCGGCGATGCTGTCGGGGCTCCAGGTCACGCTCGCGATCTGGCTCGCCTCGTTGATCATGGGCGCGGCACTCGGCTTCCTCGTCGCCACGCTGCGGCGGTTCGCTCCGATGCCGGTGGCCGCTGTGCTCCGCCTCGTCGTCGAGGTGCTGCGGGGTACGCCGTTCCTGGTCCAGATCTTCCTGCTCTATTTTGGCGGTCCATTCATCGGCCTCACGCTCGATCCGATCCCCGCCGGGCTGCTCGGCATGACCGTGTATGCCGCGGCCTACTTCTCCGAAATCTTCCGCGCCGGCTTCGCGGCGGTCCCACAGGGCCATGTCGAGGCGGCCGAATGCGCCGGGCTCACGCGGGCCCAGATCGTGCGGCGGATCCTTGTTCCCGAGATGACCGTGCTCGTCCTACCGCAATGCGTGAACATGGCCGTGGTCCTCGTCAAAGAGACCGCCGTCCTCTCGATCATCGCGGTCCCGGAGGCGACCGCCGTGATCAGCGCGATCGGCTCGCAACAATACGCTTTCGTGGAAGCATTATTCCTGCTCGCGATCGTCTACTGGCTGCTCGTCGAAGCCTGCGGCTGGGCGGGGCGGGCGGCCGAGCGCAGGCTCTCGAAGTTCAGGTTCGCATGACGACGTCGCCGTCCGCCATCTCCATCCGCAACCTGTCCAAACGCTTCGGCGACCTCGACGTGCTGCACGGGATCGACCTCGAAATCGCGCGCGGCGCGACCACCTGCCTCATCGGCCCTTCAGGTTCCGGCAAGTCGACCCTGCTGCGCTGCATCGCCTTCCTCGAAGAGGCGACCAGCGGCACCATCCTGGTCAACGGCCAGCCGCTCGGCTTCGAGGAACGGCCCGACGGCAAGCGCATCCGCCTGCCGCCCCCGCGCATCCGCGCCGTCCGCTCCGGGATCGGCATGGTGTTCCAACAATTCAATCTCTGGCCGCACATGACGGCGCTTGGCAACGTCACGGAGGCGCTCGTCACCGTGCGCCGCCTGTCGCGCCAGGAGGCCGAGGCGCGCGGTATGGCCCAGCTCCGCCATGTCGGGCTCGAAGCGAGGGCGAGTCACTACCCGTCCGAGCTCTCCGGCGGTCAACAGCAACGCGTCGCCATCGCGCGCGCCCTGGCACTCGAGCCGGAGATTCTCCTGTTCGACGAACCGACTGCCTCGCTCGACCCCGAGCTGACGGGCGAGGTGCTGAACGTCATGCGCGATCTCGGGGCCGAGGGCATGACCATGGTCGTCGTCACGCACGAGATCGGCTTCGCGGCGACCGTCGGCGAGCGGATCGTGTTCCTCGACCATGGCCGGGTCTTGCTGAGCGCGCCGCCAGCGGAGATGTTCGCCGAACCGCGCCATCCGCGCCTGACGCAGTTCCTCGAGACGTATCTCGATCGCGGTGCGGCCATGTGGTTGAAGCCCGCGTGACGCGGCACGCTCACATCGTCGACGACATCCGCGCGCTCATCGTCGACGGGCACTGGCCCCCCGGCTTTCAGTTGCCCATCGAAACCGAGCTGGCCGCGCGCTACGGCGTGTCGCGGATGACCATGAACAAGGCGCTTGCTCAACTGGCGCGAGATGGCTTCCTGGTCCGGCGCAAGAAGAGCGGCACGCGGGTGGCACGGCCACGTGCGGAATCCGTGGTCATGGCGATCGCCGACATCCGCGACGAGGTGCGCAACTCGGGCTGCGCCTACCGCTTCCGTCTCATCGAGCGCCAGCTACGGCCGAGCACGGACACGGACACCGATTTGCTCGGCCAAACGATCGCGGACGCCGACATCCTCTGGCTCGAAGGGCTCCACCTCGCGAACGATCGCCCGTTCTGCATCGAAAGCCGCCTGATCAACCCATCCGTCGCCGAGGGCGCGGCCCAGCAGGATTTCACCGAGCACAGCCCGGGCACGTGGCTGCTCGAGGCCGTGCCCTGGAGCGTCGCGCGCCACCGCGTCCGCGCGGTGAACGCAAGCGTCGCGGCTGCACGGTTGCTCGAACTCGCGGTCGGCGAGGCCTGCTTGGAGATCGTGCGGCATACCCATGTGGCGGATGACTGGGTCACGGCGGTGCGGCTGCTCTATCCCGGCAGCGACCACCAACTCGTCGCCAACTTCAGCCCCCAGGCATCTTGAAGCAGCGCAGCATTAGACCACGGAAGAATGCATGCCCCGATCGGACCAGCTGAAGCTCGGCACCTTCGTCTACACGTTCGGCTTTCATCCCGCAGCGTGGCTGCACCCCGGCAGCGACGTGCGCGGCGCGAACGATCTGCGGCACCTGACCCATTGCGCGAAGCTCTGCGAGGCCGCCAAGCTCGACTTCATGTTCTTCGCCGACAGCCCGGCCAGCGCCATCGGCGACGCGGACGCGCTCGCCCGCAACCCCACCAAGATGAACCGCTTCGAACCCATCACCGCCATCACCGCATTGTCGCAGCACACGGAGCGGCTCGGCTTCGTCGCGACCGCGTCGACGAGCTACTACGAGCCCTACAACATCGCGCGCCTGTTCGCGTCGGCCGACCACATCGCACGCGGCCGGATCGCCTGGAATGTCGTCACCTCCGATCACGACGAAACCGGCTACAACTACAATCGCGAAGGCCTGCCGCCCCATGCCGAGCGCTACGAGCGCGGCGAGGAGTTCATCGACACCGTATTCGGCCTTTGGGACAGTTTCGAGGACGACGCGCTGCTGCTGGACCGCGATAGCGGCGTCTATCACGACAAGACCAAGCTCCACGCCCTCGATCACAAGGGCAAGCACTTCCAGGTGCGCGGTCCACTGAACATCGCCCGCACACCGCAGGGCCGGCCCGTGATCGCGCAGGCCGGCGGCTCCGAGCAGGGCATGGAACTCGCTGCCCGCACTGCGGAGATGGTGTTCTCGCTCGCCTCGAACATCGAGAAGAACCGCGCCTTCTATGCGAATGTCAAAGAGCGGATGCCGCGTTACGGCCGCGCCCCGGACGACCTCAAGATCATGCCGGGCCTCGTCATCAACGTCGGCGAAACCCGCGCGGAGGCTGAGGCCAAGGCCGAGGCGCTGGTCGAGCTAATGCACCCGGACGTCGGGCTGCTGATGCTGCAGGAGTTTCTGGAAACCGACCTGCATGGCGCCGAACTCGACGCGTCCTTCCCGATGGATCGCATGCCCGCTGCGGCCAAGGGGTCGAAGGCGATGTTCGAGGAGCTCAAGGCCTTCGTCAGCCAAGGGCACACGATGCGGGAACTCATCACGCACTACGCCCGCCGTCACACCGGCAACGGCCTGACCGGAACCCCCGCCGATGTCGCCGACTTCATGCAGGAATGGTTCGAGACCCGTGCGGCGGACGGCTTCATCCTGATGTGCCCGACCCTCCCCTCGAGTCTGGAGGACTTCACCCGGCTCGTCGTCCCCGAGCTTCGCCGCCGCGGCTTGTTCCGTGAGGAGTACGAGGGAACGACGCTGCGGGCGAATCTCGGCCTCTCCACGCCGCCGAACCGATACGCAACTGTCAAGGCATGAAGGAGCGGAACGCCTCTGAAGGCTGGATCAGCTTGTCGTCAGGAACATAGGATATAAGGCTAGCGCGAGCGTCATGCGTCGGTGGGCGTTCATATCTTGCGCCTCTGGGCTGCCAGCATGGCGATGACGTCCTGCCCATTGACCATGATGCGCTGGTTTTCGATCAGGAGATCCCAGACCATCGCCTCGCCGTCGATCCTGGCGAGGCCCTTGGCGAACGCGAGCAAGATGCCCGCCTGCGCGAGCTCCGGGTCTCCGGTCAGCTGCCGTTGCAGTCCGTCGAGGTTCGTGGCCCTGACCTGCCCGGAGCCCCTCACGAGCGTGGGGCTGACGATGGCGAACGCGACGCTGCCGGTGAGGTGCGCGTCGGCGACGTCCAGGACGACGTCGCTGACGGACCCGGTGACGCCGCCGGCGGTCAGCAGCCGGTTCACCTGGACCTTCGGTGCCTGGTTCGTCTCCGACACGTAGTTCAGCACCGCCGCGATCCTGTCCGTGGCGAGGCCGTCGACGCTCGCCCGCATGCCGAACCTGGTCGGGATCAGCCCGACCGGGATCTCCGGAGGCAGCGGCGGCAAGGTCATCCCGTCGAGCCCGAAGCCGATCTGCAGCTTCGCGTTCCCGTCGGCCGCCAGGCCACCAAAGGAGAAGCCCAGGTGCCGCACGCCGACGGTGTTCCCGCCGACCGTGGCCGTGACGTCCTCAAGCGCCTCGTCGACGCTGATGCCGCGCAGGAGCGTCGGCAGGAGCTGCATGATCACCTTGACGGCCGCTTCCATGGGCGGGACTGGCGGCGAGCGCTTGGCGTTGGCTGGCGCCATCGCGTCCATGTACGCCTTCACGGCGCCCTGCGACATCGCGTGCAGCGCACCGCGGGACACGTCGGATATGCTGAACCGCTGCGAGATCCGGCCGAAGGTCAGGCGGACCGGCAGCTTCTCGTCCTTCATCGCCGCCGTCATGTCGTAGCCGGCCATCTCGAGGGTCTGGCTGACGGTGACGCGATCGCCGCCGGTCGGCGCGATGCTCGTCTCGCTCGAGGCGTGCGTCACCGTCGTCGTCTCCGGCCCCGTCGGCTTCGTGGTGGTCAGCGTGAGGCCGTCCAGGCTCGATGTCGACGTGGAAGGGGTGGCGAAGCTGGTGTCGAGCATCGTGCTCGACCGCTGCGCTTGGTAGGCGGCGTCGTATGCGATGCGTTCGGCGGCGCCGTCCGGCTTGGTGAGATTGATGGCGAACTTGACCGGCGACGGCAGCCCCGCTGGCGACAGCGCCCACCTGCCGTTGCCGGTCGGGATGCCGGCCAGGTAGAATCCTTCGAGATCGGTGCCTTTGAGCGGCGTGAGCCGGAATGCGTAGTGGTCGCCCTCGGGCGCGACCGTGACGACGTTGCGCGGCAGCTTCGGCTTCGGCCCGACGAAGGACTGCAGCCAGTCGGCTATGTCCTTCTGGTATCGGCTCGCCGTCGCCGCGGTCGGCACCTGCTGCGCCCGCGCCGCGGTAGGCGCCACCGCCGCCAGAGCGCACGCCAGCAGCAGCGTCCGGCGTGCGGGCTTATTATCGGTGGGCTTGGGCATGTCGTCGCGTCCTTCGGGGGCCTACATCTGCTACGGCGTCTCGCGCAGCATGGCCAGAACGAACGAAGCGGCATTGTGTACGGCGCGCGAGGCGTTATGGCGCGAGTTCGCCAGGCTGGCATCGCGAGGTCCTGGCGATGGTCAAGGAGGACCAGGTTTGGCGGTCGAGTTGGGCACCCCTCAGCACGTCGGTGAAGTCGACCGAGGTGAATTGGCTGCCCTGATCGGTATTGCAAATTTCCGTCCTTCATCGGCGAACCAAGCTTAAACAACTGTCCGACAAACCCGGACCACCGCACTCAAAATAGAAGCGATCCAGCGAACCGTCGGAGTTCAAGGTGAAGCGGCCTGTGGCGACCGGCCAGTTCTCCACTCCTAGGATCACGAGGATCAGCCACCACGGCCAGTTGAGAGTCATCATGTTGCATTTCCGCTCGTGCTGTGGTTCTCGCCAGTCAGATATTGCAAAGCCGGTCCACTCGAAGGGCGCGCATAAACGATCCGTCTGGCTTTTCCACCCTGAACGATACCATCCTGGTGCGACGCAGCTCACGATTTGGATCGAGATCCCCTTGCGGTTGAACCATGTGGCCAATCGGGTCAGCCCGGATCATTTCGACGCTCGCGCAGGAGGACGCTCTTGAGACGCCGTGTTCCGCTCAATGCCGTCCGTGCCTTCGAGGCCGCGGCCCGGCATCAAAGCTTGGCCCAGGCCGCCCAGGAATTATGCGTCACACCCACCGCCATCAGCCACCATGTGCGGTTGTTGGAAGACTTCCTGCAGGTGCAGCTCTTCGACCGAAAAAGCGGCCGCATCGTGCTGAACGCCGCCGCGCAGCCTTGCCTGGCAAAGCTCAGCGAAGGTCTCGACCTGATCAATTCGGCCCTCGGCGTGCTCAGCCAGCAGGACACCCGCACGAGGCTGCTCGTCGGCGCCTCGCCCTCCTTCGCCTCGCTCTGGCTGTTGCCGCGGCTACAACGCTTCGTCGACGTGGCGCCGACCGTCGACGTCATCCTTTCGGCCGTCAGCGGGCGCAGCAATTTCGAGGATAAGAGTTTCGACGCGACGATCAGCAACTGGAACGGCAGCAGCGACCAGCGGGTGGAGCGCCTGATGGACGAGGACGTCGTTCCCGTCTGTGCACCGCGTCTGCTGGAGCGCGCGCGCCAGGATGGGCTCGACCCGCTGCTGACCCTGCCGCTGATCCACGAGGACAAGAAGGATGGCCGCCACGGCGGGACCTTCCCCGGCTGGCGGCGCTATTTGGCCGAAATCGGCGCCGGGCCGCGCGACATCGGCAGCGGCCTGCGGTTCAACCAGTCCAGCCTGGCCATCGAGGCCGCGATCGAAGGGTACGGCATGCTGCTCGGCCGCAGCCGGCTGATCGAGCAGGCGCTGGCCGCCGGCCGCCTGACGCAGGTGACGGACGCGCTCTATCCCACCAGTTTCCCCTACTTCCTGGTCACCCGCGGCGACACCTCGAACCCGGCGCTCGAGCAGTTCCGCACCTGGCTGATGGCAGAAGCCGCTTGAGTGACGGCAATCCCACGACGGTCCACCGAAGTTTTTATCACGCGCCGGTGAACAAAAACTCGTTGGGTCCAAGCCGCGCCGGGGCGCAGGATCGGTCCATCCATAGCGTTGGATCAATGCCACTTGTTCGATTTCGAAGTTCCTGAAGAAGACCAGATGCTGCTCGAGTCCATCGACCGCATGATGGAAAGGCATTTCCCCCCTGCCCTGATCCGCCAGCACGACGAACGCCACGAGGCGCCCTTGTTCATGGTGCCGATCATGGCCGAGCTGGGCCTCTACGCGCTGGCGCTACCGGAGGAATTCGGCGGCATGGGCAAGGACTGGCGCACCGTCTCGCTGGTGCTGGAGCGTCTCGCCTACCGCGGCGATTGCGGCGCGTTGTTCAGCACGACCATGACCTTCGGCGCCGCATCCCTGGTGAAGTATGGTTCCGAGGCGCAGAAGGCCGAGTTGCTGCCGAGGATCGCCCGTGGCGAGGTGCTGTTCTCCCTCGCCTTGACCGAGCCCGGCGCCGGCAGCGACGCCGGCAGCGTGATCACGTCGGCCAAGCGCACCAACGCCGGCTGGCGCGTGAACGGCCGCAAGATCTGGATCAGCAACGCGAGCACGTCGGACTATCTCGTGACCGCCTGCCGGACCGAGGCCGGGTCGACCGGGGCGCGCGGCATCTCGATGCTGCTGATCCCGCGCGACACGCCGGGCATCACGATGACGAAGCTGGCCAAGGTCGGGCATCACTGCATGCCGTCCTGGGATGTCGGCTTCCAGGACGTCGACGTGCCCGCCGAGGCGCTGATGGGTGACGAGGGCCGCGGCTTCAAGCACCTGATGGCGACGCTGCACTACGGCCGCGCGAGCCAGGCGGCCGGCGCCATCGGCAAGGGCCAGGCCGTCGTCGACCTGGCGGTTGCCCATGCCAAGGAACGCCAGCAGTTTGGCCGCTCGATCGGCCAGTTTCAGGCGATCCAGCACCGCATCGCGCAGATGCAGGTCCGCGTCGATCAAGCCCGGCTCATGCTCTATCAATTGTCGTGGATGATCGCGACCGGCCGGGAGTGCCGGCGTGAGGCAGCGCAGACGAAGCTGTCCGCCTCCGAGATGCTGTGGGACGTGACCGACTCCGGAATGCGCGTGCTGGCCAGCGCCGGCTACTCGGCCGAGAGCGACATGCAGCGTTACTGGCGGGATTCACGGCTCTACACCTTCGGTGAGGGCACGAACGACATCCAGCTCAACATCATCGCCAAGGAGATGGGGCTCTGAGCGCGACACTCAGCCAGCGGATCGCCGGCGCGGCCGTTCGCCTGTCATACGCCGGGCTTCCCGAAACGCGGCGCGTGCGGGCCATCTGGTGCGTGCGCGATTTCCTTGGCTGCGTCATCGGCGGATCGTCTCGGCCGGAACTTGGTGCGGCGCTGATGCTGGCCCATGACGGCACCATCGCAGTACCAGGCCTCGCCCGCCGGTTCGACATGCCGGGCGCCGCCCTGGTGTTCGGCACGTCCGGTGCGCTGCTGCAGTTGCACGACCTCTATCCCAGCGGCAGCTATCATCCCTGCCTCGGGGTCGTCTCCGCGGCTTGGGCGGCCTGGCGGCGCGACGCACAGCCGCTCAGCGCCTTCATGGACGCCATCGTGGCTGGCTACGAGGTCGCGAACCGCCTGGGCGACGTGCTGGCGATGGCGCAGATCGGCAGAGGCTTCACGCCGACCGCGACCGTCGGCGGCATCGGCGCCACCGTGGCAGCCGGCCGTCTGCTGGGGCTGGGCCTCGACCAGATGGCCGCCGCGATCGGCATCGCGACGCTCACCTGCCCGGCGACACCGTTCCAGGCGTTGTCCGACCATGGCAGCGCCGTGCCGCTGCACGGCGGCCTCGCCGCCCATGGCGGCATCCAGGCCGCCTTACTGGCCCAGCAGGGCTATGCCGCCGGTGACCATGCGCTGGAGGGACTTGGCCGCTACCCCGGCTGGCTGCGCGCCATGGGCGGCGACGTCGACGCGCTCGCGCCCGAAACATGGGATGGCGGCACCCTGGACGGCGTCGCGTGGAAGCTGTTCCCGGCCTGCGGCGCCGCCCATATGGCGATCGAGGCGGCGTTATTGCTGCCTGCGCTGCAGGCGGAGGCGATCGACTCCGTGGAGATCCGCCTGCCCGGCGCCTCCATGCTGCTGGGCGGCCGCGGCCCGCATGGCAGCCCCGGCTCCCCCGCCGCTTATGAACTCTACGACAGCATCATGAGCACCCGCTGGAGCGTGTGCAGCGCCCTGGCTGACCACGAATACGGTCCGCAGACCGTGCTGCGCTTCGACCGGCCGAACGGGCTGCGCGATGGGCTGATCCAGCGCAGCATCGTCGTGCACGACAAAGCGCTGGACGGCACCAGCGGCGCCGTCCGCAGCGCGAAGCTGGTGGTGCGCATGGCCGACGGCACCGTGCATGAGAAACTGCACCAGCGCGCCATGACCGGCGCCACGACGTCGGACCCACGCCGGGGCTCGATGGGCAGCATCGACGAACTGGCGCTGACGGCCAAGTTCCACACGCTGACGGCGCAGCATCGCGACGCGGCCGACCGTCTGGCAGCGGAATTGCACGCCACCGGATGATCCGCCACACCGCGTGGCGTCACACACTGGAGTGCATCCCATGATCAAGCTTGGTGTCTTCATTCCGATCGGCAGCCGCGGCTGGCTGATCTCGACCACCTCGCCCAAGACGACGCCCAGCTTCGACCTGAACCGCACGATCGTGCAGCAGGCCGAGCAGTACGGCCTCGATTTCGCGCTTTCCATGATCAAGATGCGCGGCTTCGGCGGCCCCAGCGGCTATTGGGACGAGAACCTCGAATCCTTCACGCTGATGGCCGGCATCGCGAGCGTCACGAAGCGCATCCAGCTCTTCGCCTCCGTGGCGGTGCTGACGATGCCGCCCCCCTTCACCGCGCGCATGGCCAGCACGATCGACAGCATCGCGCCCGGGCGGTTCGGCATCAACATCGTCTCCGGCTGGCAGCCGACCGAATACAAGCAGATGGGCATCTGGCCCGGCGAGGAGCACTTCGCCAAGCGGTATGAATACTGCTCCGAATACGTGACGGTCATGAAGGACCTGTGGACGACGGGCGTGTCCAACTTCAAGGGCGAGTATTTTACCATGGACGACTGCCGCCTCCAGCCGCAGCCATCGGCCAAGATCGAGATCGTCGGCGCCGCCCAGAGCGACCGCGGCATGCGCTTCGTCGCCGAACACGGCGATTACTGCTTCTGCGGCGCCGGCGGCCTGAACCAGCCCGCGGGCGTCGCCCCCGTCGCAGCACGGCTGTTGAAGCAGTCCGAAGCCAGCGGCCGCAAGGTCGGCGCGCTGGTCCTGCTGATGATCATCGCCGACCGCACCGACGATCTCGCGATGGCGAAATGGGAGCATTACAAGGCCGGCACCGATCTCGAGGCGCTGGCCTGGCAGAAAACTCAGGCGTCGGCCGACACCAAGGCGTCGAAAGACTCGACCGTCGGCCAGATGATCGAGCGCCAGAAGGCCGAACCGGCGCCGATCCCGACCGGGATGCTGAAGCTGGTCGGCTCCTACGAGAGCGTCGCCCGCATGATGGACGATGTGGCGCTGACGCATGGTGTCGCCGGCATCCTGATGACGTTCGACGACTTCGTCATCGGCATGGAGCAGTTCGGCCAATACATCCAGCCGCTGATGAAGACGCGGCAGACGATCACGGCCTAAAGGATCTCAATGACCGACATCATGGCTATCGACACCGTCGTCAACCTGTGGACGACCGAAGCGATCGAGCACCGCAGCGGACCGATGCGGGAGTTTTTCGTCGACAAGATCGGCATCGAGGACCAATCCTTCAAAGGCTACGCCCTGGAAGACATCGTCGCGAAGATGGACGCCGCGAAGATCGAACGCGGCTTCCTGGTGGCCGCTCGCACCCACCGCAAAGGCTACGGCGTCAGCACCGATCTGCCCTACGAGATGGTCGCCGACGCCGTCGCCCGATTTCCGGACCGGTTCTCCGGCCTCGCCGGCATCAACCCCACGGCGGGGATGGAGGGCCTGCGCGATCTGGAATATGCGGTGAAGGACCTGGGCTTCATCGGCGCCCATTTCTACCCGCACTGGTATGAGATGTCGCCGGACCACAACCGCGTCTATCCGTTTTACGCCAAGTGCTGCGAGCTCGACATCCCGATCCAGATGCAGGTCGGACAGTCGTTGATTTACCGTAAGGATCTGCCGCTGCGCAGCACCGGCCGGCCGATCACCCTCGACGGCATCGCCTGCGACTTCCCGGAGCTGAAGCTGATCGGCATCCATGTCGGCATCCCATGGACCAGCGAGATGATCGCGATGGCGTGGAAGCATCCCAACGTCCACATCATCTCCGACGCGCATTCGCCCAAATACTGGCCGAAGGAGTTCGTCCACTACATCGACAGCTACGGCCAGGACAAAGTCATGTTCGGCACGGATTTCCCGGTGTTGAACTTCGACCGCACCCGGCGGGAGATCGAGGAACTCGGGATCCGCCCCGGTCCGATGGCCAAGTTCATGCGCGAGAACGCGCGCAAGCTCTACAAGCTGCCGTAGCAGCATGCTCGGAAACTTCGCCGACTACATCGCCCTGCATGCGCGCGACATGCCTGACAAGCGCGCGCTCCAAGACGCGACGCACAGCCTGACCTATGGCGAGCTCGATCCGCTGGTGACGCAAAGCGCGCTCGAGCTGCGGGCCCGCGGAGTCGCCGACGGCGAGATCATCGGCGTCTGCCTGCCCGACACCGCGATGCACGTCACGATGCTGATGGCGACGGCCCGGCTGGGCGCGGTCATCCTGCCGATGGACCACCGCTGGACGCCGACCGAGACGGCGAAGATCGCCCGGCAGTTCGGCATTGTCCGCATGCTGGTGGCGCCGGGTCGCGAGACCCCAGCGGGCGTGGCGGCCATCGTGCTCGACGCTGACTGGACCGACGCCGTCGCCGGCCAGCCGGCGACGACCGATAGCTTCCCGCACGACCCGGCTCGACCACTGCTGCTTTCCATGTCGTCCGGCACCACCGGCACGCCGAAGGGTCCGCTCTCGACCCATGCCGCGCAGATGGGCCGCGCCCTGGCCGGCGCCATCGTGCAAGACGACGTCGTGCTCATGGCGACGCCGCTCTATTTCGGCGGCGGCCGCGGCTTCTCGATGGCCGGGCTGCTGCGCGGCGCGACCGTCATCCTGATGCCGCCGCCCTTCGGGTCCGAAGAGCTGGTCGCCAAGATGAACGCGGAGCGCGTGACCTACAGCTTCCTCGTGCCGACGCAGATGCGCAAGCTGATGCAGCTGCCCGATACCGGCACGCCGTTGTTTCCGACCCTCCGGCTGCTCATCTCCTCGGGTGCCGTCCTCTATCCGGAGGAACGCGCGCAGATCCGGCGGCGCCTCACGCCGCATCTGGTCAACCTGTATTCCTCGACCGAAGGCGGCAGCGTTGCATCGCTGCGGCCCGAACATCCGGACGACAAGGCGAGATCGGTCGGTAAGGTGTTCGACCATGTGACGGTGCAGATCGTCGACGCCGAGGACCGGCCAGTGCCGAACGGGACCGTCGGCCGCATCCGCCAGCAATCGCCGACGGTGCCGTCCGGTTTTTACAACAACCCGGAGGAGACGGCGAAGCACTTCAAGGACGGCTGGTACTACCCTGGCGACCTAGGCTGGCTCGACGATGACGGTTTCCTCTATTTGGCTGGCCGGTCGAAGGAGATGATCATCCGCGGCGGCGTCAACATCTATCCCGGCGAGATCGAGGAACCGTTGCTGACCCTGCCGCAGATCCATGACTGCGCCGCCGTCGCCTGGCCCTCGCCCCTGCTGGGTGAGGAAGTCGCCCTGTTCGTGGTCCGGGCGTCGCCGATCACCGAGGACGAGGTGCTCGCCGCCTGCCGGGCCGTGCTGTCGCCCTACAAGGTGCCGAAGCAGGTCTTCTTCATCGAGGATCTGCCAAAGAACGCGCATGGCAAGGTGACTCGCGCCGCCCTGGTGGCCCAGCTACCGCCGAATGATTGCTGAGACGCCGCACGGAATAGTTTACGGCCGGATGAGGTTTTATCATTTCGTCCGCCAGGGCCGGGTCGATACGCTTGCCGGATGTGCGCCGGCTGAAGGAGTCACCCATGTACGGCAAGCTTTGCGTCACGATGCTGCTGGCAACGCCCCTCACCTTGGGCATTTTCCAAGCCACCCACGCCCAAACACCACCCGCGAGCCATACCCTGGTGATCGCGGTGCCGTATCTCCCCCCATCCTACGATCCGGACACCTTCGTCCCCGGCGGCCTGCAGCAGGCTGGCAACACATACGATGCGCTGTTCGGCATGGCCACCAAGCCCGGTCCCGGCGGCCGCCCGGTCGACGACGTGTCGACGGCGCTGCCGATGTTGGTCGATACGCTGACGATTTCGCCCGACGGCACCGATTACCGCATGAAGCTGCGCAAGGGCGTGAAAAGCAGTTTTGGTAACGAGATGAGCTCGGCCGACGTCGACTGGGGCTGGCAGCGCGGCAAGGCGATGGGCTCGAACAACGTCTTCAATGCCCGCATGGCCGGGGTCGAGAGCTTCGCCGTGCTGTCGCCAGACGAGGTCGAGTTCAAGCTGTCGGCGCCGACGCGCATCCTGACGCTGATGCTGCTGGTCAACGTCTTCGACTCGACCGAGGTCAAGAAGCACACGACCGCCGACGATCCCTGGGCGAAGGACTGGTTGTCCCGCAATACCGCGGGCTTCGGCCCCTACCAGCTGCTGACGAGCCGGCCCGGGGAGGGCGCGACCTTCGTCTTCAACGCGAACTATTGGGGCCCGCGGCCCTATTACGACCGCGTCGTCTACCGGGAGGTCGCCTCGCCCGCGAGCCGCGCCACGCTGATCCGCAGCAAACAGGTGCAGTGGGCCGACGAGATGCCGCTGCAGCAGGTCACGGCGCTGGAGAAGGACCCGAACGTGAAGGTCGAGACCACGCCGCTGTTCGGCAGTGCGTCGCTGCGCATGAACCCGAAGTTCAAGCCGTTCAACGACGTCCGCGTGCGCGAAGCGGTGTTCTACGCGCTCGACTACGACGCCATCCAGCGTGTGGTGTTCAACGGCATGGCGACCCGCGCCCGCTCGGCCGTCTCGCTCGAAATCCCCGGCGGCGTCGACGTGAACCCCGAGAAGATGGACCTCCCACGCGCCAAGAAGCTGCTGGCCGACGCCGGCTATGCGGACGGGGTGGACGTGGAGCTGACCTATAGCTCGAACTGGTGGTGGGAAGAGCCGCTGGCTGTCCAGGCCAAGGACTCGCTGGCCAAGGCCGGCATTCGGGTGACGCTGAAATCCATCACGACGACCGAGATGGCCGGACGCCGGGCCGGCCGGGTCGCCGATATCCCCTTCTTCACCCATATGAGCTCACCCTCGGTGGCGACCCCCGCCTACGCCCTGGCGCTAAACGCCCTGTCCGGCGCCAGCATGAACCCGATCGCCTACAGCAATCCCAAGGTCGACCAGTTGATCAAGGCGGCCGGCGCCGAGCGTGACGAGGCGAAATACATGGCGCTGGTGAAGGACCTGCAGGAGACCTACGCCGCCGACTACGTGCACCTCGACACCTTCCATCCGCCGACCTTCGGCGTCATGGCGCCCTGCATCCAGAACTGGATCTGGAAGCCGCTGAACACGTTCGAGTGGAAGTATCTCGTCTGCAAATGACGCTCTCCGCGCTCCTGACGCCGCATTCCGTCGCGGTGATCGGCGCGTCGGCCGACGCCGCGCGGATCGGAGGCAAGACCCTGGCGACGATCATCGCCGCCGGGTTCACCGGACCGCTCTATCCGGTGAACCCAAAACGTCGCGAGATCCAGAACCTCCCCGCCTATCCCACCATCGGCGCCGTCCCCGGTCCGATCGACTGCGCGATCATCGCCATTCCCGCGGCAGACGTGATCGCCACCCTGCAGGACTGCGCGGCGCACGGCGTCCGCTCGGCCATCATCTTCAGCGGCGGCTTCGCCGAAGCCGAAGCAGTTGGCCTGGCGATGCAGGCCGAGATCGCCGCCATCGCCAAGCAGACCGGCATGCGCGTGCTGGGGCCGAACTGCATCGGCCTGTTCAGCATGCCGGGCCGCGCCTACCTGACGTTCTTCGAGGCCGGCAGACCGACGCCCGACACCGGGCGCAACATCGCGATCGCGAGCCAAAGCGGCGGCTACGGCGCCCACATCGTCAAGCTGGCACACGACCGCGGCCTCCGCGTCAGCCATTGCGTAACCACCGGCAACGAGGCCGATATCGAAGTCGGCGACGTCCTGCTCGCCTTCGCGGCCGACCCGGCGATCGACGTCCTGGTCGCCTATGTCGAGGGTATCCGTAGCCCTGGCCCCTTCATCGCAGCGCTCGATCTCGCGCGCCGCAACCGCAAGCCGGTCGTGCTGATGAAGTGCGGCTATACCGAGCGCGGCGCCCAGGCGGCTGCCTCGCACACCGCCTCGATGGCCGGGGCGGACCTCGCCTATGACCTGGTCTTCGCCCGCTACGGCGTGCACCGGGCGCGCAGCACCGAGGAAGTGCTGGACATCGCCTACGCCGCCAGTTTCCCGAACTGGCCGCAGGGCGACAGCGTCGCCGTGCTCACCAATTCCGGCGGTATCGGCGTGCAGATCGCCGACTTCATCAACGATGCCGGACTGGCCATGGCGACGGTGCCGCCCGCAACGCAGGCCGCCATCAAGGCGCTGGTGCCGCAAGGGTCGCCCGCGAACCCGGTCGACGTGACGGCGCAATGGCTGAACGACCCGTCGCTGATTGCCGCCTGCACCGAGCTCCTGTTGAAGGGCGCCGTCCCCGCGGTGCTGGTCGTGTTCATGGGCGCCAGCATCACCCATCCCTCGATCCGCGCCTCGATCGCCACCATCACGTCGCAGTTTCCGCACCAGCCGCTGATGCTGGTGATGGCGGACCAGGGCGAGGATGCCCGCCGGTACCAGGCCATGGGCTGCCTGTGTTTCGAGGAACCGGCCCGCGCCATTCGCGCCATCGCCGCCCTCAACCGTTTTCGCCATGCCTTCGACCGCACCGACGACGCGCCGCCGGCCCCAGCGCGTCATGACTCCTTAATCCAGGCCGGCGCCATCTTCGACGAACAACAGGCCAAGCGACTACTCGCTGCTTCCGGCGTCGGAGCCGCGACCGACCGCGTCGCCGCGACGCCGGATGAGGCGGCAGCACAAGCCATCGCGGCAGGTTTCCCGGTTGCGCTCAAAATCCTCTCGCCCGACATCCTGCACAAAACGGAAATCGGCGGTGTCATCCTCGACCTGCCGGACGAAGCCGCCGTCAGCGCCGCCGCCGCCGCGATGCTCGCTCGGATCGCCGCCGCGCTGCCGGCCGCACGGCTCGACGGCTTCCTCGTCAGCCCCATGGCCGGTGTCGGCATCGAATGCATCATCGGCCTGCAGCGCGACAGCCTGTTTGGCCCGATGATCATGGCCGGGCTCGGTGGCACCCTGACCGAGCTCGTGCAAGATGTCGCCTGGAGGCTGGCGCCCGTCACGGCGGCCGAGGCGGAGGCGATGCTCGACACGCTGCGTCTGGGACCCATCCTGCGCGGCCATCGCGGCCGCCCGCCCGCCGACGTCGCCGCCCTTGCCGAAGCGATCGCCGCCCTGTCGCGCCTGGGAGCGGCCAACCCGAACACGCTCGACGGCATCGAGGTCAACCCGCTGCTGGTCCGGAACGAAGGCGAGGGCGTGGTCGTGCTCGACGCTTTGGTCCGGACCGTGCCGGCATGATCCGCGCCTTCCTCTGGCGCCGCCTGCTGATCACCGTCCCGGTGCTGATCGGGGCCTGCCTCGCCACGTTCCTGCTGGTGCGCCTCGGCGGCGTCGACCCGGCCACCGCACTCGCCGGCCCGCTGGCCGACGCGACCGAGGTCGACCGCCTGCGCCGCACCCTGGGCCTCGACCAACCGCTGCTGGAACAATTCGGCCGCTACCTGCTCCGGCTCGCCCATGGCGACTTCGGACGCTCGTGGCAATCCGGCCTGCCGGTGACGGAGGAGATCGGCACGCGCATCGCCGCGACGATGGAACTGGTGTTCATCTCCCTCTTCCTCGCCCTGGCCATCGCCCTGCCGGTCGGCCTGCGCTCGGCCCGCACCCCGAACGGCCCGTGCGACCAGGTCAGCCGCGCGGTCTCCAGCCTGTTCTACGCCGTGCCGCCCTACTGGCTGGCGCTGATGGCGATCTACGCCCTGTTCTTCCGCGCCGGCATCGCTCCGGCGCCGATGGGCCGCCTGCCGCTGGAGATCTTGCCGCCCCCGATGGTGACCGGCAGCAACCTGGTCGACGCTCTGATCGCCGGCGACTTCGCCATCATCCCCGCCCAGCTGTGGCAGATGCTGCTGCCGGTCCTGTGCCTCACGATCACCGCCGTGGCGCCGCTGCTCAAGCAGATCCGCGCCATCGCGATGGACGTCATGGCCAGCGAATACATGCGCGTCGCCCGCGCCTACGGCTACAAGCCGCGCACCATGACCCGGATCGTGCTGCGCAACGGCATGGTGCCGATCCTCACCTTCGTCGGCGGCGAACTCGCCTCGCTGCTCGCCACCACGGCGCTGATCGAGTTCATCTTCGCCTGGGGCGGCCTGGGCCAATGGGGGCTCAACGCGATCATCGCCGGCGACTATGCGGCCGTGCAAGGTTTCGTCCTCGTGCTGTCGCTGTTCTCCATCGTCATCTTCATGCTGGTGGACCTGGTCGTGCTGGTGTCCGAGCCGCGGGCGTCGTTGCGGTGAACTTCGACTTCCCCGTCGCCTCGACGCCGGCGCAGCGCACGCAGAGGCGGGCGGCTGTGCCTGCCTGCACTGGCCCCGCGCGCGCCGGCAGCCCGCGTCGGCACCGGGACAGAAGAGATCATGCGCACTATCATCGCCGAGCGCGTGTTGGGCATGCCGCCCGACACCCGCCCCGAGCTAGACGCGACGACTGGAGGCGAGACTATCTTATGGAACTCTCGAGCAAATCCGCCCGCATGCTGTACGAAGAGCTGAAGCAGCGCCCGCCGCGGGCTCGCTTCGGCTTCGGCCAGAAGGTCGCTCTGGTGAACGTCGATCCGCAGAAGGCGTATACGCTGCCGGACGAGTACATCACCGCCTATGAAACCGATCCGAACCAGATGCAGTACATCAACGAGCTCAGCGGGCTCTGCCGGGACCTCGGCGCTCCGGTCGTCTGGACGCACGTCGCCTACCTGCCCTCCGGCGAGGATTGCGGCGTCTGGGGCACGCGCACCGACACGCCCGACTCGCTGCAGAACGTGAAGATCGGTTCCCGTCGGGCCGAGTTCGACGACCGCCTGCAGATCGATCACGACCGCGACATCGTCATCAACAAGCGCATGGCGTCGGCCTTCCACGAGACGAACCTCCCGTCGCTGCTGACCTGGCACAAGATCGACACGGTGATCGTCACCGGCGGGTCGACCTCGGGCTGCGTGCGCGCGACCGTCGTCGACAGCATCTCGCACGGCTATCGCACCATCGTCCCGGAGGAATGCGTGTCCGACCGGCACGAGGGACCGCATTTCGCGAACCTGTACGACATGTCGGTCAAATACGCCGACGTGCTGCCGGTGGCCGAGGTGCGCGATGCGCTGCTACGCATGAAGCAACGACCGGCGACGTGACGACCGCCGCCCCCATCGCGGCCGGACGCCCCCGCTTCCTGCCCTGGGGTCGGCTGCTCCTCCTGGCCCGGCGCAGCCCATCGTTGATGGTCGGCGCCGTTGTCACCCTGGCGCTGGTGGCGGCCGCGATCTTCGCCCCGCTGCTGGCCCCGTATTCGCCGATCGAAGTGTTCACGCAACACGCGCTCGATCCGCCCGGCGCGCAGTTCCTGTTCGGCACGGACAGCAACGGGATGGACGTGTTCTCCCGCACCCTCTACGGCATCCGCTACGCCTACGGCATCGCCCTGCCGGCGGTCGCGATCGGGCTCGTGTTCGGCATGCCGATCGGCCTCGTCACCGGATACCTGGGCGGCTTCATCGACGAGGTGGTGCTGCGGATCCTCGACGTGGTGCGCAGCTTCCCGGCCATCATCCTGGCGATGGCCGTCGTCGCCGCCACCGGGTCGTCGCTGACCAACCTCGTGCTCGTCATCGGCTTCATCGAGGTCCCGCTCTTCGCCCGCATGGTGCGGTCCGAAGTGCTGCAGCTGCGAGCGGGCGGGCTGGTCGACGCTGCCATCGCGGCCGGCAACCCGACCTGGCGCATCATCTTCGTCCACTTGCTGCCCAATACGCTCCGCGGCACCGTGTCGCAGTTCGCGCCGCGCATCGCGCTCGCGGTCCGCGTCAGCGCGACACTCGCCTTCGTCGGCATCGGCGTCCAGGCGCCCGCGCCGGAATGGGGCGCGATGATCCGGCTGGGATCCGAAAACGTCGTGACCGGGGAATGGTGGATCGCCACGTTTCCTGGCCTGGCACTCATCCTGCTGGTCCTCGCCTGCAACTTCCTCGGCGACGGAGTGCAGGAACTCATGGACCCGCGCCGGCGCGGACGCGGCTGATGCTGCTCGCGATCGACAATCTCGAGGTGACGTTCAGCACCAGCACCGCCAACGGACAGGTCCGCGTCGCCCGCGCCCTCAACGGCGTATCGTTCGGGTTGGAGGCCGGGGAGGTCCTCGGCCTGGTCGGCGAAAGCGGGTCGGGCAAGTCGCTTACCGTCAACGCCATCATGCGCCTGCTCCCGCAGGGCGCGCATGTCGCCGCGGGCAGCATCCGGTTCGACGGCCGCGACCTCGCGCAACTGGACGAGGCCGCATTGAACGACCTGCGCGGCAACGCGATCACGGTCATCACGCAGTCGCCGCACGCCGGGCTCGACCCCTTGGCGCGGATCGGCGAGCAATTGATCCGCGTCCGCCGGGCCCATCGCCGCGAGACGCGCAGCGCCGCAGCCGAGGCCGCCCGCGACATGGTGGCGCGCGTCGGCATCCCCGACCCGGACCGCCGCATGCGCGCCTGGCCGCACGAGCTGTCCGGCGGCATGGCGCAGCGGATCGTCATCGCCATGGCGCTGCTGAACGAACCGCGCCTCGTCATCGCCGACGAGCCGACGACGGGCCTGGACGCCACCGTCCAGGTGCAGGTGCTGGACGAGTTCCGCGCTGCCGTGCGCAGCCGCAACCTGGGCTCGATCCTCGTCACGCATGACCTCGGCGTCGTCGCCCGCTATTGCGACCGGGTCGCCGTAATGTTCGCCGGCACGATCGTGGAACAGGCGCCGGTCGCCGCCCTCTACGCCAATCCGGCCCATCCTTATACCGCAGCCCTCATCGCTGCGGCGAAATCCGAAGGCGGTGCGGCTGGGGCGCCACCCGACCTGTTCGACCTGCCGCCGGGCTGCGTCTACCGGCAGCGCTGCCCGGACGCGACCGAGATCTGCGCCATCCGCCCCGCCATGCGCGAGGTCGCCCCGCTCCAGTTCGCGGCGTGCCATCATGCAGGCTGACATGGCCCCCCTGCTGGACGTGCGCGACCTGACGAAGTCGTTCGCGGTCCCGGGCTCCACGGCGCGCGTCCATGCCGTCAACGGCGTCGACTTCACCGTCGCCCGCGGCGAACTGGTGGGCATCGTGGGCGAAAGCGGTTCCGGCAAGTCGACCATCGCCCGCCTGGTGACGCGGCTCACCCAGCCCACGACCGGCGCGCTGATCTTCGACGGCATGGACATCGCCACCATGCCGGAAAGAAAGCTGCGGCCGCGGCGGCGGGACCTGCAGATCGTGTTCCAAGACGCGACCGCGACGCTCAATGCCCGCCACACGATCGGCCGGCTGATCGAGGAGCCGGTCCTGCTGCACATGGGTCTGTCGAAAGCCGCCCGCATGGGCCGCGTCCGCGAGCTGATGGCCCTGGTCCGCTTGCCCGAAAGCTTCATGAACCGCCTGCCGGCCCAGCTGTCCGGCGGCCAATTGCAACGCGTCAGCATCGCCCGCGCCATCGCGACGACCCCGAAGCTCCTCGTGTTGGACGAACCCACGAGCGCGCTGGACCTGTCCATCCGCATTGGCATCGTCGATCTGCTGATCGAACTGCGCGAGACGATGGGCTTGGCCATGCTGATGATCAGCCACGACCTGGCCACCATCCGCCGCTTCGCGGACCGCGTGCTGGTCGTCTATTACGGTCGCGTCATCGAGGCCGGACCAGCGCGCGAGGTGCTGGGAAACCCGATGCACCCCTACACCCGCATGCTGCTGGCCGCCGAGCTGTTACCAGACCCGGCGGCTCGCTTCGAGCCCATCCGTTTGAAAGGCGACCTGCCGAGTCCGCTATCGCCCCCGCCCGGCTGCAGCTTTGCCTCCCGCTGCCCCTATGTCACCGCCGCCTGCCGGGAGCATGTGCCCCCCTCGGTGCCGGTAGGCCTGCAGCACGGCGCGGCCTGTATTCACCTAGGCACGATCCGGGCGGCGAAAGCCGCGGAAGCACGATTTCTAGCGAGGTCGGCGCGAACGAGGTAAGTTGCCGGCATGACCGCAGCGGACCATGGAATGAGCGATCTCGCGACGCCGTCAACCGACCCGTCGAACGTCTTGACACTCGACGTCACCGTCACGCTCGAGGATCATCTCGCTTTACAGATATCCTGCCTGCAGGCCCCGGCCATGCAAGCCGGCCAACGACGGAGCACAGCGCTCACCGTCCTGATCGCCGCCGCCTGCGCTCCCCTGGCGCTGGCGGTCGGCACACTGATCGCGTGGGCCCAAGACCGGCACGGGCCGCCGCTTGGCTCGTTATTGCGATACTTGGTCTTCGATGACCCCGGCTCCATGGTCGTAGCCGCGCTGGTGATGGTCGCCTTTGTCTTTGGTGGCGTGCTGCTCCAACGATGGCTGCTGCGGCCGCGGATGCGGCGGCTGCTGCGCCGGGTGCTGCGCGCACGCCCGGATGTGGATCCGTCCGACCCGCAGCTCGCCTATCGGGCTCGCGTCACCGTCAGCGAAGAGGGGTTGGAAAGCCGGTCCGGCACTGGCGTGATACTCGTGCGCTGGGACGCTCTGAAACGGTGGGAGGAGACGGGCGGACGTTTTTTGGTGCTGGGTGACGCCATGATCGGCTTCTGCCTGTCGCTTCCTGCCGACGACCCGGAACCGCTGAACCGGCTCCGCGCCGTTCTCACCGCGCGCTTGGGGCCGAACGACGCACCGCGGCACTCCCGATGACCGATGTGCAGGCTATTCAGGCCCAGCTGGATGCGGCCCAAGCCAGCTACTTTTCATCAACTGACTGCCGCGTCGGCTACTTCGGCCGGCCCGGCGCCCCCCGATCACGCCTTTCCGGCGCGCTTGCGATGACGCAACCGCCATGCAACCCTTCCGTCTCGGTCCGGGAGCGACCATGACACGTGACGCCGCCCATCCCCTCCTGCTGACACCCGGCCCGGTCAGCGTCTCCCACACGACGAAGGAGGTGATGCTCATCGATCGTCCCTCCGGTGATACGGAGTTTCAGGCGTATGTCTGCCATGCCCGCGACTACCTGGTCGGGCTCGTCAACGGACAAGGCGCCTACACCGCCATCCCGATGCCCGGCAGCGCCACCTACGCCAACGAGGCCGTCATCGCGACGCTGGTGCCGACAGGCGGCAAGGTGCTGATCCACACCAACGGCGTCTACGGCGACCGGCTGATCGAGATCTGCGCCGCCAACGGCACCCCGCACGCCGTCCTCCGCACCCCGTCGTTTACCCCCGCCACCGAGGACGCTTTCGACGACGCCCTGCGGGCCGACCCGGCCATCACCCACATCATGGTCGTCCATTGTGAAACCAGCACCGGGATCCTGAACCCGCTCGAGCCAGTGGCCGCCATCTGCCGCCGGCACGCGAAGGGGCTGCTGATCGACGCCGTCGCCTCGTTCGGCGCCATGACGATCGACGCCCGAACCCTGGGCTTCCATGCCGTCACCCTGTCGTCCAACAAATGCATGCAGGGCGTTCCCGGTGTCGGCTGGGCGATCGTCCAGAAACACGCTGCATGGGCGACGTGACGGAGCATGACATCGGCGATGCGATGGCAGCCCTTGCCGAGACGCTGGCGGAGATGGGAATGGCCGGTTTCGGGAGGCCGGACCTGGCTGCGCCGCGCCGTCTGGGAGGCCGACCGTAGCCTCGCGCCGGCCGTTACGGACACGTTCGTGCGCTGCGAAGACCATTATCGCGCCCAGACACGCTCGTGACCGTCGACGACTTCTTCGCCGAGTTCATCGCCTCCTGATCAGCTCCCGGCGGCCGCGATGCGGGTCTTGTCGTGGGCGAAGTGGCAGGCGGCGAAGTGCTCGGGCTCGACTTCTTGCAGCATCGGCACTTCGCGGCGGCAGATATCCTCGGCGAGCCAGCAGCGCGTGCGGAACGGGCAGCCGGAGGGCGGGTCGAGCGGGCTCGGGACGTCGCCGGTCAGCACGATGCGTTTGCGGCCGGTCGTACGCTCGCTGCCGGGCGTCGCCGACAGCAGCGCCCGCGTGTAGGGCATCCGCGGATCGTCGTAGAGTTGCTCGGCGCGGGCGAACTCCACCAGCCGGCCCAGGTACATCACCCCGACCCGGTCGCTGATGTATTCGACCACCGACAGATCATGCGCGATGAACAGGTAGGTCAGGCCGAACTCGCGCTGGAGCTCGGCCAGCAGGTTGAGCACTTGCGACTGGACCGAGACGTCGAGCGCAGAGACCGGCTCGTCGGCGAGCACGAATTTCGGCCGCAGCGCCAACGCGCGGGCGATGCCGATCCGCTGCCGCTGGCCGCCGCTGAACTCGTGCGGATAGCGGTCGAGATGTTCGCGCATCAGCCCGACGCGGTCGATCAGCCCTTCGATCCGCCCATCGCGCTCGTCGCGGCCGAGCAGGCCTTGGATGATCAGCCCTTCGGCGATCTGCTGCCGCACCGTCATGCGCGGGTCGAGCGAGCCGAATGGGTCCTGGAAGATGGCCTGGATGTCCTGCCGCACGCGCTTCATCCGTCGCGCGGGCAGGGTGAGGAGATCCTGGCCCTCGAACAAGATCTGGCCGGACTGCGGCTGCTCCAGGCGCAGGATCGAACGCCCGAGCGTCGATTTGCCGCAGCCGGACTCGCCGACCAGGCCGAACGTCTCGCCGCGGCCGATGGACAGCGACACGCCGTCTACCGCTCTCACCCAAGCCCCGCGCCGCTTGTAGTATGTTCGCAGGTCGCGGATTTCGAGCAGCTTATCGTCGGTCATTCGTAGAGCCAGCAGGCGACCCGGCGGCCATCACCAGGATCGCGCAGCCCGGGGTCGGCGCTGCATTGCGGCATCGCTTGCCCGCAGCGCGGCCCGAACGGGCACCCCGGTGGCCGCGCCAAGGCGCTCGGCACCGTCCCGGCAATGGCGTCGAGCGGCGTGCCACGCTTGCCCCGCGTCGGGATCGAGGCCAGCAGCCCGCGCGTGTAGGGGTGTTTCGGATCGGCGGTGACCTGAGCGACCGTCCCCCACTCCATGACCCGGCCGCCGTACATCACCAGCACCTCGTCGCAGACTTCCTCGACGACGCCGATATCATGGGTGATCAGCAGCACCGCCGTGTTCACCCGATGGCGCAGGCCGCGGATCAGGTCGAGGATCTGCGCTTGGATGGTGACGTCGAGCGCCGTGGTGGGCTCGTCCAGGATCAGCAGCTCCGGCTCGTTGACCAGCGCCATCGCGATCACGACGCGCTGCCGCATGCCACCGCTGAGCTGATGCGGATACTCGTGCACGCGCTGCTCCGGCGCAGGGATGCCGAGCTGGCGGAACAGCTCGGTCGCGCGCTCGAGCGCTGCCCCGCGCCCGATCGGCGCATGCGCCTGCATGGCTTCGACGATCTGGTCGCCGACGCGGTAGACCGGGTTGAGCGCCGTCATCGGATCCTGGAACACCAGGCAAATCTGCTTTCCGCGGATCGCGCGGATGTCGCGCTCAGAGAGCGAGACCATGTCCTGGCCGTCGAGCAGAACGCGCCCCCCGGCGATGAAGCCGGGGGCTTCGAGCAGCCGCATGATCGACAGTGATGTCACGGTCTTGCCCGAGCCTGACTCGCCGACGATCCCGAGCGCGCGGCCGCGCTCGAGCGTGAAGCTCAAGCCGTCGACGGCGCGCACCGTGCCCGCGCGCGTGCGAAAATGCGTCTGCAGATCCTCGACCGCGAGCAGGCTCATCCGGCCCGATGCACCCGGACCTCACCGCCCTGCAGCACCAGGCGCACGTCTCCCAAGCGCGACAGATCGTCGAGTGGATCGCCCGCGACCGCGATGACGTCGGCGATCATGCCGGGTCGCAGCGTGCCGACCCGGTCGGCGATGCCGAGCACCTTGGCCGCCAGCCCGGTCCCGGCGTTGATCGCCTCCAGCGGCGGCATCCCGCCGCGATGCATCAACTCGAGCTCGAGCGGCATCCCCTCGATCTTCGTGTAGCGCCAGCCCGCGTCGGTGCCGGCGACCCAGGTCACCCCGGCGTCGCGCATCTTGCCGAATTGCGCCAGGTTGTCGTCGCCCATGAACTTCCAGCGGTCGAGTGTGGCCTGCTCCGCCGGCGTGCGCCGGTCCATCGCCTCGAGCGCGCGCAACATGAATTCGCCGACCGCCAAGGTGGTCGTGCAGGGAATGCCGGCCCGCGCTACGCGCTCGGCCGTCTCCGGCACGAACACCTGCTTGCCGGATTTCTCGACCAGGAAGCTGGCGTGTTCGATGCCGTCGAAGCCGGCTTCCACCACCCAATCGATGGCATCTGCGCAGAGGCAGTGCGCCGTGATCGTGCGGCCGAGCCGGTGCGCCTCGTCGGCCAGCGCCGCCAACTCCTCACGGCTGTACGAGGGCAGCCAGGACATGGTGTTCAGCGTACCGCCGCCGGTCGCCATCACCTTGATGTAGTCGGCCCCGAGCTTGGCCATCTCGCGTACCTTGCGACGCAGCCGCTCCGGCCCATCCGCCTCGCCGCCGAGATACCAGGTGTGGCCGCCGGTGATGGTGATCGGCTGGCCGCAGGCGATGATGCGGGCGCCGTGCCCGTGCCCCAGCTCGAAGGCCCGGCGCACGTCGAAGATGGTCGCCCGCGCCCCGCCGAGGTCGCGCACCGTGGTGATGCCGGCCTGCAGCGCACGGACGGCGGAGAGTGTGGCCGTCGCGGTCAATACGCCGTCGGTCTCGCGCACAGCGGTCTCGAGCGTGGCGCCGTTGCCCGGGAGGTTGAGATGCACGTGCGCATCGATCAGCCCGGGCAGCAGCGTGCAGCCCGGCAGGCGGATCTCGGTGGCGCCTTCCGGCACGGCACCGTCGGGCAACGCACCGGTGAACACGTCGCGCACGCGGCCATCGGCGATGACCAGCACCGGGTCGGCGACCGGCGCTGCACCGGTGCCATCGATGAGCCGGTCGGCATGGATGATGGTGGTCATTTCGCCATCGACGCCGCGCCGAAATACTCGAAGCCGCCGCCGGAATAGGTCAGTCCGGTCAGCTTCTTGGTCGTCATGACCAGGTCGATGTTCTGCCGCATGGGCAGCTCGATCGCTTGATCCATGATGATCTTCTGCGCTTGGGCGTAGATCGGCAGCCTCTTGGCCGGGTCGAGCTCTTGCTGCCCTTCGAGCAGCAGCTTGGTCAGCGCCGGGTCGGTGAAGTGGCTCCAGTTGAAATACTGGTCGGGGGTGAACCAGAGCCGCAGCGCGTCCGGATCGACGGCGATGTACTGACACGGCGCCATCGACGACTGGCCGTTGATGTTGACGGCGAGCCACGCGGGGGTGGCCATCTGCTCGACGCTGGCGTCGATGCCGATCTTGCGCAGGTAACCCTGGGTCGCCTGAGCCAGCGGCGGATAGGAGGTCGAGGTCGAGATCGCCGTCAGCTTGATCGCGAGCCGCTTGCCGTCCTTCTCCCAGAACTCGCCCGGCTTGGTCCAGCCGGCCTCCTTGAGCAGCGCCTCGGCGCGGGCCGGGTCGAAGGGGTAGCCGTTCTCCAGCGCTTCGTCGTAGCCGACCATACCCTTGACCAGCGGCGTGTTGCTGACCGGATAGGCGCCGGCATCGGCCAGTTGCTCGACCCCCTTGCGGTCGACTGCGTAGAGGATCGCCTGGCGCACCCGGACGTCGTCGGTCGGCCACAGGCTGGCGTTGATGGGCGCGAAGATGCCCATGCCGGTGATCGGCACCGGCAGCGCCGTGTAGCGGTTCATCTTGGTCAGCGCGTTCCAGAACACGCCCGGCACGTCTTGGATCACATCGGACTGCCCGGCCTGGAATTGGCTCACCCGCGCCTGCGGCGAGCTGACGATCTGGAAGGTGATCTGCGCGATGTCCGGTGGCCCGCTGAACTTCGTTGCTTCAGGGTTCCATTTGTAGTCTTCGTTGCGCTTGAGCACGAGGCTCTGCCCGGTCACGTAGCTCACGAAGCTGAACGGCCCGGTCCCGACCGGATGCAGCCCGAGGTCCTGCCCGAATTCCTTGATCGCCTTGGGAGATTGGATGCCCAAATAGGGTTCGCCGAGTTGCGCCAGCAGCGGCGCGTAGGGCCGCGTGCAGTTCACCTGGACGACGTATTTCGACACCGCCTTGGCCATCGTGCACGATCCGAGCAGGCTGAGCGAGATCTTCGATTGCGTGGTCTTGTCGCCGATGTACTCGAAATTGGCCACGACGGCGTCGGCGTCGAACGGTGTGCCGTCGTGGAAGGTGACACCCTCCTTCAAGGTGAAGGTGTAGGCCTTCTTGTCTTCGGAGACCTCCCATTTGGTCGCCAGCCCTGGCGTCAGTTCGAAGTCGGGGGTCAGCCAAACCAGCGTGTCGAAGATGTTCACGGCGATCGGCCCGACATTGCGGGCGCCGGTGGTGGCCGGGTTGAGCGTGTCGAACGGGCCCGCCCAGCCGACCATGACCTTGGCGCTCTTGTCGATCTCCGCCAACGCGGGTTGCGCCAGGACGGCGGCGAGACCGAAAGCGACGCAACATCTCAACATCCGAAGATCCTTTGGCTAGAAGCGGGAGAGAGTCGGGTCGAGCTGGTCACGGAGACCGTCACCGATCAGGTTCACCCCGATCACCAGCAATGCGAGAAACACGCCAGGAAACACCGTGATCCACCAGGCGATCGTGATGTAATTCTGTCCGTCGTTCAGAATCGCGCCCCACTCCGGTAACGGCGGCTGCACGCCGACGCCGATGAAGCCGAGGGCGGCGATCCACAGCATCGCGACGCCGAGCCACGTCGTGGTCAGCACGATGATCCCTGGCGAGATGTTGGGCAGGATGTGCCGCAGAATGATGCGTGGGGCACCCGCGCCGAGCGTGACCACCGCATCGACGTAAGCAAGGTGCCGCACTTCCGCCGTCGCGCCTTCTACGAGGCGCGCGTAGATCGGCGTCAGCACGATGGCGATCGCGAGCACTCCGTTGACCAGGCCGGGCCCAAGCACGGCCGACACCGCCAGCGCGAGCAGGATACCGGGGAAGGCCAGCAGCAGGTCGACCGTGCGCATGATGAGGAAATGCACGATGCCGCCGGCGTACCCCGCGATCAGCCCGAGGGTGACGCCAGTAAGGCCGCCGAGCACCACGACGGCGACACTGGCGAGGATGGTGGTCCGCCCGCCATACAGCACGCGCGCCAACAGGTCCCGCCCGAAGGCATCAGCACCCATCGGATGCTCGGTCGAGGGCGGGGCGAAACTCGCCATCGGGTCCTGCAGATTCGGGTCGGCCGAGGTCAGCAACGGCGCGGCGGCGATGAGCAGCAGCAGCACGGCAGTCATCGCCAGCCCGGCCACCAAGCTACGGTGCCTGAGCGTGTCGGCCAGCCTCATCGTGTGCCGATCCGTGGGTCGAGCAACGGATACAGGATGTCGACCACGAAGTTACAGAACGCGTAGATCACCGCGATGATCAGCACGATCGCCTGCACGGTCAGGTAGTCCTTCGCCAGGATCGCCTGCACCAGCAACCGCCCGATCCCCGGCCGCGAGAACACCGTCTCGATGATCACCGCGCCCGACAGCAATTGCCCGACCTGCAGCCCGGCGATCGTCACCACCGGGAGCAGCGAATTGCGCAGCACATGCCGGCGGAACACCTGGTTGCGCGACAGCCCCTTCGCGCGCGCGGTCAGCACGTGCCGCAACGTCTGCGCCTGCACCACGCTCGATCGGATGAAGCGGGCGTTGTAGCCCGCCGTTCCCAGCGCCAGGGTCAGCGCCGGCAGCACGAGCCCCTTCAACGACGTTCCGCCTACCACGTCGAACCAAGGCAACTCGACGGCGAACAGCAGGATCAGCAACAACCCCAGCCAGAAGCTCGGGATCGACATGAACGCCAGCGCGATCCCCATGGCCGCCGTGTCGGCGAGTTGGTTGCGCCGGGCCGCCGCCATGATTCCGGCCGCAGCGCCGAGCAACAGCGACAAGGCCAGGCTCGCGGCCGTCAGCTCGATCGTTGCGGGCATGTTCTGGCCGATCAGCGACGACACCGATTGCTGCTGCCCATACGAATAGCCGAAATCGCCGTGCAGCACGCGGCCGAGCCAGACAACATATTGTTCGGGAATACTGCGGTCGAGGCCGAGTTGCTGGTGCAGCCGGGCGATCAGTTGGGGATCGCCGGCATTGGTGCCGAGCATGACGACGGCCGGGTCGCCCGGGATGAGGCGGATAATGAGGAACACCAGCAGCGTGATGCCAAAGGCGAGCGCTCCGATCGCAGCCAGGCGTTGCAGGATGTAGCGGGTCATCGTGCGGAGCTAGGCCGATCGGGCCGGCCACCGCCCGGCCGTCGATAGGAATGCATCAAGGAGCGGGCCGCGAAAGCGGTCCTGGAACAGCACGCCGGTTCAGAGATGGATCAGTAGATGCGTGCTGTCTATCATTCATTAGCCCCTCGCAGGCACTGGACGATCTGCTGCTTCTCATCGAAATCGAACAGCTTGCCGCAGATCGCCGTCATGACGAGCGTGCCGACATAGGTGCGCGACAGCGTCGGATCGAGCATGTCCGGATCGTCGCGCCGAGAAACGCGGTGGCCGGCTTCATCAGCAATCTCCAACGGTCGCTACTCGGCATGCACAAAGCTTGCCACCTCCGCCGCTTGACGAGAGCCTGCCGCTGACGCCAGTGCGGGACCACCGGGCCGAGCCCGTGCTTCCCGACAGTACTGGGCGCCGGTCGTGTCGACCAGCAGCGAAGTGGCACAAGTTTTGCTCGACCAATGACGATGTCTGCTTCCGCTCCGCATTTTTGGAAAGTTACGGCGGGCCGCGCGGGTTTATCGGGAGGTCAGCTTGCATCAAGCTCTCGCGGTGGCCGCAACAGGCTTGGGCAAACCGTCCACACTCTGCACGTTGTCCGACCAGCCAGCGTGGCATGGGTCGACTTACGACAGGAGCCGTCAATCGCCACGGCGCTCGGGCATAAGCCCGTCCTACAGGCGCTGGAAGCGTGCAATTGGGAGTTCAGTCGTACCTTGCGCTTGAGCAAGCAGACGGATGCGCTCGGCCAGGATCAAAACGCGTCGCGCTAGATACACCCTAAATGTGAGAGGACCGATATGAGTAGGACTCCGATTTGCGCCCTTGTATGTAGCGCGCTGCTACTGACGACCGGCAAAGCTCGCGCCGAAGACGGCATCACCATCGGCATGGCGGTCGCCATGTCCGGGTGGATGGAGGCGTATGATGGAGAAGCCTACAAGATGGCCCAGCTTTGGGTCGATCGGCAGAACGCCAAGGGCGGACTCCTCGGCAAGACGATCAAGGTGATCAGCGGGGACACGAAGACGGACCGAGTCGAAGGCGCGAAAGTGGGCCAAGACCTGATCAAGCAGGGTGCCGACCTGCTCCTGGTATCGGCCGACTACGATTACGGCGCGCCGGCAGCTTTGCAGGCGCAAAAGGCGGGTGTGATCTCAGTGTTCATGGGCGCCTCGGATCCCAAGGCGGGCGTGGTCGGCGTCGGTCCCTTGTCCTTTACGGCGAACAACGCCGGCCAACTCGAGGGCGCCATCATGGCGGATTGGGGAATAAATAAAAAGAGCCTCAAAAAAGGCTATATGCTTATCGACGAAACAATCGAGTATAATAAATCGGTCTGCGCTGGCTATAACTGGCAGATGAAGGCCAGTCACGCGGCGGTCGCTGGGCAGGACACGTTCAAGGGCCTTGATCCCTCCATTTCGTCGCAGATCACTCGCCTGAACGACGCGATCGGCAAGGAGGGGGTCGACCACATCATGCTGTGCTCGACCAATCCGGGTGCGGCCAGCTCGCTGCGCCAATTGCGCGCCGCCGGCGTATCTCTGCCCGTCTTCAGCGCAACGGCCATGGATGGGACGTATTGGTTGAACTCCGTGCCCGGCCTCAAAGACTTCTACCTGCCGTCGCAGGCGTTGGTGAAGGACGATCCCCGCCCCGCCGTCAATGAGATCTCGGCTGCGTTCGAAAAAAAGTTCGGCAAGCCGCCAACCACCCAGTACGCGTATCCGATCTACGCGTTTCTCGATATGTGGGCCAAAGCGGCGACGGAGGCAAAGACAACCGGCGCCAAGCCCATCGTCGATCTGCTCAACAAGGCGAAGGACGAGCCCACGGTGCTCGGACCGCGCAGCTTCACGCCCAAGCTGCACGTGCAGACGACCGAGCCAATGTTCGTCATCTCGTATGCGGACGGTAAAGCGACACCGGTCGAGGAATGGAAGATCACCGACGTCATTCCGGATGCGGTGCTCTATCGTCTCAAGGGCAGCGAGTGATCCCTGGCAGTGGCGAAACCCCCGCTGCGCGCCCGCGGCGGGGACTCCGCAACCTCCTGGGGAGTGTGCGCGCCGGATGAGCCAGGCGTCGATTGCTCCGGCGGCCATGACGGCCGTCGCGGCGCACACGAACGCGGCGGAGTTGACGGCGGACTCGCTGACCGTGCGCTTCCAGGGGCTGGCCGCCGTCTGCGAGGTGAGCCTCACGGTCGGCCGGCACGAGGTGTTTGGCTTGATCGGCCCAAACGGCGCCGGCAAGACTACGCTGGTGAACTGTCTGACCGGCTTCCAATCGCCGACCGAGGGCCGGGTCCTCGTGGGACGCGAGAGCACGGTGGGCTGGAGCCCGATGCGCTTCCGCGAGATGGGCGTTGCGCGGACGTTCCAGGCCGGCCGGTTGTTCAAGGAGATGTCGGTGCTCGAGAACGTCGAGATCACGGCAGTCGGGCTGGGGCTGACCCGGCGTAAGGCGGTCGAGCATGGCCGGGTCGCGCTGGAGTGGGTGGGGCTGGCCGACAAAGCCCCGCTGCAAGCGGGCGCGCTCGCCTACACCGATCAGCGCCGACTGGGCGTTGCGCGCGCGATGGTGCTGCCGCCGGCCTTTATCCTACTCGACGAACCTGCGGCTGGCATGTCCGACGCCGAATGCGAGGACCTGATGATATTGGTGTCGGCGATCCCCAAGGCCTTTGGCAGCGGCGTGCTGCTGATCGAGCACAACATGCGCGTGGTGATGGGGATCTCGCACCGCGTCCACGTGCTCGACGGCGGCCGGACGATCGCCGAGGGCACGCCGGCTGAAATCCAGCGGGACGAGGTGGTTCTCGCCGCTTACCTCGGGACCGAGGCGTAATGGCAGCACTTTTGGAGGTCGAGGACCTTTCGGTGCGCTACGGCGACCTGGTGGCGCTCCGCGGTGCGTCGCTGAACGTGGCCGAGGGCGAGGTCGTCTGCATCATCGGCCCCAACGGCGCGGGCAAGTCCACCGCGCTCGCGGCCATCGCTGGCGGCGTCGTTCCCGCCGCGGGTGACATCCGGTTCAACGGCCAGAGCCTGATCGGGCGGCGGCCAGAGCAGATCGCGCGGTTGGGGCTGTCGCTCGTTCCCGAGGGACGACATATCTTCGGCACGCTCACGGTCGAGGAGAACCTGCAGATCGGCGGCTACATGCTGAGCGACCGTGCCGCCGCGCGGGCCGAAATGAGCCGCCTGCTCGACCATTTTCCACGGCTGCGCGAGCGGCTGCGCTATCCCGCAAGCCGGCTTTCAGGCGGCGAGCAGCAGATGCTGGCGGTCGCGCGCGCGGTCATGACCCGGCCCCGCCTGCTGCTCGTCGATGAGCCCTCGCTCGGCTTGGCGCCCATGATCATCGATCAGATCTACGATATCCTGCTGGATCTGCGCCGACGTGAGAAGCTGACGCTGTTGATCAACGAGCAGAGTTCGACGCGGATCCTGAAGTTCGCCGATCGGATCTACGTGCTGCGCAGCGGCACCGTGCAGCTCGAAGGCCGCGCAGCAGCGCTGCAGGATGGGGAAGCCATCCGGCAGGCCTATTTTGGCTTTGCAACCAACCCGGCGACGCGAGCGGAGGCTTCGGCATGATCGGCTTGTTGCAGAACCTGATCGACGCGCTGGCGCTCGGCAGCATCTATGCACTGACCGCGCTCGGCATCGGCTTGTTGTTCGGCATCTTGCGGCTGATCAATTTCGCTCACGGCGACATGATCACCGTCGGCGCCTACGCCTTGATCCTTCCCTCGGCAGACGTGACCGCCCGGTTGCTGATCGGCGACTGGACGCCGGCCGCCGTCATCGTCACGATCTCGCTGATCGTCGTGGTGGCGGCGCTGCTGACCGACGCCGCAGTGTTCCGGCCGCTTCGTACAGCGTCCGCACCCACCCTGATGATCGCGTCGTTCGCCGTCAGCTATATGATCCAGAACGGCCTGTTGATGTTCTACGGCGCCCGCCCGAAGGCGGTCGACTTCTGGAGCGGCGCGAGCACGCAAATCTATCTCGGCCCGCTGCGAGTGCCCATGCTTCAACTGATCACCCTGCTCGTCACGCTCGTGCTGATGGTCGGGCTGAGCCTGTTCCTGCGGCACACGCGATACGGCGTTCAGATGCGCGCGGCGGCGGAGGATTTCCGAATGGCACAGTATCTCGGCGTCCGGGGAAATCTCGTCATCGGGCTCGCCTTTGCCATCAGCGGCGTGCTGGCGGCGGCGGTATCGATGCTCTATATCACCCAATCCGGCTCGCTCAGCTTCCAAATGGGTGTTCCGCTGGCGTTGTTCGCCTTCGTCGCCGTGGTGATCGGCGGCATGGGCAACCTCGTGGGCGCAGTGGTCGGCGGCTTCCTGCTCGGCCTCATCGTCACGCTGCTGCAAGCCTATCTTCCGCCAGGGCTGCGGTCGTTCCGCGATGCGTTCGCCTTCGCGTTCGTCATCGTGGTGCTGCTCGTCAGGCCGAGTGGCCTGCTGCCGGCGCGCACGACGATCGAACGGGTCTGACGGGGCGCCCATGCGACAGTTTATCTCCCGCCATCAAACCCCCGCGTTGCTGATCGCCGGACTGGCCGTGTGCGCGGCAGCTTCAGGGATCGGCAGCCTCGACGCCCTGCAACTGACACTCACCGAGATGCTGATCCGGGTGCTGGTCGTCGTCGGGCTCTACGTCTTCATCGGCAATTCCGGCGTGATCTCGTTCGGACAAGTCGCCTTCATGTGCATTGGGGCTTACGCCGCCGGCTGGGCCACGGCCGAGCCCGCCTTCAAGCAGGTCATGTTGCAAGGGCTGCCCGACCTGCTGCAGGAAAATCAATTTCCGTTCCTGGTCGCGATGGCTGGCGCGACCGTGCTGCCGGCGATCGTCGCGCTGTTGTTCGGCATGGCGATACTGCGGCTGAACGGCATCGCCGCCTCCATCGCGACGTTCGCCTTTTTGATCATCGTCAACAGCATCTACTCGAATTGGGATTCCGTGACGGCGGGCGTGAGTTCGCTGATCGGTATACCGACCGAGGTGGGCCCTTGGGTCGCGTTCGCCTTCGCCACTGCGGGCATCTTGGTGGCATATCTGTTCCAGAACTCGCGCTACGGTCTGCTCCTACGCGCCACGCGGGAGGACGACGTGGCCGCGAAGGCATCGGGAGTACACAGCGTACGCATGCGGCTGGCCGCCTTCGTGCTGAGCGCTGCCCTGGTCGGCGCAGGGGGCGGACTCTATGCCCAATTCCTCGGTATCCTGACGGTCGACACCTTTTACCTGAGCCTGTCTTTCATCACGATCGCCATGCTCGTCGTGGGCGGCATGGGCAGCCTCACGGGCGCGGTCGCTGGGGTGGTGGTGGTGACGATGATCGTCCAACTGCTGCGATTCGGCGAGCATGGCATACGGACCGGCGCGACCGTGCTCAAGCTCCCGGACGGCAGCGGCGAGCTCGGTTTGGGCGTTTTGCTGGCCCTCATCCTGATCTTCCGGCCCAACGGCCTCGCGGGCGGCAAGGAGCTCAGGTTGTTCGGCACCGGGCCCGGCGCGAAGCCTCCGGCCGGCGACCCCTCCGTGGGCGGCAACGAGCACGGCATGCCGGCCAGCTAACCGGGCTGCCCCTCAATAGCGGTACCGAGCAGAAGGACAATGCCTTGCCTAATCTCCGCGTAGCCGTCGACATCGGCGGTACATTCACTGACATCTGCATTCTCGACCAGGATTCGGGGCGGATCCGAATTGCCAAGACATCCTCGACACCCGACCCGATCGACGGTGTGATGACCGGGCTGGAGGCCGGCGCCGTCGATCTCGCGGACGTCGTGCTGTTCTCTCACGGCACTACGGTGGCAACCAACGCGTTGATCACGCGCCGGCTCCCGCGCACGGCGATGGTCTGCACCGAAGGCTTTCGCGACGTGCTCGAGATCCGCCGCGCCAACAAGGACGACATCTGGGACATCTACAAGGACGTCGCACCGCCCTACATCCCACGGCGCGACCGCCTGACCGTACCGGAGCGCATCGATGCCGCCGGCAAGGTGGTGACTCCGCTCGACGATGCAGCCGCCCGCGAGGTCGCCCGTATCTTGCGCAAACGGGGCGTCGCGGCCGTGGCCGTGTGCTTCATGAACGCGTATGCCAACCCGGCCAACGAGCAGCGCATGAAGGCGATCCTCGAAGAGACGCTGCCCGGTGTGCCGGTCTCCATCTCGTCGGCCATCCTGCCGGAGATCTTCGAGCACGAACGGTTTTCGACCACGGTGGTCAATGCGGCGCTCAGCCCGGTGGTGGTCGACTACACCACCCGCCTCGGCACGCGTCTGGCCAACGCCGGATATCGCAGCGACCTCCTCCTGCTGCATACGGGCGGCGGCGTGATGACCCCAAACGGCGTGAAGGAGTTCGCTGGGCGGCTCGCCGGCTCCGGCATTGCCGCCGGGGCGATCGCGAGCCGGCACATTGCGGTGCAATGCGGCTTTCCAAACTCGATCGGGCTCGACATGGGCGGCACGAGTTGCGACGTCTCGCTCGCCTACGAAGGCCAATCGCGAGTCACGAAGGACTGGTTCATCGAATTCGGTTATCCGATCCGCTTCCCGTCCATCGAAGTCCTGACGATTGGCGCGGGCGGCGGCTCGCTCGCTTGGGTCGACGAGGCCGGTGGCCTGCGCAACGGCCCGCAATCGGCGGGGGCGAATCCCGGGCCGGCGTGCTACGGCCACGGCAACACGGTGCCGACCAACACCGACGCCAACGTGACGCTCGGCCGGCTCGGCACCGAACTGGCCGGCGGCAGCATCCATCTCGACGCGGCCAAAGCCCGCGCGGCGGTGCAGACCGGCGTCGCCGATCGCTTCCAGCTCGGGCTCGAGGAAGCGGCTGATTCCATCATCCGCGTGGCCAACGCCAACATGGCCGATGCCGTGCGGCTGATCTCGATCACCCGCGGTTACGACCCACGTGACTTCGCCCTGGTGGCGTTCGGCGGTGCCGGCGCGCTGCATGGTGCCGATATCGCCAAGGAACTCTCGATCCCCGCCGTGATCGTGCCGCCGCATCCAGGCATCACCTCGGCACTGGGATGCTTGCTGGTCGATGTTCAGCACGACCTCGCAACCAGCTACATCATGCCCGCCGCCGATGCGGATCCGGTCGCGATCGAGGCGGCTTTTGCCGCGCTCGAGCAAGAGGCGGCGGAACGGCTGGCCCATGAGAGCGTGGCGCCTGCGGACGTTCTCATGCAGCGGACGGTGGACATGATGTATCAGGGGCAATGGCGCTCGCTGGCCATCCCCGCGCCGACACCGATCACCGATCTGGCTGGTTTGATCGAGGCCTTCCATCAAAGCCACGAGCGCGAATACAATTTCCGCCGCGACGATGCTCCGGTCGGGCTGTTCCGGCTGGGCCTGAAGGCAATCGGCGTGGTGCCGAAAGCGGAGTTTGCCCGTAGCGCCCCCACCGGGGCAACGCCCGAACCGAGGACGCGGCGCCGCGTCTGGTTCGCGCAAACGGGGGCGACGGACGCCCCGGTCTATTGGCGGCCCGACCTGCCCGCCGGCGCGCGGCTCAGCGGTCCCGCAATCGTGGAGCAACTCGATTCCACCACGGTGGTGCCGCCGGGCTTCTCCGCCGAGGTTGACGGCTGGCTCAACATCGTCATGCGGCAGGAGGCTTGATCATGTCCCAAACCAACCCGCTCGATCCGGTGACGTTCGAGGTCCTGAAGAACGCCTTCATCAGCGCGGTCGATCAGATGGCCGAGCAGATGCTGCGGACCTGCTACTCCTTCGTCATCTTCAACCGCGACTTCTCCAATGCGCTGCACGATGCCAACGGGGACAGCGTCGCCCAGGGTAACGGCGACATCTCGGTGCATGTCGGCACGCTGCACTATACCTGCAAAGCGGTGATCGAGTTCTTCAAGGGGGACATGCATCCCGGCGACGTCTACATGATCAACGACCCATATGCTGGCGGCACGCATTTCAGCGACACGCGGTTGATCCGGCCGATCTTCGTCGCCGACGAGATCATCGGCTACGCGCAATCCAACGGGCACTGGTCGGATATGGGCGGTTCGGTGCCGGGCTCGTTCGACGTGATGGCGAAGGACATGTTCCGCGAGGGCATTCGGATCACGCCGGTGCGCATCTTCGACCGCGGACGGTTCTGCCGCGACGTGGCGCACATGATCGCGGCCAACACGCGCGACCCGGCCTCCATCATCGGCGACATGCTCTCGCAAGCCGAAGCGACCAACGTCGCGGCGCGCGAGGTGCTGCGCTTGGTCGACAAGTATAGCAAGGAGACGGTGGTCGCCGGCATGGCGGCGGTGCAGGACTATGTCGAGCGCATCGTGCGTCAGCGGCTGGCCGCGTTGCCGGACGGTTCGTGGGAGACGGTGGATTACATCGACCGCGACGTGTCGGGCGGGGAGGGCATGATCCCCATCCACGTGAAGACCACGATCGCCGGCGACAAGGTCACATACGACTTCGCCGGCACGCATCCGACGATCGGGTCGATCTACAACTCGGCGTTCGGCGCCACCTTCTCCGGCTGCGTCGCCGGCATGAAGACCTTCTTCCCCGACCTGCCACTGAATTCCGGGCTCTACCGGGTGATCGACGTCGTGGCGCCGCCCGATACGGTGGTGAGCGCCAAGTGGCCCGTCGCGGTCACGGGCTTTCTGATGCCGTTCGAGAAGATCATGAACTCGATCTACGAGATTTGGTCGGGGATCATGCCGCATCGCGCGATCTCGTGCACCTTCAACATCGAGTATCTCCTGACCGGGGGCAACGATGCACGCAGCCCCGGCAAGCCGATCTTCATGTTCTATGACTGGCTGCCCGGGGGTTGGGGAGGGCGCAACGGGCGGGACGGCGCCAACGTCACGCAGGCGTCGTTCGGAACCGGGATGCTGTCCCAGCCAGTCGAAGGGCAGGAGCGCGGCGCGCCGATCCTGACCACGGAATTCGAAGTGGTGACCGATTCCGGCGGCCCCGGCAAATGGCGCGGTGGCGTGGGGGCGCGCAAGACCTCCATCTTACGCGAGGCGGAGAATACGGTGCTCTCCTACATCTGCGATCGCGAGCGGGCCGTGGTCTGGGGCACCAACGGCGGCCTGCCGTCGATCCCGCACGGTCTGACGCTGCGTCGCGCCGGCGCGGACGTGGATACCTGGCTCGGCTCGGTATTCTCGGACATACCTCTTCAAAACGGCGATACCTTCAGCCGTCCCACCGCAGGCGGTGGCGGCTATGGCGACCCACTGGAGCGCCACCCCGAGCACGTCAAGGCCGATGTCGTCGACGATTACGTCTCGATCAAGCGCGCTGCAAAGGATTACGGCGTGGTGCTCACCGTGATCGACAAGGATCTGTGCGAATACGAGATTGATCAAACAGCAACCGACCGTCTGCGGGCGTCGATCCGGGCCGAGCGCAAGACGTGGTTCGAGGAGGCGCCGGAGGCGGTTGCGGCGAAATACCGCGCGGGTGAGATCGACGCGATGGACGCGGTACGCCGATATGCCGTGATCCTCGATTGGGGATCGGGCGAATTGATGCCGAAATCCACCGACCAGTTCCGCGCGCAGTTCCGCAAGCGGTCCTTGTCCCACTGGAGCGAGTTGCAATGACGATCACGATCAACTGCGATATGGGCGAGGCGTTCGGGCTGTTCAAATGCGGCGACGACGCGGGGCTGATGCCGTTTACCTCGATCGCGAACGTCGCGTGCGGCTTCCATGCCTCCGATCCGAGCGTGATGCACAAGACGGTGCGGCTCGCCAAGGCGCATGGCGTGGCGGTGGGCGCGCATCCCTCGTTGCCGGATCTGCAGGGTTTCGGGCGCCGTGAGATGAAGATCGGCAAGGACGAACTCACCGACTGCATCATCTACCAGGTGGGCGCGCTCAAGGCCTTCCTCGACGCCGAAGGCATGACGCTCAACCACATCAAGCCGCATGGCGCGCTCTTCGGGATGGCGATCCGCGACGAGGCGATCGCCGAAGGAATCGCGAACGCCGCCGCGCTGTTCGGGGTGCCGATACTCGGCATGGCCGGCACGCTGCATGAGACGGTGTACACCGGCAAGGGCCTCGCCTTCGTGCCGGAATACTACATCGATCTCGACTACTCGGACGAAGGAACGTTGATCATCACCCGCGAGCACGACGCCAAGGACCCGGACGAGGCCGCGCGGCGTGCCGTCAGGGTCGCGCGCGAGGGATTGGCGACGTCGATCAGCGGTAAGCCATTCCCGATGCGCGCAGAAAGCTACTGCATCCATTCCGACACGCCCAACGCAGTGATGCTCGCCCACACCGTGACGACGGCTCTGAAGCCCTGGCTCGCTGCGTAAAGCCTGTCGCACACCGTCCAACGCCCGTCCGGAGTTGCTCATGCCGACCCACACCATGCCCTGCCCGTTGCCCGGCACCTTCTACCGCAAGCCATCGCCCGACACGCCGGCATTCAAGGAGATTGGCGACCCGGTTGCGCCAGGCGAGACGATCGGTCTCATCGAGGTCATGAAGACGTTCACGGCCGTCACGGCTGAGGTGTCCGGCACCATCGCCGGGTTCCACGCGGAAAATGAAGATGCCGTCATGGCCGGCCAGCCGCTTGTCGACATCGAGACCTGACCGTCCATGGCTCTGGAAAAGGTTCTCGTTGCGAACCGGGGCGAGATCGCCGTCCGCATCGTCCGTGCGGTCCGTGAACTCGGCCTGCGATCCGTGCAGGTCTACAGCACGGCCGACGCCGACATGCTGGCGGTCCGCCTGGCCGACCAAGCCGTCGAGATCGGCCCGCCGCACGCTGCCAAATCGTATCTGAATGGCGAGGCCGTGCTTCGCGCGGCACAGCAAACCGGCGCCGATGCGATCCACCCGGGATACGGTTTCCTGTCCGAGAATGCATCCTTCGCCGCCTCGGTCGAAGCGGCGGGGCTGGTCTTCGTTGGCCCAACCGCGGACACCATCCGGACCATGGGTGATAAAGCTGCCGCGCGAGCCGCGGCCGTTGCGGCCGGCGTGCCCGTGGTGCCCGGCAGCGAGGGAGTGGTCGACGACCCTGACGCGGCCTTGGCGATAGCCACGCAGATCGGCTTTCCGATCATGATCAAGGCGGCGGCCGGCGGTGGTGGGCGTGGCATACGCGTGGCCCAGGATGCAGCCGAACTCGCGTCGCTGCTGCCGCAGGCGAGCGCAGAAGCCCATGCTGCATTTGGCGACGGCAGCCTCTATCTCGAGCGCTTCATCGGCCGGGCCCGCCACATCGAGGTGCAGATCCTCGGCGACGGGCATGATGCCATTCACCTGCACGAACGCGAGTGCTCGCTGCAACGCCGCCGGCAAAAGGTATGGGAGGAAGCGCCGGCAACGGCGCTGCCCGACCATGTGCGCACGGAACTGTGCGCCTCGGCGGTGCGGCTGGCCAAGGCCTGCTCCTATCGCGGCGCCGGCACTCTCGAATACCTCTACAATGACGAGACCGGCGAGTGGTTCTTCATCGAGATGAATACGCGCATTCAGGTCGAACATCCGGTGACTGAGATGGTCACCGGGATCGATCTCCTGCACGAGATGATCCGCATCGCGGGCGGAGAGCCACTCAGGTTCTCACAATCCGACATCGGTCGCCGCGGCCATGCGATCGAGGTGCGGATCAATGCCGAGGACCCGGCCCGGGATTTCAAGCCCTCGCCCGGCACCGTCAGAACGCTGACCGTACCGGGCGGCTTCGGCGTGCGGTTCGACACCATGCTGTACCCGGGGTGCAGCGTTCCCCCCTTCTACGACAGCTTGCTCGGCAAGCTGATCGTGTGGGGTGACAGCCGCCAGGCCGCACTGGCGCGGCTGCGCAGCGCACTCGGCGAGCTTGTCGTGGACGGGCTCAGCACGACAGCGCCGCTGCATGCGGAACTCGCGCGCCACGCCGAGGTGATCGCGGGCCATGTGCACACCCGCTGGCTCGAAGCATGGCTCGCAACAGCCCCGCTCGCTCAGTCGACGGCCACCAATGGGAGGGACATATGAACGCGCGCTACTCATTCGGCGGAGACGAGCACATCTTCGTCGAGGTCAACGAAGCGATGTCGCTCGAAGCCTTCTTCACGAGCTTGTTTCTCTGCCGGGCGTTGAAGCAGAGCGCCATCAAAGGCGTCACCGAGATCTGTCCGGCAAACGCGTCGTTTCAAGTGAGATTTGACCCCGACATCATCGCGCCCAACGATCTGCTGCGAGAGATCAAGACGCTCGAAGCGCTAGCAGGCAAAGCGGAGCCCATACTCAAGACCCGCATGATCGAGATCCCGGTCTATTACGGTGACCCGTGGACGCATGAGACGCTGATGCGCTTTCGCGAGCGGCATCAAGAGCCCGGCGGCACCGACCTCGACTACGCCGCCAAGATCAACAACTACGCCAATCCGGACGCGTTCATCGCGGCGCACCATGGTTCGCCATGGTTCGTGTCGATGGTCGGCTTCGTGGCCGGGCTGCCGTTCATGTATCAGATGGTGCCGCGCGCCCAACAGATCGAAGTGCCGAAATACCTCCGTCCGCGAACCGATACACCACGCCTGACGGTGGGGCACGGCGGTTGTTTCGGCTGTATCTACTCCGTGCGCGGCGCGGGCGGCTACCAGATGTTCGGCATCACGCCGATGCCGATCTACGATCCGAACCAGGCGATCAGCTACCTCAAAGGATTCATGATCTTCTTCCAGCCGGGCGATATCGTGAAATTCAAACCGATCGGGCGCGAGGCATACGACCAGGCCGTGCAGGACGTCGATGCTGGACGGTTTGCCCCGGCGATCCGCGACGTCACCTTCGACCTGCGCGCGCTGAACAGAGACCCCGGCGCCTACAACGCTGAACTGGTTGGAGCCCTCCATGGCCATTGAGGTGCACAAGCCCGGTCTGGCGACGACGGTCCAGGACCTCGGCCGCCCCGGATACTATGATGTCGGCATTCCGCTTTCGGGCGCGATGGACCGCTTCGCGCTCATCGCCGGCAATCTGCTGGTCGGCAATTCCGAGGACGCGGCAGCGCTCGAGATCGTGTTCCTGGGTCCTGAGTTGCGCTTCTCCGTCGATGCCATGGTCGCCGTCACTGGTGCGGATATGCCCGCCAGGGTCGATGGAACGCAGCAGCCCGCCTGGGAGTGCTTCCACATTCGCGCGGGCCAGACCTTAGCCTTCGATTTCCTCAAGCGTGGCGCCCGGGCATATCTGTGCGTGGCCGGCGGCATCGATGTGCCGATTGTGCTCGGTAGTCGCTCAACCTATGTCCTCGGCGCCTTGGGTGGCCACCAGGGCCGGGCGCTGCAGAAGGGAGATGTCCTGCCTCTCGGCAAGCCTGAGCGCATCGCTGCACCCGGCCGAGCGGTGCCCACGGCGCTCAGGCGCGGCGTCGTGCCCACCGAGACGCTCCGGATGCTGCCTGGATTGTACGAGCATCGCGTCACCAGGGAAGCGCTCGCCGGCTTCTTCGCCGATACCTGGAAGGTCGCGACCGAGGCCGACCGCATCGGCTACCGCTTCCGCGGCGGAACGAAGCTGACCTTCGTCGAGCGCGAGCCGCCGTTCGGGGCCGGCTCAGATCCCAGCAACATCGTCGATAGTTGCTATCCCTACGGTTCCATTCAGATGCCTGGTGGCACCGAACCGATCGTCTTGCACCGCGATGCCGTCTCGGGCGGCGGCTACTTCATGCTCGGAACCGTGATTTCCGCCGACATGGATTTCATCGGCCAGTTGCAGCCGCATTCACCCGTTCGCTTCGTTCCAGTAAGTCTGGAGAATTCGTTAGCCGCGCGCGCCGAATACAATGCGATGCTCCAGCTCCTGCGGAGCAAGTTATAGTTGCTCCGACGCGCCGCAGCGTTGGCTCGCCTGCGACTTCCCCGCACTGACGCCGATCGGCATCACGAGGATACAAGAGAATGGACGCACAGTTCGAGGCCGCCATGCGCAACCTGCTCTGCGTGCGGCTCGGGTCACGCGCCGCTATAGAAGACCTGGCGGCGGCCGCCGCCGAATCGGCCCTGCTCACCCGCGAGGTGACGCAGCTGCGTCCGCTGCTCGGGCCGGCAGATCAGCCGGATGGTCTGCGAGCCATGCTCGACGCACCATGAGTCCAGCGCTTCACCACCTCGATATCGCCGGACTTGCGGCTGCCCTGCGGGATGGGCTCACGGCGCGGTGCGTGGCGGATGCCATGCTGGACCGCGCAGCCGCCTTGGACCCGGCGCTGCACGTCTTCGTCGAGCTTTGGCCTGAGGCGGCACGGGCGCGGGCTCATGCTCTGGATCAAGCCGGAGCCCGGCACCTTCCGCTCTGGGGCGTGCCGCTGGCGCACAAGGACATCTTTGCCCGGCCGCTTCGGCAGCCAAGTTGCGGCGTGGCCCATCCCTCCGGCTTAGCGCCGTTACCGCCCGCGCCGGTGCTCGAGTTGCTGGAGCGAGCCGGCAGCGTCGAGCTGGGGGCCGTCAACCTCGCCGAATTCGCCCTGGGCACTACCGGCACCAACGCGTTCTTCGGCAATGTCGGCAATCCTTGGAACCCCGCGCATTGCAGCGGCGCCTCGTCGAGCGGTTCGGCGGCGGTAGTCGCGGCGGGCATCACCTGGGGCTCGCTCGGGACCGATACCGGAGCCTCGTGCCGGGTTCCGGCAAGTTTCTGCGGCGTGGTCGGCTTCATGCCCACCCGGGGAGTGCTCCCCGCCGAAGGTGTGTTTCCGCTGGCGTGGTCGCTGGACACGGTGGGGCTGCTGGCGCGATCGGTGGAGGATTGCGCATCGCTGTTTGCCGTTCTCCATGCGGCCTCTTCGCCGCCCCGCGGCCGCCCGGTGATCGGGGTGCCCCGGCAATATTACGGCGAGCACGCCGTGCCAGAGGTGCTTGCCGCCTGGCATGGCGCGGCGCGGGCGCTCGAAGCAGCCGGACATCGCGTCATCGAGGTCGACGTGATCGAGACACCGGAGATCCGCACGCTGACCCGGTTGATCATGCGCACGGAGGCTGCAGCGGCGCACCGGCAGGCGATGCAGACCAGGCCGGAGAACTACCCGCTTGCCGTGCGCAAGTTCATCACTGCCGGGGAGGGTCTGCTGGCGGTGGATTACGTGGATGCGTTGCGGCTGCGCGCTGTACTGCTGCGGCAGGCGCTTGCGGTAAACTTCGCCGAAGCTGACGTGCTGCTCACGCCCACCTGCCCGATACTGCCACCACGGTACGACGCGATCGGCGACGCTGCCGACCCTGTGGCCTGGCGCGCCGTGGCCTTGCTGGCCCAGTATACCCAGCCTGCCTCCTATCTCGGACTGCCCGCACTGGCGGTGCCGTTCGCGCTGTCGCAGGCCGGGTTGCCGATCGGCGTCCAGTTGATCTCGCGGCCGCGCACGGAGACCACGCTGTTCGTGGCCGCCGAATCGCTGCAACGTTCCTGGCAGTCGCTGGCAGCCAGACCAGCATTCGCCGCATGATCAAACAGGAACGAACGATGCCGCATGCAGCCTTATCCCGACGGACGCTGCTGACCGCCAGTGGTCTGGCTGCGGCCGGATTGCTGGCACGCGGGCAGGCCGCCGCCGGGCAGGACCTGCAGGACGTGGTCTATCTGACGCCGTTCGGCCAATTGCCCGGTTATGCGCCCGACTATGTCGGTGTCAGCAACGGGATCTTCGAGAAGAACGGCATCAGAGTGCGCATCGTCGGCGGCAATGGCTCCGCGGCGGCGATCCAGCAGGTGGTGTCCGGCCAGGCGCTGATCGCCCGCACCGGCGGCATCGACGTGGTGCGGGCCGTCTCCGGCGTTGGGGCGCCAGTGCGGGCCGTCGGCACCATCGCCCACACGACCACCTTCAAGGTGATCAGCAGCGCCGACGCGCCGATCAGGGCGCCGGCCGATCTGGAGGGCAAGACCGTCGGCATCGTCTCGGCCGGCGGCGGGACGGAGAACTATCTCGACATCATGCTGGCGCGCGTGGGGGCCAAGCGGGCGTCGGTGAAGCGTCAGGTGGTCGGGAATTCCCCGGGCTCCTTCGAAATGGTCAAGCTGAAGCGGCTGGATGCCTTCATCGCCGATACGGGCGTGGCGCTGCAACTGCGCGCTCGCAACGAGCCGGTGTTCGTGCTGGACATCGATCCGTTCGCCTCGATCCCCGGCCAGGTCTACGTCGCGTCCGAAGAGGGCATCGCCAGGCATGCCGACGCCCTGCTCGCCTACCTGCGCGGGGTCAGCACGGCCATGCAGGCGATCGCCGCCGATACCTCCGGGGCGATGACGCTGAAGGCGATGCAACCCTTCAATCTGGCCGACCTCCGCGACCCGGTCGCAGCAATGAACGGTGTGCGGGCCGAGCAGCTTCTGTGGGAGGCGCGCGGCAAGGAGAGCCTGGTGAAGATCATCCCGTCCGCCTGGCAATCCGGCTGGCAGGAAATGGAAGCGGCCGGGCTGGCGACCGCGGGCGACCCATCGCGCGCCTACACGACCGCGTTTTCCGACAGACTGTGAGTCCTGCATGAGCGTCGCCGTTGCTTGCCGCGGCATCGGCAAGGTCTACGCCAGCCGCACGGGCAGCGTGCAGGCGCTGCTGCCGGTGGACCTCACCATTTCGCCGGGCGAATTCGTCGTCTTGATCGGACCGTCCGGCTGCGGGAAGACGACGCTGCTGCGCATTCTCGGCGGACTGCAATCGGCCAGTTCCGGCTCGCTGGACTTGGTGCCCGGTCCGGATGGGCGGCGGAATATCGGCTTCGTCTTCCAGGCCGCCAATTTGCTGCCGTGGTTGACGGTCGAGCAGAACGTCGCTTTGCCGCTCAAACTCAACCGCCGCGCCCTGGACTCACGGCTGGCGCGCGCGCGGGCGCTGTGCGCCCAGGTCGGCTTGGCCGGGTTCGAGCAGCGCTGGCCGCGCGAACTCTCGGGCGGCATGCAGCAGCGAGGTGCGATCGCCCGCGCCTTGGCCGACGACCCCGCGCTGCTGCTGATGGATGAACCGTTCGGTGCGCTCGATGCGCTGACCCGCACGCACATGAACCAGGAGTTGGAACGGCTTTGGCTGTCCAGCGGCGCGACCGTGGTGCTGGTCACGCACTCGATCACCGAGGCGATCATGCTGGCAGACAGGATCGTCCTGATGTCGCCGCGGCCCGGCCGGATCCAGTCCCTCGTTCCGGTGCCGTTCGCCCGCCCGCGCGCGCCTGCGCTGGAAGGCTCGCCTGCGTTCCAAGCCATTGCCAATGACCTCAGGCGTCAATTGGGGGGAGTGCCGTGAGCGTGCTGACCCGCGCTCTGCCCGGCGTGCTGGGGGTCGTGATTTTCTTCGCGGCCTGGCAGGCCTATTGCAGCCTGTCCGGCATCTCGACGCTGTTGCTGCCCTCGCCTATCCAGGTGCTGCGCGCTTTCGTCGAGATCATGACCGAAGCGCCAACCTGGACCGCGTTGGGCTATACGCTCGGCGAGACCGTGGGCGGCTTCTCCATCGCGTTGGTGGTGGGCGTGATCCTAGGTTGGCTGATTGCCAGTTCCGCGTTCCTGGAGCGCGCCGTGCATCCTTTCGTGGTCGCCAGTCAGATCGTGCCGAAAGTGGCGTTGGTGCCGCTGTTCGTCTTGTGGTTTGGCTTCGGTCCGATCTCGAAGGTCGTCGTCTCGGCGGTCATCGCCTTCTTCCCCGTCATGACCAACACGCTGCTCGGTCTGCGTTCTGTCGATCAAGGACATGCGGACGTGTTCGGCGCCTTGCGCGCGAGCCACTGGCAGCGCTTCTGGCAGCTGCAGCTGCCCAGCGCCATGCCCGCCTTGCTGGCCGGTATGGAGATGGCCGTTGTCTTGGCGACCATCGGCGCCGTAGTGGGCGAGTATCTCGGCGGCAGTGACGGGTTGGGGTTTCTGGCCGTCGCGACGATGAACGCGTTCCAGACGGACCGATTATTCGCCATCATCATCCTGCTGACGCTGATGGGTTTCCTGCTCTACGCCGCCATCGCCCTCCTGCGTCGCTGGCTGCTGCCCTGGCACCGCAGCGCGCAAATGACCGCCGCCGGATAGACCACCTTGTCGCACGGCCCGGCTACTCGGCTGTGCCGACCGACGATACGTTCCGGCGAGCCCGGCCTCCGCATCAGGGACAGGCCAGCCGATGGGGTGCATGCGTTCCGATCAGTGGGAGCTGGCATTATATAAGGGGATCGCATGGGCCTGGATCGGTCGCGACATCCAGTAGCCCTGCCCCTCATCACAGCGCCAAGACGCGAGCATATCGAACGCGTCTTGCGTTTCGATACCTTCGGCGACCACCCGGTACCCGAGATCGTGGGCCATGCCGATCATCGTTCGAACTAGAAGTTGATCCTTCAATGAAGCTGTCAGGCCAAACACGAAAGCCTGATCGATCTTGAGTACCGACACGGGTAGCTGCTGAATATAGGACAAATTGCTGTAGCCGGTGCCGAAATCGTCGATGGCGATTGCCATCCCTTGTGCACGCAGTTCTTGAAGCTGCTCGATCACACGGCGAGCATCCCGCGCGACAGCACTTTCAGTGAATTCCAGTTCGACCAAGCTCGGGTCCAAACCAGCGTCCGCGGCGATGCGGAGCAGGCGCGATGCAAAGTCTCGTTCCTCAAGGTTGAGGGCTGAAGCGTTGATCGAGACCGACAGATCCAAGCCGCTCTCGCCCCAAGCTCGCGCTTGCCGCATCGCGGTTGTGGCGACCCACGTCGTCATTGGCCGGGCCATCGCCGTCTGCTCAATGAGCGGAATGAATTCCCCGGGAGAGACTTGTCCTAATTGCGGGTGTCGCCAGCGCAGTAATGCTTCAGCACCAAGCATCCGGCCCGAGCTGAGGCTGACGCGCGGCTGATACATGAGGGTGAGCTGATCTTCGCCTTCCAATGAAGCACCGAATGCGGTCAGAATGGCAAAGCTACGGGTGCTTTTTTCCTCATGGGCAGGGCAGTAGTGGGCAAACCCGTCGTGCGTTTGACGAGCTTCGTCAACAGCGTTCAGTGCCCGGCGGAAGGTATCTCGCGGGATCGACTGCCCTGCGCGGAATACATGGACGCCTACTGCCGGTTGAGGTGTAATCGGCACTCCGTCGCACGCGATGGGCTCACGCAGGGCAGTCAGAATCTGTTTGATCTCGCCGCCTTCCGCGCTGTCGAGCAACAAGGCGCAGCGCATCGGTCCAACATGATACAGGCGTGCGCTATCGCCGCCGCAACGCTGAACAAGCGACATCGCGATCTGCGTTAGCGCGTCCACCTGTCTGGAGCCGAGGACGCGAAGCGCATGTGCGGTTTGATCAGGAGGCATGATCTCGACGAGCAGGATGGTTCCATCGCTGTCGGCGCCCCGTCTGGTGAGATCCTCCAGATCTTCGAGAAGCTGGTGCTTATTCGCAAGCCCCGTGGTCGCGTCAACGCGACCGATCATATTCTGCAACTCGACCTGGCTCATCACCATTCCAGCAAGGTCTTGCAGAACGTGCTTCTCGTCCTCGCCGATCTGCCGGGGCGTGCTGTCGAGCACGCAAATCGTGCCCAGCCCATGACCGCTGCGGGTGAACAACGGAGCGCCGGCATAGAAGCGGATGCCAGCCTGAACGAGGGGCGAACCGATAAAGCGCGGATCAGCCGCGAGGTCCGGGACGACGAAGACATCGTCTCCCTCGATAGCGTAGCTACAGGGGGCTTGATGGCGGGGGATTTCCGTCACATCAACGCCGACCCGCGACTTAAACCACTGTCGATCGTGGTCGGTTAGAGAGAGGGTCGAGACCGGAGCGTTCAGCAGCCGGCTCGCAAGTCGGGTCAGCCGGTCGTAACTCTCGCTCGGAGGCGTGTTGAGCAGTCGGAGATCACGTAAAGCATTCAGCCGCGCTTCCTCATTAGAGAGAGTATCAACCAACTGATGCATGGGAAATCCAACTGTCTCTGCTTTATCCATAATTTGACGACCAATGGTTTCAAACTCATTAACGTGGCCGTTCTAAAAGCTGCGACAGACTTGGGCCGATGCCATGACAACACGCCGCCTACTTTCGGTCGCCCTGCGCGATGGCGCCGAGCGGCTGCAAGGCACCACCCGGACGTGTTCATTCGAACGACAAGCCGATCGCCCCCAGGGGACCATAATCCGCCTGGATGACGTCGCCTGTGGCGATATCAACCGGCCGCCGCATTCTACTGCAGCCCACGAAGTGAGCTTTCGTTCGCCTGGTCATTCGAACCGCGCTTACTGGCTCACTCCTGCCGGATCACCGCGTCGGCCCAAGCGCACCCGCTGCTCGGCAGCGGGTCCGGGTTCGGATCCGGCGCACGCATGCCGCGGGAAGCTGCATCCATCGCCAGAGACCGCATCCGCGCCCGGGCCTCCTCGGACAGATGAAAACGTTCGTGACCCCAATAGCTGGGCCCGTCATGGGTCTCGTGCGGCTGCCACGTAGGGGGGTCGATGGTGCGCGCGCCCCAGCCATACTCGATGAAGAAGCCGGACGGCGTGTTGGCGTAGAACGACGTCATGTGATCGTTGCTATGGCGCCCGAGCCCGTAGGCGAGACGGCCCTCCTGCATCCGGGCCACGTCGTGGCCCTGGCCGACATCGTCGAGCGCGCCCAGTTCCACCATGAAATGGTGCAGCCCGGTGCGGCCGGAGCCGACCATCGCGAAGGAGTGGTGGCGTGCGTTCATGTGGAAGAAATACAGCGGATAGGGATTGCGCGACCAATCCGTGACGCCGAAGCCGAGCGTGTCGCGGTAGAACGGCACCAGCGCGTCGGCGTCGGCGACGTGCAGGACGGCATGGCCCATGCCCATCGCTCCGGTGCGAAAGCCGGTGATCGGGCGTCCCGGCACGAACGGGGTGCTGGCGCGCACCGGTCCATGAAACGCCTCCAGGGCCGTGCCCTGTGGGTCGCTGAAGGTGATCAACTCGGTGACTTGGCGCTCGCCGGCCAGTGCGCTGGCCCCACGGCTGACCGGGGTTCCCGCCGCTTCGAGCCGGGCGGCGAGCGCGTCGAGTGCGGACGCATCGGCGACTTCCCACCCGATGGTGGCGGGGGCGGCGCCGGCGGCGACGAGCAGGCGTTGGCTGCGATCGTCCATACGGAAGGCCCGCATGGTGCGGCCCCGGTCCACACGCTGCATGCCGAGCAGCCCGGTCGCGAGTTCGTCCCATGGTTCGAGGCGATCCGAGCCGATCACCATGTAACCGAGCGCCTGGATACTCATGAGCTTATGTCTCCGCGATGACAGGGTTGCGCAGGATACCGATGCCGGAGATCTCGACCTCGACGGTGTCGCCCGGCTGCATCCATAGCGGCGGGGTCCGCTTGGAGCCGACGCCGCCCGGAGTGCCGGAGACGATGACGTCGCCGGGCACCAGGGGCAGGATCGTGGAAATGTAGGCGATCAATTGCGGGATCGGCGTGATCATCAGGTCGGTGGTCGTGTGCTGGACGACCTCGCCGTTGAGGCGGGTTTCCAAGGTGAGGACCGCCGGGTCGGGAATGTCGTCGGCGGTCACCATGACCGGGCCGAAGGCGCCGGTGCCGGCAAACGTCTTGCCGGCGAGGAACTGGCTGGTGTGCGCCTGCCAGTCGCGCACGCTGCCCTCGTTGTAACAGGCATAGCCGGCGACATGGTGGAGCGCGTCGCCGGCGGCGATGTGTCGGCCGCCGCGGCCGATGATGACGGCCAGCTCGCCCTCGTAGTCGAAGCGGTCCGAGACTTTCGGGCGGATCATGGGTTGCAGGTGCCCGACCTGGCTGCCGGCGAAGCGGGCGAACAAAGCGGGGTTCGCCGTTTCGGTGCGCCCGGTCTCGGCGACGTGGTCGCGATAGTTCAGACCGACGCAGATGATCTTGTCGGGATCGGGAATGATCGGCGCCAAGATCAAGGTGGCCAGCTCGAGTTCCGCCGGCAGCTCGGCGGCGAGGCGTTCGGCTTCGTCCAAGGCATCGGCGGCGAGCAGAGCGCGCAAGGTCGGCCAGCGCTCGCCGCAGTGCGCACCGAGATCGATCACGCGATCGTCGCGAACGATGCCGTAGGAGGTGCGGCCCGCCGCTTTGAAGGAAACGAGTTTCATGTGGGTTCTCCGGTCATTCAACGGCCCAGGGCGCAGGCCGGCTCTTCGTCGAGTTTCGGGAAGACGGTCTCACCTTATCGCTCCCGGCGCGATGGGCGAGTTCTGGCAGATGCGTCGGCCACGTCGTTCGATCATCGGGATGCTCTCTCGCCCGACTTGGTTCCCCAGAACAGGTCGGCGCCCTTCCAGCTGAAAGTTCCAGGTTGTTCCACCAGACCATCGAATGCGGCCAGGAGTTCCTCAGGCGCGTAATACGAAACGTCTTCCGGACCCTTCATACCGGCGCCGGCATAAAGTTTGTCGACCCAATATTCCAGGTGTAGGTCCATCGCCGCGGCCTGTCGCAGGCTGGGGCTGAAGCCGATCTCCGCCAGAACGATGCGGCCGCCGGGCTTCAGGATACGGACCATTTGCTCGGCGCATTCACGCCAATCGTCGGCGTGTTGAACGGCTTGAAGCACGGCAACACAATCGAATGAAGCATCGGGCATCTCCTTGGTGTAGTCGTACTGCCAAGTTCCCAAACGGCCGCCGCGTCCGCGCAGCCCGGCGGCCGTGCTCGTTCGTGCGCGTTCGATGATGTCGACCGAGTGGACATGGCCCTGCGGGCCAACCATGTCGCCGATGTCCTGCTCGAAGCGGCATGTCTCGATACTCTCGCCGAGGATGAAGACGGCATCGCCGGGGCGGGCGGCCAGTTCCTCATAGGCGCGATCGCGAAAGCTGGCTCCCTTGACGCGCCAGAGATAGGGCAGGCCGCCGATGATGGTGGCCTTGCACCACCGGTTGCGTTCCTTGGGATCGAGGATAACGTCGCCGAAGCGCTCGACGTCGTGGGGCTGGAGCCAATCCCAGGGATTCATGCTTTCGGGCTGCGTGGACATGCTCGAACTCCTATGGAACAGATGGATAGATGGTCCGTGCAGCCGCAGCGTGGGCAGCCGCAGCATGGGCAGCCGCGGCGTGGGCCGCCCCGGCCTTGGCCGCTACGACGACCGCTATGGCGGCGAGCAGGGCCGGGATGGCGCCGACGGAAAGAATCTGCCGGGCGCTCCACCCGGCGAGCAGAGCGGCACCCCCGAGGATCGGTCCACAAATCGAGCCGATGCGACCGATGCCGAGACCCCAGCCGATGCCGGTCGCCCGGGCTGCGGTCGGGTAGAACGTCGCGGTAAACACATTCAGGCCGGCCTGGGCTCCCTGGATCACCCATCCGATCGCGAACGCGACAACGCCGATGGTCACGGCCGTCAGCTCCGACTCGGCAAGATACTCGACGAGGCCGATGAAGAGCGCGAATTCGAGCGGAATCAGCACGACGGGACGGAGCCTGGCCATCAACGGGGCCTGCAACAGCGAGCCGACGATCCCGCCGAGACTGAAGGTCGTGATCGCCAGGATCCCGGCCGAAACGGGCATGCCTTCCGTCCTCAGCATCGCCGGAAGCCAGCTGACCACGACATAGAGCACCATGAGGTTCATGAAATAGGCCGCCCATAGCGCTAGCGTCACAAGCGACCGCCCCTGGCGGAACAACTCGTTGACCGGGAGCCTGGCGGGCGCGCGCTCGACCGCGGCAAAGACGGCACCGGTGCCTGCCGCGTCCGGCCAGATGCGGCGCATGATCGCCTGCACGCGCGGCTGGTTTGCGGCATCGAGCGATAGAAACCGCACCGATTCGGGAAGCAGGACCAGCAGCAGCAGGCCGATCGCCAACGGACACACGCCGCCGATGATGAACATCGATTGCCAGCCCCAGAGTGGCAGCACGACGGACGCGGTCAGGCCAGCCAGCATCCCGCCGGTCGGGATGGATGCGGCGGAGATGCAGATCGCCAGGCTGCGACGGCGCAACGGCACGTATTCCGTCAGCAGGGCGATGATGTTCGGGGATGCGCCGCCGATGCCCAGACCCGTCAGGAAGCGCAGCGCTCCGAGTTGGCCGAGCGTTTCGGCGAACACGGTCGCCAGGGTGAAGATGCCCACCAGCGCCATCGACACGATCAGCGCTCGCTTGCGGCCCCACCGATCGCCGGCAGGCCCGATCACGAGGGCTCCCGTCATGATGCCGAACAGCCCCAGCGCGAAGGTCTGCCCGAACGAACGGACATCGACATGGAAGTGATCCGCCAGCGGCGAGGCCAGGAAACCGATCGCCTGCGCATCGAAGCCGTCGATGATCGTGCTGACGGCGCAGAGCACGATGATCCCCACTTGGAGCCGGCTGACCGGTTGCCGATCGATCACTTCGTCGACCCGGTAGACGTTGCTCAGGCCAAGTTGGGGTGCCATTCAGCGGCCCCCCATCGCCTTCATGCGCCACAACTCCCATGGGCGGTTCACCTGGCCGGCATTCGTCGTCGTCGCGAGTGCGGCTTCCTGCTCGTTGAGGAACGTGACGTCGCCGAGTCGCAGGGCCTCGCTCTCCATGCGGGCGTTCACCTCGGTGTAGACCGCGCGGAACACCGCCTGGCGGATGTCGGGCCCCACCACGACGGAGCCGTGGCCCCGCATGAGCATGACGGGATGGTCGCCCAGGGCGGTGGCCAGGGCGTGGCCCAGCTCGCGGTTGCGGATCAGCATGTCCGTGGCCGGCCCGGCGGCGTCGCGGATCTCGAACACCGGTGCGCCCGCCCCCAGGAAACCGCTCATGTGGTACAGCGGCTTGAGCGGCACGCGGCTGACGCCGAACGGGATCACGGCCGGCGAATGGCTGTGCACCACGGACATGACGGCCGGGTTGAGGCGCATGATCTCGCTATGGATGAACCGCTCCAGGTAGACGGCGCGGCCGCGGGAGTCGACGGGATTGCCGTCGAGGTCGAACTCCATGATGTCCTCGGCGGTGACCAGGGCCGGCGCCATGCTGCGGGCCAGGAGGAAGCGGTTCGGGTCCTTGTCGTGGCGGGCGCTGACATGGCCGAACCCGTCGACGACGCCCTGGTCGAACAGGATCCGGTTCGCGGCCACCAGATCGTCCAGCAGCCCCGGGGCGACCGGGCCGGCGGACGCGGGTCCCGCTTGGGCCCATACCACGGCCGGAACGAGCGTTGCGGCGCAGGTGCACGTGCAGAACAGTCGGCGTCCGATCATGGTGGGTCCTCTCCCATAGCGTCTCAGTGCGTCACGGCCAGCATGTCCTCGACCTCGTCCCAGCGGGCCAGCAACCCGGCCCGCGTGCCCGCCAGGCGCACCCGGCCGCGCTCGAGCACCACCGCCTGCTCGGCGAGCTCGAGGGCCAGCCGCGCGTGCTGCTCGACGACGATCATCGCCACCCCCGTCTCGCTGCGCAGCCGGGCCAGTGCCTCGAGCAGCCCGTCTACGATCACCGGCGCCAGCCCCTCGAACGGCTCATCGAGCAACAGCAGCGTCGGCGACCCCATGAGCGCACGCCCGATCGCCAGCATCTGCTGCTCGCCCCCCGAAAGCTGCGCGCCGCCATTGCGCCGCCGCTCGGCCAGCCGGGGGAACAGGTCGTACACCCGCTCGACCGTCCAACCCCGACGCAGATCGGCGACCTGCAAATTCTCTTCCACGCTCAGCGTGCCGAAGATCTGCCGCTCCTGCGGCACGAAGCCGATGCCGGCCCGGCACCGCGCGCTGGGCGACAGAAGCCCGATGCTGCGCCCCTCCAGCAGGATCGCGCCACCCTGCAGCCCGACCCGGCCGGCGATGGTGCCGAGCAGCGTCGTCTTACCGGCCCCGTTGCGCCCCAGCACCGCCAAGCCGCCCCCAGCCGGCACGGTCATGCTGACGCCATCGACGATCCGGGTCGGGCCGTAGCCGCTCGCAAGGTCTCTCAGTTCGAGGCTCATGCGCGCGTGCCGAGATAGGCGGCGCGTACGCGTGCGTCGCCGCGGATGGCGTCCGGCGCGCCTTCGGCGATCACCGCGCCCTCCGCCAGCACGGTGATGTCGCGGGCGAAGCGGAACACGAGCGGCATGTCGTGTTCGATCAACAGCACCGCAACGTCGGCCGGGAGCGCGTCCAGCGCATCGAGGATCATGGCATGATCCGCGGCGGGCAGCCCCGCTGCCGGTTCGTCGAGCAGCAGGACGCGCGGGCGCAATGCGAGCGCGACGGCCAGCTCGACCAGCCGCTGCTGTCCGTAGGCCAGGCCGGTGACGCGGCCGGCGCCGATGCCGCCGAGCCCCATGCGGCGGCCGAGGGCCTCGGCCTCGTCGGCCACGTATGACGGGAAGCCCCGCCGGCTGCGCAGCGACAGGCCGTGCCCGTCCCGCTCGGCGATCGCCAGCGCGATGTTCTCCAGCGCCGAGAAGCTCGCGAACAGGTTGGTGACCTGGAAGTTCCGCACCAGGCCGAGCTTGGTGCGCCGGTGCTGGGGCAGGCCGGTGATGTCGTGGCCCGCCAGGCGGATGGTGCCGGAGCGTGGCCGCAACCGCCCGGTGATGAGGTTCACCAGCGTGGTCTTGCCGGCGCCGTTCGGGCCGATCAGGGCGTGACGTGCGCCGGGCTGCAGCGACATCGATACCCCGTTGGTGACGACCAGCCCGCCGAAGCGCATCACCAGGTTCTCGGCCGCCAGCGCCGCACTCATGCACGCAGCCGGCGGACGGTCGCGTCGCAGATGCCCAATATGCCGCCGGGCGCGAACAACACGACCACGACGATCAGGATGCCGAGCCAGAGCTGCCAGAGCACCGGGTTGTCCTTGGACAGCAGGTCTTGCGCCACCACGTAGGCGGCCGGTCCGACCATCGCGCCGTACAGGCGCCCCGCCCCGCCGAGCGCCAGCATGACCAGGATGGTGGCCGACAGCTCGAACCCGATGTCCTTGAGGCCAGCGAACTGGTTGATCTCGGCCTGCACCGCGCCAGCGACCCCCGCCAGCCCGGCCGAGACCGCATACACCAGGACCAGCCGCGCCAGCACCGGTATCCCGATCGCCGTCGCCCGCTCGGGATTGTCGCGGATCGCCATGACCGACTGGCCGAACGGCGCATGCACCAGCCAGCGCATACCGAACCACGCCAGCACCAGGACGGCTGACGCATAGGCGTAGCCGGTCTGGCCGAACAGGTCGAACTCGAACCGGCCCAGCAGCTTCCAGGTCTCGACGCCGACCAGCCCGTCCACCCCGCCCGTGAGCCACGCCGCCTTGTTGGCGACCTCGCTGGCCAGGAATACGGAACTCAGCGTCAGCATCAGCAGGGTGAATTTCGCCGTGCGTAGGACGATGGCGCCCAGCACCGCCCCGGCGGCAGCAGAGACCGCCGCCCCGATCAGCAGCCCGCTCAGCGGCTCGCCCCACCCACGCACCGACGCGATGCCGGCCGCGTAGGCGCCGATGCCGAAGAAGATGGAGTGGCCGAGCGTCACGACGCCCGCGAACCCGACCAGCAGGTCGAGCGACAGCGCGAAGATCGCCGCCACCGCGATCTGGGTGCCCAAGGCGTAATACTCGGGCCCCAGCAGCGGGACGGCCACCAGCGCGGCCAGCGGCAGCGCCTCGATCGGGCGGATCCGGTGCTTACGGACAAGCGCGGCGGCGAAGCCCATCGCTCAAATCCGCCCGAACAGGCCGCGCGGCCGCACGAGCAGCAGCACGAAGACCGACAGGAACAAGATGACGGTGCCGAGCGCCGGCAGATAATAGGCCGACACGGTCTGCACCACGCCGATCAGCAGCGCGGCCACGAACGAGCCGCGCAAGGTGCCCAGCCCGGCCACGGCGACGACGATCTGCACATAGACCAGCACGTCCAGCGCATAGGCCGGGTTGAGGCCGAACACGTCGGCCCCGAGAATGCCGCCCAGCGCGCCCAAGGCGCCGCCGAACGCGAAGGTGCCGGTGAAGATCGCCGCGGTGCGCAGCCCCACGGATTCCGCCATGCCCCGGTTCTCGACGGCGGCGCGCACCATCGCGCCCAACCGCGTCCGCTCCAGCCCCAGCAGGATGCCGGACGCGACCAGGGCGCCGATGCCGATCACCAGCAGCTTGTAGGCGTAGAAGCTGAACGGCCCGGCCTGCACATGCTGCAGCAGCGCGTCCGGCAACGGCATCGGGCGCATCATCGGGCCGAGCCACAGCCGCACCAGGGCGCCGGCGATGAACACCAGGCCGATGCAGAACAGCACCTGGTCCAGCTCGCTGCGCCCATACAGGCGGGCGAACAGGGCCCGCTCCAGCCCCGCCGCCAGCACGGCGACGGCGAGGGGGGACACCACCAGCATCACCGGCCAGGAGACGCCGAAGCCCGAAACGGCGACCGCGGCCAGGTACCCGCCGGCCATGGCGAAGATCCCGTGCGCGAGGTTGACGAAGCCCATCAGCCCCAGGGTCACCGAGAGGCCGACCGAGATCAGATAGAGCACGCTCGCATAAGCGAGGGACTGGAACGCGATGTCGACGAGCACGCCCATGGCGCTAGGCCGGGTTCATCGCCTTCCACGGGTCCTTGACCGCCGGGATGGTCTCGAACTCCACGTTGGCCGGCTCGCCATCGACCATGCGGACCTCGCGGATGTAGACGTTCTGCACGATGTCCCGCGTTGCCGGGTCGATGCTGATCGGGCCGCGCGGGCTGGCGTCGGTCGCGAAGGTGGCGATCGCGTGCATCGCGGCCGCGGGGTCGGCCGCGCCGCCGGTCGCCGCGATGGCGGTGCAGATCGCGTGCATGCCGTCCCAGGCGCCCGCCGCCATGTAGTTGGGCCGCACCGGCGCGAACGAGTAGGCGGCCTTCCAGGCCTCCACGAAGCGATGGTTGGCCGGGCGGTCGGCCACCAGGCTATACTGCCCGGCCGTGATCACGCCCAGCGCGGCCGCCCCGATGTTGGGCAGCTCCTCGTCGCTGGTCAGGTCGCCGGGGCCGATGAGCTGGATGCCGGCCTCGCGCAGCCCGGCCTCGGCATAGGCCTTCATGAAAGCGGACGCCTGCACGCCCCCCGGGTGGAAGGCGAACAGGATTTCGGGCTTGGCCTCCTTGGCGCGCAGCAGCAAGGGGACGAAGTTCGGGCTCTGGATCGGCATCCGCACCGACGCGACGACTTCGCCGCCCTTGTCGGTGAACCCCTCCGTGAAGGCCGCCTCGGCGTCGGCGCCGGGCGCGAAATCCGTCACCAGCACGTAGGCGCGGCGATAGCCCTTCTTGGCCGCGGCCCATTGACCGAGCGGGAGGTTGATCTGCCAATGGGTGAACGCGGTGCGCGCGAAATACGGCGAGAGCCGCGTCGTATTGGCGCCCGAAGCGTTCATCAGCACGCACGGCACCTTGGCCTGATTGAGCAGGGACCCGACCGCGTTGGCATTCGGCGTCCACTGGAAGCCGCCGAGATAGTGGACGCGGTCACGCGTCACCAACTCCTGGACCAGCCGCTTGGCCGCGTCCGGGTTGGTGCCGCCGTCGTCGCGGATGATCAGTTCCACGGGCTGGCCGCCCAGCACCGCCTGCCCCTCGGTGGCGAGATACAGCTTGGCCGCATCGGCCATGATCTCGCCGCTCGACGCGAACGGCCCGGACATGGTCAGCACCAGGCCGATCTTGACCGGATTGGCCGCGACGACCCGGCGCGTGACGGCCAGCGTGGGGATGGCGGCGAGCAGGCCCATGATCCGGCGCCGCGACAGGTGGGCTGTATCCATCGTCTCTCTCCCTCGCGGCCCCAGTCTTGCGCCGGGGCTTTGGTGTGTCGTCAGGCGTGTTCGCTGGCAAGCTCGGCCGGCGCAGCCTCTGCCCTCGGCCAGGTCGCGGCGAATAGGTCCTCGACCGCCCGCGAGGCGGCGTCGGCATCGTCGAGCGGAATGGCGGCGGCAACGTAGTGGTCCGGCCGCAGCAGCAGCCCGCAGTCGGGATAGCCGGCCAGCGCGGCAGCCAGGGCGCCGTCGGTCTCGGCCGCGATGATGAGGCCATCGACCGCAACGATGGGCGCGCCGTCCGGCACGAGCACCACGCGGGCCACGCCAAGCCGGTCCCATACCGGTTGCCGCAGCCGAGCCGCCGCCGCGGCCGGCTCGGCCGACCGCACGAGCAGGACGAAGCGATTACCCAGCACCGTATCGAGCAACACCTCCCGGCCGTCGGCCAGCCGCACGGGGGGCTGCGGCAGCAGCCGGCCCACCCAGGAGCCGCGGCCCCGCCCGTCCGGAACCAGGAAGCCGGCGTTGAAACGCGGCGGCGGCTTGTATTTCATCTGCACGACGTAGTCGCGGGCCGGCTGCCACATCTTCAGCGCCATGAAGCCCGCCTGCGTCAGCGCCCCCTCCAGCCAGCTCGGCGGCGCCATGATGCGGCCCATCCGCAGGGCCAGGCCGATCATCTGCCAGATATGGTCACGCCGCTCTTGCTCATACGTCTGCAACAGCCCCGGGCCGGCCTGCCCGCTCAGCACCGCGGCCAGCTTCCAGGCCAGGTTCTGCGCGTCGCGGATGCCGCTGTTCATGCCCTGGCCGGCGAAAGGCGGCGTGAGGTGCGCGGCGTCGCCGGCCAGGAACACCCGGCCGAACGACCAGCGCGGCGCCACCCGGGCATGGAAGCGATAGACGACCTTGCGCCGGATCGTCGCCGCCGGGTCGGCACCATGCGTGCGCAGCAGGCGCTCGACCATGGCCGGGTCGAGCAACTCGGCGTCGGTTTCGGCCGGCAGCAGCTTGAATTCGTAGCGCCGGGTCCGGTCCGGCCCCGGCAGCGTGATGCAGGGGCGCCTGCGGTCGCAGAACACCTCCGTGTGCGCGACGGTGTTCTCGTTGTTCTCGAGATCGACGATCAACCAGCGCTCGTCGAACGTGGTCCCCTCCAGCGCGACGCCCTGCTGTTCGCGCACCGGGCTGGCCGCCCCGTCGCACCCGACCAGGTAGTCGCAGCTCACCGTCGTTGTCTCGCCGTCCGGGCCGGCGAGGCGGACCGAGGCGTGATCCGCGTCCTGGCTGTAGCCGTCCATCCGCCAGCCATACAGCGCCTCAACCTGGGGGAAGCGCCCGAGTGCCGCCTTGAGTTGGCCCTCCAGGACCGGTTGGCGAAAGGCGTTGCGCCGCGGATAGCCGTAGGGGCGGCCGGTCGGTTCCACCTTGGTGAAGCAGACACCGCGCGGCGAGTAGTAGTGCGAGCCGTAGCCCGGCACGACGAACCGCATCACCTCGTCCACCATGCCGAGCGCCTGCATCGTCCGCAGCGACTCGTCGTCGATGGACACGGCGCGCGGCTCCTGCACGGTGGTCAGGTTGCGCTCGACCAGCAAGCAGCCGACGTCCATCGTTCCCAGCAGGTTGACCAGCGACAGCCCGATCGGGCCGCTGCCGACGACGATGACGGGATAGTGGCGACGGGTCGGCTGCATCGCGCGCTACGCCCGCAGAATCCCGCGGCCCCAGAGGTTGACCGTATGCTCCTCGTGCGGCCAGACCTTCGCCGGGCGGTCGTGGATCACCTCCAGCTCCGCGCTGATCTCGATCCAGTTGCCGTCCGGGTCCTCGATGAACACGAACAGGTTGTTGCCCGGCCCGTGCCGCCCGGGGCCCCACATCAGCTTGATGCGCCGGTCGCCCATGCGGTCGCACCAATCCTTGATGACGGACCAGTCACCGGCCTCGTAGCTGTGATGGTCGATCCCCTGGGTGGCATGGCGGAAACACGAGAGGGTATGGTGCTCGTGGTTCGTGCGCATCCACACCACCATCAAGCGGCCATGGGCGTCGCGGACGGTGTCGCTGAGGAGCAGGCCGAGCTTGTCGATATAGAAGCGCTCGAACGCCTCCGGATCCTGGCTGGCGAGCGTCAGGTGTTGCAACGGCCCGCGCAGCCCGGCCCGCGGCGCATCCTGCTGCGCGAGGCCAAACACGATGACGTTGCCGTCCGGGTCCGCCACGGCGAACGCTTCCGCCCCGAACAGCGGGCTGGGCGACGGCCGGATCTCGACCCCGCCCGCCGCCGCGCGATGACCGAGCGCGGCCAAGCTCGCCGCATCGCGGCAGGCGAAGGCGGCAAAGCCGAGGCGTTTGTTGCGGCCCGCGGTGAACAGCACCCGGCGCGATGGGCCCTCGCACAGCCAGTCTCCCCCGGCGAGCCGCTGCGCGGTCATGTCCATCGTGTCGGCATAGAATACGGCCAGCGCGGCGGGGTCGCTGCTCTGGAGCTGCATATGATGCAGGTAAGCGCCCGCGCTGACGGCCGTGGACATCGAAGACCCGCCTCCTCCCTCTTTGCGACAGATGCTGCATCCGGCACGATCCTACGTCAATAAAATCCTCACTATTTGCGAAATACGCCAACCGGCGGCAGTTGGATTCGCGGCAGGCGCGATCCAGCAACTCGCCCCCCCAACCGGACCATGGTAGCCTAGGCAGACGTTGGGAGCATGGCGTGCCTGGAACGAACACCGTCTGATGGCTGGACCCGATCGTGCCATCGCCGTGCTGAAGCTGTTCACGCTCGACTCCCCGATCTGGACCGTCGAGCAGGCCGCAGCGGCGCTCGGCGTGTCGGCGAGCAGCGCCTATCGTTATTTCGCCGCGCTGCTGGACGCCGGGCTGCTGACCGCAGCGTCCAGCAGCGCCTACACGCTGGGGCCGGCGATCATCCAATATGACCGCCAGATCCAGATCACCGATCCGCTGCTCCGCGCCGCCAAGCCAGTGATGGCCGACATCATGCGCTTCGCCCCGTCGGGCAGCACGGTCCTGCTGTGCCGGATCTTCCGCGAGACGGTGCTGTGCGTGCACCAGCTCGCGGCCGCGGATCGCCCGTCCCAGGTGAGCTATGAACGGGGCCGTCCGATGCCACTGTTCCGCGGCGCCACATCCAAGATCATCTTGGCCCACCTGGCACCGCGCGACCTGCGCCGGGTTTACGACGCGAACTCGGCCGCGGTCGCGGCAGCCGGTCTGGGCGAGACGTGGGATATCTTCCGCCCTTCCATGACGCAGATGCGAAGAGCCGGTCACGCCATCACCCGGGCCGAGCTCGACGCCAGCAGTGTCGGGATCGCCGCCCCGATCCTGGATGACGGCCGCAAGGTGCTGGGCAGCCTGAGCTATGTCATCCCACTGGCCGAGGAGCGTATGACTGCGCGCCTGGCCTCGCTCGCGATGACGGGAGCGGCAGAAATCGAGCAGGCGATGCGAGACCTCTCGTCGAAATACTAGGCGAGCGAACGCCTCGACTCAGACGATCGACAGCACCCGCGCCGATGTCTGTTCGAGATGGCGGCTCAGCACGTCCGCGAGCGCTTGCTCGTCGCGGCGTTCGAGCGATTCCATGATCTCGGTGTGTTCCTGCACGGCGCCAGCCCAGTGTTCGGGCCGCTCGTTGCCCGTGAAACGGATCCGCTTGAGGCGGGACTGGATCGCCTCGTGCTGGGACATCAGGAAGTCATTGCCCGATAACGCCGCGATGGCGGAGTGGATCGCCTGGTTCAACTTGTAGTATTCGAGCCTCTGGCGCTCCGCGTATAGTGCGATCATGCAGTCATGCGTGCGGCGGACGGCCGCGATCGCCTCGTCGGAGGCGGTGCGGCAGGCTAGCCTGCCGGCCAGCATCTCGAGCGCGGCGAGAACATCCAGCATGTTGCGGACATCGACCGGCTTGAGTTGTCGAACCACGGCGCCCCGCCCGGGGACCAGGTCGATCAGCCCCTCGCTGGCCAAGAACTTGAGCGCCTCGCGCAGCGGCGTGCGGGAAACCCCGAGCGCAAGCCCGAGCCGGCCCTCGTGGACGCGCGTCCCAGGCTGCAGTTGGCCCTCGACGATCATGTCGCGCAGGCGACCGACCAGTTCGTCGTGAAGACTGTGCCGGACCACAGGCCGGATAATATGACCGTCCATGCCAGTTCCGTACATGCCGCGATATTAAGTGTTCCTTACCATCGGGCCGAACAAGTCCCTCGGTGATAACGAAAGCTTTGGCACGAGCCCGCCGAGCCAACCCATCCATCTCGGCCGCCCAGCGGCCATAGCGACGTTCCGCCGAGGATAACAGAGCGGAGTCCTCAAAAGATCGCTAACCGCCGAACGCTGAATCCGTCCCGAGAGCACAGTGACTGCTGCGCTCGCTACCATGTCGATCCAGCGGCATTTGCCCCGCCAGCGACAGTGCAGCAACTCATTCAAACCTGCTCACAGGCGTTTCCTCCCAGGTGGCGGCATGCGGTCTGCTTCTGGAACCGGATAACCAGCATCTTGGAGCAACCGTCCGATCACCAGCCGAATGGCGCCTTGGTCGGCAGCCAGCCGGGCCAAGATCCTGCCCAGATCCGGATTGCCACGGACGTTGATCTACTCCGTCGCCCTTGACGACCCACCAGCAGGGTGCGGTAGCTGTGGTGCCGAAGCCCGCTTCGCTAACCTGGCCGTCCGGCTCGCAATGGGGGCGGCAGGGTCGTTCGATGGCGTGCGTTTCGCGCATGTCGCGTATGCGATCGTCGATGGCCGAGAGCGCGAGGGGGTGCCGGAGATTGCCACGACGCCAAATCGCCCTGCTCCTGGTGGTAGAGCTGCGTATCCGCCCATGAAAAGCGAACGAGCGTCGAAAGAACAAACACGTGAGACCCATACGGGAAGGATTCGTCAAAATCAATCTAAGCTCACATTTGTATTTGCTGCTCTATTGTTCAACGTTCAGACTATGACAAGGCTGGAATCGGTGAGAAATATAACGAATGGCTTCGATTTCGAGTATTTTGAGCGCATGAAGGGAGATCAAGCCCAGATAGCACGAACTTTTTTGCTTGAGAGGTTTCCGATCAATTCTGAAGCGAAGGTCGCCGTCGAGTACGTTCAAGCTGGAGGTGCTAAATGCACGTTCACCGGCGACCGAGAGTACAAATACTATTTCTGTCATTACACGAGAGTTGGGCGGGGCCTCATGGCGCTTGTTTCATCGATAGACTGGAAAATAATCTTAATCACCGACGACTCAGGAAGCGTATTGCAGAATATATCGGTCGGCCGAGAAGTTTCTGGTTCATAAAACGGATCGTTGCAGCCGGTCTGCGCGATGTAGAAGATGGCGCCGGCGACTTCGCGCAGCTGCGCACAGAACTTCTACTCTTCGTCCGTGCTGTCACTTGCATAATGCAGGTGATGGCTCCGCCCCTGAAATCCCTTCCGCGTCCTCATGCTTTGGCAAACGCCCCTTCGGACCAGGGCGGATCGCAAACGCTTGACGAGACTCGAACCATCATTGCGCGCTGGAGCCGGCCCGGCGCCAGCACGAACCATCAAGCCGCGTCGGTCAACGCCCAGCGGCGGCAATGCTGCAGATAAGCCGCCTCGTGGGCGGCCACCAAATCGACGACGCTATTCCACAACCATGACGGCGCATCCAGCGATTGAGGCCGGTTGCGCCCGAGTTCCTCGAGCCAGGCTGCCCGGGCGGTCGCGCCGAGTTGCCTGGCATGACCGCAGCCGACGACATGGGCGAGAAACTCGGCCACGTCCATGGCCTCCGCCCGCGTGAGGTGCTCGATCTCCAGCTTGAGGTCCTGCGGCAGCAATTCGCGCACGAAGACCGATTTGCCCAGCAGGCGAGCCGCCAGCATCCGACCGCCGAGAAACGGCGACAGATGACGCGCTCCGGTCACGACACGCTCGGCATGGTCGTGCGGCATCTCGGCTTCGTCGCGGCGTGGCGCGGCGGCCGCGATCGCTTCTTTGACGTCCATCAGACAATGCCGTTCCTGCCGGCCCTCGCCGACTCCGACCAGCACCGCCAGCCGGAGCCGGCCGAGCGAGCTGCATCCCTTGCGCCAATACGCCACATCCAGGACCCGCACCGGGGCGCCATCGTCGCGCTTGCGCAGCGACGTCACCAGTCGGCGTAGATCCGCGGTGGCGAACAACGCCTCGGCCGCTTGGCGCTCCTCCGAAAGCAGCGGCCAGAACCGCTTGCCGAGTGGGATCACCGGCTCGACCCCTTCGATACGCTCGTCGGCGAGATGCTTCCACGAGCGACCTGCCGCGGCCCGCATCACCTGCCGGATCGTTTTCGGCATCAAGGCCGCCATCTGGGGTGTCTCGCCCTGGGCGTCGGGATGGAACGCCGCCTCGTAGCCGTGGATCATGCGTTCGAGCATATGCGCCGTGGTCACTCCCGGCAGATCGGACCCGCGCGCCGCCATGGCGAGCGAGAGCCCGAGTCGGATCATGTCGTGGGCCGGGTTACCGATGACGGTCTGGTCGAGGTCACGCACCTGGATGGCCAACTCGCCGTCGGCGCTGGCGACGGGCCCAAGATTGCCCACGTGGCAATCGCCGCAGATCCACACGGGCGGCCCTTCCGGCAGCGTGACCCGGCTCGACGCCTCGAGCCACTGGTAAAATCGAACCGTGCTGCCGCGCACATAGGCATGCGCCGAGGCTGCCATCTTCCGGTTGCGCTCAGCCGTCAGCGCCGCTTCGCGCCCCGACGGCGCAATCGCCTCAGCTTTCATCGGAGGCGCCGCCCGCATCCTGTTTCCGAGAAGATCATGATCATCTATCACCGGATGGTGGAGCTGAGGGGAATCGAACCCCTGACCTCCTGAATGCCATTCAGGCGCTCTCCCAACTGAGCTACAGCCCCATCCGCTCGGGAAGGCGCGCATATACCGTCGTGTTAGGCTGGCGGCAATCCCTTTCGGGCGCGGCCGCCAGCGTAAAGCGTCAGGCTGATACGCGCTGCTCGGGAGCCGCCCGGCTGCCGAGGGCGTTGCCGAGATGGAAATCGGCTTCCGTCTTGGACCGTAGCTCCTCGATCGTCACACCGGGAGCCATCTCCAGCAACGTCAACCCATCCTGTCCCGGCTGGTCGACGGCAAGGACGCAGAGGTCGGTCACGATCAGGCTGACGACCCCGGCGCCGGTGAGCGGCAGGTTGCAGCGCTTGAGGATCTTGGGCGCACCCTTGGCAGTATGCTCCATCAGGACCACGCATCTGCCGACGCCCGCGACCAAATCCATCGCACCGCCCATGCCCTTGACCATCTTGCCCGGCACCATCCAGTTTGCCAGGTCGCCGTTCTCGGCCACCTGCAGCGCACCGAGGATGCTGATGGCGATGTGGCCGCCACGGATCATGCCGAAGCTCTGCGCGCTGTCGAAGATGCTCGTGGTGGGGAGCATGGTGACGGTCTGCTTGCCGGCATTGATGAGGTCGGCGTCCTCCTCGCCCTCATACGGGAAGGGACCGATGCCCAGCATCCCATTCTCGCTATGGAGCTGGACGCTGATCCCGTCCGGGATGTGGTTGGCCACCAAAGTGGGGATACCGATGCCAAGGTTGACGTACATGCCATCCTCGAGCTCGCGGGCAGCGCGGGCGGCCATTTCGTCGCGGGTCCAAGCCATTCTGGTGGCTCCTATGCTGGCAGTGATTCGGTGCCGGCGGCGGCCGGGGCCGCGTCGGCGCGCTTGCGGATGGTGCGCTGCTCGATCCGTTTCTCCGGATTGGCGACGTGGATCATCCGTTTGACGAAGATGCCCGGGGTGATGATGTGGTCCGGGTCGATCTCGCCGGGCTGGACGAGATGTTCGACTTCGGCGACGGTCACCTTGGCGGCGGTGGCCATCGGCGGATTGAAGTTCCGCGCCGTGCGCCGGTAGATCAAGTTGCCCTCGGTGTCGCCCTTCCAGGCGTGCACGATGGCGAGGTCGGCGACGATGCCCGTTTCCATGATGTAGCGGTGACCGTTGAACTCGCGCTCTTCCTTCCCTTCGGCGATCTTGGTGCCGGCGCCGGTGCGGGTGAAGAACGCCGGGATCCCCGCGCCGCCGGCACGGATGCGCTCGGCGAGCGTGCCTTGCGGGTTAAACTCGATCTCGAGCTCGCCAGCGAGATACTGCTTCATGAACGTGGCGTTCTCGCCGACATAGGAGCTGATCATCTTCTTGACCTGCCGCGTCTGCAGCAGGATGCCGAGCCCGGCATCGTCGATGCCCGCATTGTTGGACACGAAGGTCAGGTCCTTGACCCCGCTCTCCTTGATGGCCTCGATCAATGCGGATGGGATGCCGCAGAGGCCGAAGCCCCCGGCCATGATGAGCATGCCGTCGTGGAGCAAACCAGCCAGCGCGGCCGTGGCATCCGGGTACACCTTGTTCGCCATTTCTCTCCCTTACCTTAAGGTCTCACGCCTCGAGACTGCCATGTTGCCGGAGGAAGCCGAGCAAAGCGAGCATCGGCAAACCGAGAATGGCGGCATACTCGCCCTCGATGGCGTCGAAAAGCTGGATGCCGAGCCCCTCCAGGCGGTACGCGCCGACGCTGGTCAGCAACGCCTCACCCTCGGCGGCGAGATAGCTTTCCAGAAAGGCGGTGCTGAACGGGCGCATCCGCAAGGTCGGGCGGGCAACGTGGTGCCAGATCTCCTGACCGTCGCGATGGCACACCACCGCGGTGACCAGCGTATGGCTGCGGTCGCGCAGTCGCAGCAGCTGGGCGCGGGCCTCATCCAGGTCCGCCGGCTTGTCGAACCATTCGTCGCCGCAGACCAGGAGCTGGTCGGCACCGATGACCAGGTCGTCGCTGCGGATCCGGGCCGCCTTCATCCCGGCGAGGGTGAGCGCGCACTCGTCCGGCCCGTTCTCGCGCAGGGAGTCCTTGACGGCGGCCTCGTCGATGCGGGCGGGCCGCTGCTCGAAGGCCAACCCGGCCGCCCGCAGCAACGCCGCGCGGGCGCCGGATTGGCTGGCGAGGATCATGTGCGGCCGATCATGTGGCTGGCAGCGGCGGCAGTGCGGCCTTGCGGCGGCGCTCGTGCCAGGCATCCATCAATTGCAGCACGGTCGCCGCGGTCTCCTCGATCGAGCGCCGGGTCACGTCGATGACCGGCCAGCCGCGGCGGGTGCAGAGGCGCCGGGCCCAGAGCAGCTCGGCCTTGACGGCTTCCACGTCGACATAGTCGGTCTGCTCGGTGCGGATCCGGCCGGTGTCGCCGCCATGGCCGATCAACTTGAGACGATGCCGGCGGATCTCGATCAGCGCCAGCGGGTCGAGGGTGAGGCCGACCACGGGGACTCGAGGCTCCTCCAGCCCGGGCGGATCCGGCGTGCCGGGTACCAGTGGGACGTTGGCAGCCTTGACGCCGCGGTTGGCGAGATAGAACGAGGTCGGCGTCTTGCTGCTGCGCGACACGCCGACCACGACCACGTCCGCCTCGGCCAACCCGGCCTGCGCCTGCCCGTCATCATGCGCCAACACATAATGCATGGCGTCGATGCGCCGGAAATAGTCGGCATCGAGCACATATTGTCGGCCCGGGCGGGATTGCGCCTTCTCGCCGATATGCTCCTGCAACAGGGTGAGCACCGGGTCGAGCACGTTGATCACCGGGACGCCCAGCCGATGGCACGTCTTCTCGAGATCGTCGCGCAAGGCCTTGTCGATCACGGTCGAGAGCACCGGACCGGGATCGGCCTCGATGCCCTCCAGCACGCGATGGAGCTGGAACCGGGTCCGGATCAGGCTCCAGCGGTGATACTGGATACTGACGTGCTCGAATTGAGACACTGTCGCGCGGGCGATGCTGTTGAGGGTCTCGCCGGTCGCGTCAGAGACCAGATGCAGGTCGATGCGATGCTCCATGGGAGCGAGGATAACGGGGATAAGCCGGGTTTGGCAGGGGTCGCCGTCGCGCCGCTGGGGACGGGCGTGGATTAATTCGCAGCAGCGGAGTACGCGGGACAGATTGTCTTCAGACCGCCCCGCCCTGCGCGGGACTCCGAGAGGCCGGGCGGCGTCAGAGCCTTGCGAGGCGACGTTGCTGTGGATAAGGGAGGGACAAAGCGCGCATTACCGGGTACCCCTGGTTTAACAATGCCTATTGCCTCCCCTCCAAGGTTCTTAAGATTCTCTTTAGAAGGATCCTGATGTCTCACCCCGTTATGCGCGTCCTTGCCGGAGACGAGGTCTGGCCGCCGCCGATGTGGCTCATGCGGCAGGCGGGCCGGTATCTGCCGGAGTATCGCAAGGTGCGCGCCGAGGCCGGGGATTTCATCGCGCTCTGCACGGCGCCGAAGCTGGCCGCGGAGGTGACGCTGCAGCCGATCCGGCGCTATGGTTTCGACGCGGCGATCCTGTTCAGCGACATCCTGATCCTGCCCTGGGCCCTGGGCTACGGGCTGCAATTCAAGGAAGGCGAAGGCCCCGTGCTGCCGCGGCTCGAGGACGAGGCCGGGCTCGCCACGCTGGATCCGGGCCGGGTGGCCGGCGCGATCGAGCCGATCTTGGAGACGGTGCGGCGCTGCCGCGAGGGGCTGGGGCCGGAGACGGTGCTGATCGGCTTCGCCGGCGGGCCGTTCACGGTGGCCTGCTACATGGTCGAAGGCGGCGGCTCGAAGGAGCATGCCCGGGTGCGCACCATGGCGCAGGCGCGGCCGGAGCTGCTGGACCGGCTGATCGACACGCTGACCGAGAGCACGATCGAGTATCTGTCGGCCCAGGCCGATGCCGGGGCGCAGGTGCTCAAGGTGTTCGATAGCTGGGCGGGCGTCCTGTCGCCGCGGCTGTTCGAGCGGTATGTGACGGCGCCGACCCGGCGGATCGTGCAGGCGTTGAAGATCCGGCATCCAGACGTGCCGGTCATCGGCTTCCCGCGGTTGGCCGGGTTGGGGGCCGGGGCGTATGCGGCCAGCGCCGGGTTGCAGGGGGTGGCGTTCGATACCGGGGCCGATTTGACGGTCGCCTTGTCGCTGGTGCCGCCGGGCGTGGCGACGCAAGGCAATCTCGACCCGATGGCGCTGGTGGCGGGCGGGGCGGCGCTGGAAGCGGAGGCGCGCGCGGTGCTGGAGGCAGTGCGGGGACGGCCGCATATCTTCAATCTCGGGCACGGGATCGTGCCGCAAACACCGCCCGAGCACGTGGCGCAACTGGTCCGGCATGTCCGTGCAGCCTGAAGGTCCGCTTGACGAAACATCCGGCCTGGCCACTTTGGAGACGATGTCGCAGCGGAAGATAGCGGTCGTCCTGTTCAACCTGGGCGGCCCGGATCGGATCGAATCGGTGAAGCCGTTCCTGCTGAACCTGTTCCGCGACCCCGCCATCCTGCGGGTGCCGCCGTTCGTGCGGCCGTTTCTGGCGCGGTTGATCGCCACGCTCCGGGTCAAGGCCGCCAGCGAGAACTATGCGATCCTCGGCGGCAAGAGCCCCTTGCTCGAGCTGACCGAGGAGCAGGCGCGCGCCCTCGAAGCGCGGGTACCGGGTACCAAATGCTTCGTCGCGATGCGGTATTGGCACCCGTTCAGCCTCGAGGCGGCCCGCCAGGTCAAGGCGTGGGACCCCGACGAGATCGTCCTGCTGCCGCTGTATCCGCACTACTCGACCACGACGACGGGCAGCAGCCTGACCGAATGGCGGGAGGCGGCAGCCCAGGTGGGGCTGGCGAAGCCGACGAGCACGCTGTGCTGCTACCACTCGGATTCCGGGTTCCTGGCCGCGACGACGGCGATCGTCCGGCGCAGCTATCAGGAGGCGCGGGCGGAACTCGCGCCGAAGATCGGGCTGCGGGTGCTGTTCTCGGCGCACGGCTTGCCGGAGATCATCATCAAGCAGGGCGACCCCTACCAGTTCCAGGTCGAGCGGACCGTCGCCGGGGTCGTCCGGATGCTGGACATGCCCGAGCTGGATTCGGCGGTCTGCTACCAATCACGGGCGACGCCGCAGAAATGGATCGGCCCGAGCACCGAGGAAGAGATCGAGCGCGCGGTGCACGACAAGGTGGCGGTCCTGGTGGTGCCGATCGCCTTCGTGTCCGAGCATTCGGAGACGCTCGTCGAGCTCGACGTCGAGTACCGCGAGTTGGCGGAAAAGGCGGGCATCGCCGGCTATTTCCGGGCGCCGACGCAAAATAGCGACGCCGCGTTCATCGATGCGCTGGGCGAACTCACCGAAGCGGCGTTGGGCCGCGGCCCCGGCCTGTGTAGCTTCGTGGGGGGGCGGACCTGCCCGAAGCCATTCGGCGACTGTCCGCACGCAAAAGCGGGCGTGGCGCCGGAGCTGGCGTCGCAACTCGTCGTAACCGCATGAGCTTTCCGCCGTCGCTACCGCTGCAATTGGTGATCTTCGATTGCGACGGCGTGCTGGTCGACAGCGAGGGACCGTCGAACCGGGCGGTGGCCGAGGAGGTGACCAAGCTCGGCTGGGTGATGGACGAGGCGGAGAGCATGCGGCAGTTCGTCGGCTTTCGGCTCGAAGCGATGCCGCCGGTGATCGCGGCGCGGATCGGGCGGGATGTGCCGGACGGCTGGGTGGAGCTGATGCGCGCCCGGATCATCGCCGTGCTGGCGGCCGAGCTCGAGCTGATGCCGGGGGTGGCCGAGGTGTTGGCGGCGATCGCCAAGATGGGCCTGCCGTGCCGGGTCGCGTCGAACAGCAGCATGCGCGAGATGGAAGCGAAGTTCGGACGCACCGGGCTGCTGCATCTGCTGGAGCGGGCGCATAGCGCGGACGAGGTCGAGCGGGGCAAGCCGGCGCCCGATGTGTTCCTGCGTGCCGCTGCGGCCGAGGGGATCGCGCCGGGGGCGTGCCTGGTGATCGAGGACAGCGTGCCGGGCACCGAGGCGGCGGTGGCGGCCGGTATGGCGTGCCTGTGTCTGGTGCCGCATGGCGATGGGGCGGCGCAGAAGGCGGCGGGCGGGACGGTGATCCGGTCGCTGTCCGAGGTGCCGGCGCTGGTGCAGGGCGCGATGCGGCAGGCGGCATGATCTGGTCGGTGCTCTCGGCGGCGTATCCCTGGACCAAATCGTTCCACGTCATTTCGGTCATCGCCTGGATGGCGGCGCTGTTCTACCTGCCGCGTCTGTTCGTCTACCACTGCGCGCTGCCCCGGGGATCGGCCGAGAGCGAGCGGTTCAAGATCATGGAACGCCGATTGTTCAAGCAGATCATGAACCCGGCCATGATGGCGACGTGGTCGTTCGGCCTGCTGCTGGTCCTGACGCCCGGCGTGGTGTCGTGGTGGCCGCTCAATTGGTGGCACGTCAAGTTTCTGGCGGTGATCCTGATGTCGGGATTTCATGGCGCTTGCAGCAAGTGGCGGAAGAACTTCCTGCAGGACCGCAACCAGAAGGACCACAAATTCTATCGCTATGCCAATGAGGTTCCGACCGTGCTGATGGTCATTGTGGTGATCATGGCGATTGCTAAACCATTTTAGGCTCTTGACGACCGGGCTCCAGGATGCCAACTGGTGGGCGTCGCGATGAGGGCCGTCCTGGCCCGGATCATCCTTCTCCCCCATCGGGTTGGCGTCCCGGCAATAGCGAGCGGCGCCTCTTCCTCCATTCTCTCCCTATAAGGCGACCGAATGCATCTCGCCGAGCTGAAGGCCAAACCACCGGCCGATCTCCTGAGTTACGCTGAATCCCTACAAGTCGAGAATGCATCGAGCCTGCGCAAGCAGGACATGATGGTTGCCATCCTCAAGAACCTGGCCGATAGCGACCAGGCGATCTATGGCGAAGGCACGCTCGAGATCATGCCGGACGGGTTCGGCTATCTCCGTTCCAGCCAGGCCAACTTCCTGCCCGGCCCGGATGATATCTACATCAGCCCGAATCAGGTGCGGCGCTTCGCGCTGCGCACGGGCGACACCGTCGAGGGGCAGATCCGCGCGCCGAAGGACGGCGAGCGGTATTTCTCGCTGCTGAAGTTGAACACCATCAATTTCGAGCCGCCGGATGCGGTCAAGCACCGCATCAACTTCGACAACCTCACCCCGCTGTATCCGGAGCGGCGGCTGAAGATGGAAGTGGAGAACTTCCAATCCGTGGCCAAGGGCCCGGGCAAGGACATGACCCCGCGCGTGATCGACCTGATCGCGCCGATCGGCATGGGTCAGCGCGCCCTGATCGTGGCGCCGCCGCGCACCGGCAAGACGGTGATGCTGCAGAACATCGCGACGGCGCTGGCCGCGAACCATCCGGAGGTCTTCCTGATGGTGCTGCTGATCGACGAGCGGCCCGAGGAAGTCACCGACATGAGCCGGACCGTGAAGGGCGAAGTCGTCGCCTCCACGTTCGACGAGCCGGCGACCCGGCACGTGGCCGTCACCGAGATGGTGCTCGAGAAGGCCAAGCGGCTGGTCGAGCACAAGCGCGACGTGGTGATCCTGCTGGACAGCATCACGCGCCTGGCGCGGGCCTACAACACGGTGGTGCCGAGCTCCGGCAAGGTGCTGACCGGCGGCGTGGACGCCAACGCGCTGCAGCGGCCGAAGCGGTTCTTCGGCGCGGCGCGCAACATCGAGGAAGGCGGTTCGCTGACCATCATCGCCACCGCGCTGATCGATACCGGCAGCCGGATGGACGAGGTGATCTTCGAGGAGTTCAAGGGCACCGGTAACAGCGAGATCATCCTGGACCGCAAGCTCTCGGACAAGCGCACCTTCCCGGCCATCGACATCACCAAGAGCGGCACCCGCAAGGAAGAGCTGCTGGTCGAGCGCGGCACGTTGTCGAAGATGTGGGTGTTGCGCCGGATCCTGAACCCGATGGGAATTACGGACGGCATGGACTTCCTGTTGGACAAGCTGAAATACAGCAAGACCAACCAGGATTTCTTCGACGCGATGAATACGTAACGTGTTGGTGGGCTGAAGTCCACCAGACGGCCAGGCGTGACGTTGTGCCCCTCAAGTAACACTGCGATAGTCGCCCGTAACAGTCCCGTGATGCCGGGTAGGGTGGTAGCCAGGAGGTGTGTTGAGAGACCATGGTAAGGTCCTAACATTACAGTTGCACATTTAGGTTCGGGCTGATTCACTCCGTTCACCCTTG
>CAZZVQ010000006.1:0-84767 GCA_964657565.1 uncultured Acetobacteraceae bacterium
GAGCGGCGCCAGCAGGAGCGGGTTGCGGATCAGCGCCACGCCGACCTTGCGCGCCGCCAGCCAGGAATTGGCGCCGCGGTGCAGGTCGATCTCGATGATGGTGATCGCGCCCAGGAACAGCACGCACGCCGTCAGCAGGGTGGAGATCACCGCCGCCGGCAGGCTGTCGGCGCCGAACACGAGCAGGCACAGCGGAATGCCCATGAAGCCCACATTGCTGTAGCTCGCATCCAGCGCCTCGATGCTGGCCGTGGCGACCCGGCGTCCGCGCGAGCGGCTCAGCGCGAAGCCGAGGGCGAAGGTGATGGCGATGCCGCCGGCGAAGGCGAGCACGAAGCCGAGCTGGGCGGCCTGGCTGGGCGTGATCCGCGACATCGCCAGGAACATCAGCGCCGGCAGCGCGAGGTAGATCGCGAAGCGGTTCAGGCTGTCCGTCGCAGACGGCGACAAGACGCCCCAGCGGCCGCAGATGTAGCCGGTGAAGATCAGGGCGAAGATCGGCACCGCCGCATTCAGGACCGCGTGCACTGTCGCCCCCGCGCGGCCGTCGCATGCGCCGTCAAGATTGCAGCTTAACCTTGAGGGCGCGATGCAGGACCTTGCCGGTCGCGTTGCGGGGCAGGTCGTCGTCATGCAGGAACGAGTAGGCGCGGGGACATTTGAACCCCGCCAGCCGGGTCTTGCACCAGGCCAGCAACTCCTCCTGGCTCACCGAAGCGCCCTCGTGCACCACCACGGCGGCATGCACGCGTTCGCCCCATTTCTCGTCCGGCAGCCCCACGACGGCCACGTCCTTGACCACCGGATGCGCGCCGATCACCGCCTCGACCTCGGAGGGATAGATGTTCTCGCCGCCGGAGATGATCATGTTGCTCTTGCGGTCGACCAAATGGATGTAGCCCTGCTCGTCGCGGCGGGCCATGTCGCCCACGGTGCAGTGCTCGCCGTTGAACGCCGCCGCGGTCTTCTCGGGCAGGTTCCAGTAGCGATCCAACATGTAGGGCGTGCAGCAATACAGCTCGCCAGCCTCCCCGTCGCGGACCTCGTTGCCGGCCTCGTCGAGGATGCGGATCGGCGCCGAACCGACGCATTCGCGCCCGACCGACCCCAGCTTGGTGTATTGCTCGTGCGGATGCAGCATGGTGGCCCATCCGACTTCGGTGGCGCCGTACAGCTCGAACAGGCCGGAATTGGGGAACATCCCCATCACCTCGCGCTTGGTGTCCTGCCGCGCCGGCGCCGAGGAGATCATCAGCTTGGTGACCTTGCTCAGGTCGTATTTCTCGCGCAGCGCGGCGGACAGCGCGTTCATCATGATGTAGTGCGTCGGCACCAGCGAGGTGAAGCTCGAACCGCCCTCGGCTAGGGTGCGGACGCAGTGCTCCGGATCGAAGGTCTTGCGCGAGTAGATCGACGTCACGCCGCCGCAATAGGCGAACGCGCCATAGAAATTGAGCGAGTTGGCGTGGCACATCGGCATGACCAGCAAGGCCCCGTCCTCGCGGTGCAGTCCGAGCTCGATCTCGGTGACCATCGACAGCAGCGCCCCGCTGCGGTTGTCGCGCAGCACGCCCTTCGGGTTGCCGGTGGTCCCCGAGGTATACATCAGCGTCCAGGGATCGGACGGGCGGACGTTCTGCTCGGGCTCGCGGCCGCTAGCGTTGGCAAGCAGCGCCTCGTAATCCCAGCACCCGGCCGGGCAGGACCGCTCGCCGAAATGGATGATGTTGCCCGCCGGGATCGGCAACTCGGCGCCGATGTCCTCGACCGCGCCGAACAGTTCATCCTGCACGATCAGCGCCGTCGCCCCGGCATTCTCGACGATGAAACGGATTTCCGGGCCGACCAGCCGGAAGTTGATCGGCACGATGACCAACCCGGCCTTCGCCGCCGCCGCATAGAACTCCAGCCACTCGACCCGGTTATACGCCAGGACGGCGAACCGGTCGCCTTTCGACAGTCCGAGGCCGAGCAGCGCGTTGGCCAGCCGACAGGAGCGTTCGTTCCACTGGGCGAATGTCATCTCGCGGTCGAGATCGCGCGCGCCGACGCGGGTGGGGGACAGTCTGGCGTGCACCGACAGCACCTGTCCGAGGTTCAGCAGCTCCCTTATTTTGTCCTCCCAGGCGTCGTCGTCAGTTGTCCGATGCTTGCCCGAGAACGCGAACAAGGCAATCGGCTTCGTGCTATACGGCGAACCGCTTCACCGCCGCGTCGTCCCACGCGATCCCCGCGCCGGGCCGGTCCGGGATGTGGATCGCCCCGCCGCGGACCTCGAAGGGCTCGCGGAGGAACGGGTTGCCCCAATCCCGCCATTCGAGCCAATCGGCGCTCTCGCTCACGCGCAGGAGATGCGCCGAGAACTCCGGATACAGATGGCTCGAGAGCGGCAGGTTGGCGGCCCCGGCGATGGCGGCCGCGCGGAGCCAGCCGGTGACGCCGCCGATCCGCATCATGTCCGGCATGTAGCAATCCGCCGCGTTGGCCTGCACCGCGCGCAGGAAGTCGCGCGGGCCGAAGATGTTCTCCCCGATCGACACCGGCGTCCGCAGCCCGGCGCACAGGCGCGCGCAACCGGCATAGTCGTCGAACACGATCGGCTCCTCGAACCACTCGATACCCTGGTCGTCGAGCGCGTGCAGCAGCCGCTTGGCCGAGGTCAGCGTCTGGCCCTGGTTGAAGTCGCTCATCAGCGTGATGTCGTCGCCCACCGCCCGGCGCACCTCCGCGATCGCCTTGACGTCGTCGCGCACGTGCTCGCGGCCGAGCCGGATCTTGACCGCCGTGAAGTCGCCCTCGGCGACCAGCGACGCCGCCTCGTCGGCGATCCGGTCCACCGGGATGATCCACAGGCCGTTGGTGTTGTAGGCGCGGACCGGGCCGACGGTGCCGCCCAGCAACACGGCCAGCGGCACGCCCGCCGCCTTGGCCAGCGCGTCCCACATGGCCATGTCGATGCCGGCCATGGCGATCAGCGGGGTGCCCTGCCGGCCATTGAAATGCAGCGCCCGCATCGCTGCCTCGAACCGGTCGAACGGCGCGATCGGCTTGCCCTTGCCGTGGGCCGCCATGTCCTCGATCAGGGCCAGGATCGATTTGGTGGCGCTCGCACGGTACGGTTCGAGATAGCCGTGCCCGACGATGCCCTCTTCCGTCACGACGTCGATCAGGATGAAGGGCCAGTGATGGTATTCGCCGACCTTGCCGACGATCGGCCGCCGCAGCGGCACGCTCAGCACGCGCGCGTCGATCTGCCGCAGCGTGAGCGGCGGCATGGTGTTGCTGATCATGAAGGTCCTCCCGCGTTGGCCCTCCGGTATCGGCAGCCGGGTCCCGCGGCAAGTCCTTCCGATTTGTTGCTTGTGATTTGACAGCGGGACGAGCACCGTTTCAGGTTGCGCACCGTCGGCGGCCTCCTTGGGGCCGTGCCGGATATCCATAGAACGAACCAAAACGGGAGGTCGGAATGATTACCGTCAAAGTGAACGGCGCCAGCCAGAGTTATGACGGCGATCCGTCGCTGCCGCTGCTCTGGTTCCTGCGCGACGAGATCGGCCTCACCGGCACCAAGTTCGGCTGCGGCGCGGCGCTCTGCGGCGCCTGCACCGTGCATGTCGGCGGCGTCGCGGTCCGCTCCTGCATCACCGCCCTGTCCGACATCGACGGCCAGGACGTCACCACCATCGAGGGGCTGCATCCGACCGGTGACCACCCGGTGCAGGTCGCCTGGCGCGACAACGGCGTGCCGCAATGCGGCTACTGCCAGGCGGGTCAGATCATGCAGGCGGCCTCCCTGCTGGCGACGACGCCCAAGCCGACGGACACACAAATCCGCGAGCAGATGGCCGGCAACATCTGCCGCTGCGGCTGCTACCAGCGCATCGAGACGGCCATCCGCGCCGCCGCGACGGGGACCTGAGCCATGACCCACCTCCGTCCGCCAACCCCCTCCGTCGAGAACGTCAGCCGCCGCGCCGCCTTGCTCGGCACCTTGGCCACCGGCGGCCTGATCCTATCGGCCCGGTTGCTGCCCGGTGCCAGGGCCGCGTTCCCGGCCAATTACAGCACCGGCGCCGGCGACATGCCGCACGGCACCGTCAACGACCCCAAGATCTTCGTCGCCATCGGCCCGGACGGCACCGTCACCATCGTGGCGCACCGCCAGGAGATGGGCACCGGCGTGCGCACCAGCCTGCCGATGGTGGTCGCCGACGAGATGGGCGCCGACTGGGGCCGGGTCAAAGTGGTCCAGGCCGACGGCGACGAGGTCAAATACGGCAACCAGGACACCGACGGCTCGCGCAGCACGCGGCATTACCTGGTGCCGATGCGCCAGGTCGGCGCGGCCGCGCGCACGATGCTCGAAACGGCTGCGGCGGCGAAGTGGAACGTGCCGGTCGGCGAGTGCAAGGCCGGCGTGCACGAGGTGATCCATGCCGCGAGCGGCCGCAAGCTCGGCTTCGGCGCCCTGGCCGACGATGCCGCCAAGCTACCGGTGCCGCAGACCGCCTCCCTCGTCCTGAAGGACCCGGCGCAGTTCCGCTACATCGGCAAGGGCCAGGTCGGCATCGTCGACCTGCGCGACATCACGATGGGGAAGGCGACCTACGGCGGCGACGTCCGTCTGCCGGGGATGAAATATGCGGTGATCGCCCGTCCGCCGGTGACCGGCGGCAAGCTGGTGTCGTTCGACCCGAAGGACGCGCTGGCCGTGCCCGGCGTCGAGCAGGTGCTGGAGGTGCGCGGCTATCCGTGGCCGTCCAAGTTCCAGCCGCTGGGTGGCGTGGCGGTGATCGCGCGCAACACCGGCACCGCCATCAAGGGGCGGGACGCGCTCAAGCTGGTCTGGGACGACGGGCCCAACGCGTCCTACGATTCCGTGGCCTACCGGGCCGAGCTCGAAGCGGCGGTGCGCCAGCCCGGCATGGTCGTGCGCGACAACGGCGACGTGGACGGCGCGCTGAAGGGCGCCGACAAGGTCATCGTCGGCGAATACTACCTGCCGCATCTGGCCCATGTCAGCATGGAGCCGCCGGTCGCGACCGCCGACGTCAAGAACGGCAAGGCCGAGATCTGGGCGCCGGTGCAGAGCCCGGGCGGCACGCGCGAGGACGTCGCCAAGACGCTCGACATCCCGGTCGAGAACGTCACCGTGCACGTGACGCTGCTCGGCGGCGGGTTTGGGCGGAAGTCGAAATGCGACTACGCGCTGGAAGCGGCGCTGCTGTCGCAGAAGCTGGGCGCGCCGGTGCGCGTGCAATGGACGCGCGAGGACGACGTCCGGCACGACTTCCTGCACACGGTCTCGGCCGAGCGGATCGAGGCCGGGCTCGACAAGTCGGGCCGCGTCGTCGCCTGGCGGCACCGCAGCGCGGCCCCGAGCATCGGCTCGACGTTCAAGGCCAACACCGATCACGCCCTGCCGTTCGAACTCGGGATGGGGCTGGTGGACCTGCCGTTCGACATCCCCAACGTCCGCTGCGAGAACCCGGCGGTCGCGGCGCGCACGCGGGTCGGCTGGTTCCGCTCGGTGTCCAACATCCCGCGGGCCTTCGCCATCCAGTCCATGGTCGCCGAGATCGCGCACGAGACGGGGCGCGATCCGAAGGACATGCTGCTGGAACTGATCGGGCCGGCGCGGATCGTCGATCTCAGCTCCGTGAAGGACATGTGGAACTACGGCGAGCCGATGGGCAGCTATCCGATCGATGCGGGCCGGTTGCGCCGGGTCGTCGAGATGGTGGCGGAGAAGGGCGAGTGGGGGCGGAAGCTGCCGCCGGGTCATGGTCTCGGCATCGCGGCGCATCGCAGCTTCGTCAGCTATATCGCGACGGTCGTCGAGGTGGCGGTGAACGACAAGGGCGAGCTGACCATTCCGCGGGTCGATACCGTCATCGATTGCGGGACCTACGTGAACCCCGAACGGATCCGCTCGCAGATGGAAGGGGCGGTGATCATGGGGATCAGCCTGGCCAAATACGGCGCGATCACCTTCAAGGACGGCCGGGTCGAGCAGGGCAACTTCGACGACTACCCGGTCTCGCGGATCGACGACGCGCCGACCGTGACCAACGTGACGATCATGCCCCCCGGGGCCGAGACGCCGCCGAGCGGGGCGGGCGAACCCGGGGTGCCCCCGGTGGCGCCGGCGCTGATCAACGCGATCTTCGCGGCGACCGGAAAGCGCTTGCGGGCGATGCCGATCGGTCAGCAGCTCGCCATGGCCGGGTCCAACCCGCGTACCGGCACCGGACACAGCGAACCGGCGTCGCAGGTCTCGACCGCGCCGCCGGGCGCGGCGCCGGGCCGTGCGGAGACCACCGGCGCGGCACCGGCCTCGCCGAAGGTGCAGCAGATGAACGACGACGCGGCCGCCAAGGTCAATAAAGAGGGCAAGTGACCTAGCCCCGGCTCGTAGGGTGGGCTTTAGCCCACCGAACTCACGAAGCTTGGTGGGCTAAAAGCCCACCCTACGAGGGTGCGAGCCGGGTCGGTTAACGGCACTCCTTGAGGTCCTTGGGCTCGAGCGTGAACGCGACCTTGCCGCCGTCTTTGACCGTCACGTCGTGGACGGTGCACATCCGGCCGCCGCGTTGGAATTTGATGCGGACGTCGTAGCGGCCCGGCGCCAGGTTGGTCAGCCGCAGCCGTTCGTCGTTGTCGACGGTGCCGTCCTTGTCGTTGGCGCATTGGTTGGGGCCGAAACTCTCGGTGCCGGCCGGCGCGAGCGTCAGGCTGGAGATCGTCTCGCCGGTGAGGTTCCAGAACCGCCCCAGATCGGCGGCGCGCGCCGGTGCGCAGAGCAGGAGCATCGCGGCAGCGAGCGGTCGGAGAGAAAGGCTGGGCATTCGTTCATGCTACCGGCTCGCCGATCGTTCAGGAAGCCGGTTGTTGCAACAAAGCTGCCGCCAGCAGCGCGCCTTCGGCCAAGCCGCGCCGGCGCCGGGCTGGCGGCACTTCGACCACCCGGGCCGCCCCCGCCGCACCCGGCATCAGCACGATCCGGTCGGCGAGCGAGGCCGCCTCGGCCGCGTCGTGGGTAACCAGCAGGACGGTGCAGGAGCAGGCCCGCCAATAGTCGAGCAACACGGTGCGGCAAACCTCCGCGGTGGCCGGATCCAGGCCGGTGAAGGGCTCGTCGAGCAGCAGCAGGTCTGGCTCCACCGCCAGCGCGCGCGCCAGGGCGACCCGGCGCGCCATGCCGCCCGATAGCGCCCCGGGATACAGCCCTTCCGTTCCCACCAGCCCCAAGCTTTCCAGCCGCCCCAAGGCAGCGCCCAGGTCCGGCGGCCGGACGAAGGCGATGTTCTCGCGGACCGTGCGCCACGGCAGCAGCCGGGCTTCCTGGAACACCGTGCCGATGCGTGCCGGCGCGCCGAGCGGCCAATCGAGCCTGCCCTCGAACCCGCGCTCGAGCCCGGCCACGATCCGCAGCGTCGTCGTCTTGCCGCAGCCGGACGGCCCCGCCAGCACCACGATCTCGCCCCGCTGCACCGCGAGATGCAGGTCGACCAACACGTCGGCGCGGCCCGGCACCGGCTTGCGCGCCACATGCAGCTCCATCAACGCCATCGGGCGGCCCGCCGCTCGAGCGGCTGCAGCGCCACCCACTCGATCAGCTGCACGACCAGGGCGAAGGCGAGCGTGTAGGCGAGGATGCCGCGGACGTCGAACAGCTGGAAATAGACCTCGATCTGAAAGCCCACGCCGTCCGTCCGCCCCAGCAACTCGGCGACCAGCACCACCTTCCAGATCAGCGCCAGGCCGGACCGCGCCGAGGCGAACAGGTATGGATAGAGCTGCGGCACCGCGACCTCGCGCCACAGCCGCCACCGGCCGACCCGGAAGCTGAGCCCCATTTCCAGCAACTGCTTGTCGAGCGAGCGCGCGCCCTCCCGCATCGTGACGGCGGTGCTCGGCAGCTTGTTCAGCGCCACGGCGACCACGGTGGTCGTCTCGCTGAGCCCGAACCAGACGAAGATCAGCACGATGCCGACCAGCGCCGGCAGGTTCAGCAGGACGACGAGGAGGCTGTCGAGCAGCCGGTCCAGCACCGGCACCCGGCCCATCGACACGCCCAGCACCGTCCCGCCCAGCATGGCCAGCGCGAAGGCGCAGCCGACCCGGATCATGGTCACCAGCAGGTTGTGCAGCAGCGGCCCCGCGACGGTCTGCTCGACCATCGTCTGCAGCACGGAGGAGAGCGTCGGGAACAAGCGGCTGCCGGCCAGACGGGCCGCGGCCTCCCAGAGCAGCGCCAAAAGCACCACGGGCGCGATGCGCGCCCCCGCCCGGCCTAGCTGGCTTGCCAGAATGTCCCCGGGGCCAGGTTCTGGGCCGAGCCGACCAGCGCCGGGCCGCCGATGGTGGCGAGCAGCGCGAACAGGCGGTCGGCCGCGGCGCGCGCGGCGCCATCCCACGGGCCGATCGCCCCGCGGCGATACCAGGCGCGCAACCGCGCCAACTCCGCCGGATCGGCCGTCCCGGTGAGCGGCATGATGCGGTCCCACTCCGCGTCCGACGTCATGAGAACCTCCCGCGCGCGCGCCGCCGCACCGAGAAAGGCGGCGAGCGCGTCCCGGTTCCGCTCCGCCCACGGCTCGGCGAACACGTAGCCGAGCATCGGCAGGCCGCGCGGCACGTCCAGGGCGGCCAGCACGTCCGCCATGTCCAAGGCGGCGCGCCTTCCCTGTGCCTCGGCGCGTGCGACGAACGGCCAGTAGGTCAGCATCGCGTCCAGCCGTCCGACATCGAGCTGCGCGGCCAGCAAAGGCGGCGGTCCGAACACCTTCTCGACGGCGGTATCGAGGTCCAGCTGGTCATCGCGCTGGGCGAGCAGCCGCAGCAGCAGCCAGCTTTTGTCGAGCGGGCCGCCGGCTACGCCGAGGCGCCGGCCGCGCAGGTCCGTCACGCCGCCAATCGTCGAGCCCGCCGGCACCACGATGGCGCCGAGCGCGGCCGTGGCCGGCGCGAACGTCCAGGCCGCGCCCTCCGAGCGCAGCCGCGAGGTCCAGATCCAGTCCTGCAGCACGATGTCGACGCTGCCGGCCTGCAACGCCGTCTGGCTGGCCGGGCCGCTGGCGAACTCCACCGGCTCCAGCGCGAAGCCCTGCACCAGCCCATGATGGCGCATGACGTCAAGCTCCCACGCCAGGGAGCCGAAGCGCAGCGTGCCGATGCGGATCGGCGCGGCGGCCCGAGCAGGGCGAACCATCGCGGTCGCCGCCAGCAGCCTGGCCGCGTTTCGCCGCGTGATCTTCGCACGGTGCATCCATTCCTCCCGCTTGGCGGCTGACAAGCCTGCGTCTGGGGTACAGTATCGCGGGAAGCGGCGCGGCGCGACCGGGCTTTTGGGGGAAGGGGAACGATGTCATCGACCGAGGAACCGGCGCTATCGGTGGTCGGGCTGAGCCACCGGTTCGGCCAGCGCACGGTGCTCGATGGCGTGGCGTTCAGCGTCCGGCGCGGCAGCTTCACCGTGCTGCTCGGCCCCAATGGGGCGGGCAAAACCACGTTGTTCGCGCTGATCACCCGCCTGTATCACGCCGCCGCCGGGCGCATCGCGGTGTTCGGGCGCGACTTCCGCGAGCAGCCGCAGGCGGCGCTGGCGCGCATGGGGGTGGTGTTCCAGCAGCCGACGCTCGACCTGGACCTGACCGTCGAGCAGAACCTGCGCTACCATGCGGCGCTGCACGGCATCGCGGCCGCCACCGCGGCGCCCCGGATCGCGGCCGAACTGGAGCGGGTCGGCCTGCTCGACCGCCGGCGCGACCGCGTGCGGCAGCTGTCGGGCGGGCAGCGCCGCCGGGTCGAGCTGGCGCGGGCGCTGGTGCACGAGCCGGCGCTGCTGCTGCTGGACGAGCCGACCGCCGGGCTCGATTTCGAGAGCCGCCGTTTTCTGCTCGGCCACGTGCGCCAACTCTGTGCCGAGCGCGGATTGGCGGTGCTGTGGGCCACGCATCTGATCGAGGAGGCGGCCGACGACGCCGACCTGGTCGTGCTCCGCGCCGGCAAGATCGTGGGGCAGGGCAGGGTGGCGGACGTCGTCGCCGGGGCCGGGGCGGCGGGGCTGCAGGACGCGTTCGAGCGGCTGCTGCGGGAGGCGGCATGACGGCTGCCCAATATAGCCGCTGCATGGGCGGCATCGTCGGGCGGGAGACGCTGCGCTGGGTGCATCAGCGCGGCCGGTTCATCTCGGCGCTGGTGCGGCCGCTAGTGTGGTTGGCGATCTTCGCGGCCGGGTTCCGCTTCGTGCTCGGCGTGTCGATCATCCCGCCGTACGACACCTATATCCCGTACGAGGTCTACATCGCGCCCGGGCTGATCGCGATGATCCAACTGTTCAACGGCATGCAGAGCTCGCTCTCGATGGTCTACGACCGCGAGATGGGCAGCATGAAGACGCTCATGGTCAGCCCGTTCCCACGCTGGTACCTGCTGCTGTGCAAGCTCCTGGCCGGCGTCGCGGTGTCGGTGGTGCAGGCCTATATGTTCCTCGCGATCGCCTGGTTTTGGGAGATCGAGCCGCCGCCGCTCGGCTACCTGACGGTGCTGCCGGCGCTGGTGCTGTCGGGGCTGATGCTGGGGGCGCTCGGGCTGGTGCTGTCGTCCTTCGTGCGCCAGCTCGAAAATTTCGCGGGCGTCATGAATTTCGTGATCTTCCCGATGTTCTTCGCCTCCTCCGCGCTCTACCCGCTATGGCGGGTCAAGGAGTCGAGCGCGGTGCTGTGGTGGGTGTGCCAGCTCAACCCGTTCACCTCGGCGACCGAGCTGATCCGCTTCGCCCTCTACACGACGGTCGAACCGGTCTCCTTGCTCGTGGTCGCCGGCTGCACGCTGCTGTTCATGGCGCTGGCGGTGATCGGCTACGACCCGGGGCGTGGTTTCATGGCCCGGCGTGGGGGAGGCGACTAAGGCGCGACCACCACGCCCCAGGGCAACTGCCCGACCGGCACGGAGCGCACCACCTTGAGGCTATCGACGTCGATCACCGACATGTCGTTGGTCACGCCGTTGGCCGTGTAGATCCGGTGGCCATCCAGCGAGAACGCCAGGTTCCATACGCGCTGGCCCACCAGCAGATAGCGCAGCACCCGGTACGTCTTGGCGTCGATCACCGCGACCCGGTTCGCCGGCCCCAACGCCACATAGGCGCGGCTGCGGTCCGGCGCGATGACGATGCCGACCGGCTGGATGCCCTCGCCCGGCACGCCCGGGACCGCGAACTCGATCGTGTGCGTCACCTTGCGCGTCGCCGGGTCGATTACGCTGACGCTGCCGCCCACCTCCGACGACACCCAGACCTCCTGCCCATCCGCGGTGAACCGCGCCGAGCGCGGGCGCGAGCCAACCAGGACGTTGCCGACGATCTCCTTGCTGGCAATCGAGATGAAATGGGCCATGCTCGTCGTCTCCGACGTGTTGACCAGCATGGTCCCGTCCGGGCTGACCGCCATGCCTTCCGGCTCGACGCCGACCGGGATCTCGGTGGTGACCTTGCCGGAGGCGACGTCGATCACCGAGACCTTGTTGTCGTTCTCGTTGGACGCGTAGATCGTCGCCCCGTCCGGGCTCAGCGCCAGCAGCTCCGGGTCTGGTCCGCTGTCGAGCACGCGGGCCACTTTGAGCGTCTCGAGGTCGAGCGCCTCGATATGGTCGCTGTCGCTGGTGCAGATGAACAACGTCTTGCCGTCCTTGGACAGCACGATCCCGCGGGGGCGCTCGCCCACCGGGACCGTGGCGACGATCTTCAGCGACTCCGCATCGAGCACGGTGATGGTGTCGTCCTTCTCGTTGGACAGCAGCACGCGCTCCGCCCAGGCGGGCGCGGCGGCGAGCAGGAGCAGAACCAGAACTACTCGTGACATGCGGTCTCCGGCTGGTCGATCCCGAGCGTGTCGAGCTCGGAGAATTGGTGCAGGTAGCCGGGTTGCGGGCTGACGCTGATCAGGCTGCGCGCATCGGCCAGCAGCACCGGCTGGCGGAGCTGCCCATCCCACGGGCGGAAGCTGAGCCGAGACCCCTTGAACGCCGCCAGTTCGAAGGTCGGCCCGCGCATGAAACTGATCAGCGTGGCCGGGTCGGCGCCGCCGCGGGTCGCCGCTTCGCCGACGGCGCGCACGGCCATCCAGGCGCCGTAGTCGCGCGGCGTCATCGGCCGGCCCGCCAGCTTCTGGAAGCGCGATTGCAGCTGCGTGCCGCCCCATTGCTCGAAGGCGCGCGCCCAGGCGGTGGGGACCATGCCCTGGGTTCCGGCGACCGGGCGCGGATCGGTGGTGCGGTACGACAAATCGTCGCCGAAATCGCCGGCGACGTCGGCCACGACCAGAACGTCGTAGCTCACCCCCTGGGTGAAGCGTGCGGCTTCGGCGGCGATGGAGACGTGGCCGGTGTCGGTCCGCTGCGCGCCGGGCTTGAACGCCCAGGGCTTGTCGGCGACGAGCCGGAGCTGGAACTTGCGCGCGCTGCGGCGGAACGCGTCGGCCAACGCCTTGTCGGCCTCGGACGGCCCCGTCACCAGCAGGATGTCGCGCCAGCGTTTGACCGCAAGATACTGCATCAGCGCATCCGCCCGCATGGCCGCACTCGGCAACAGATGCAGGATGGTCTTGCGGCAGTCGGCGCCGCGCAGCCGGTCGTCGTCGTCGGTCGCGTCGAGCCACAGCGCGTCCTTCGCGCCCGGCAGGTCGGCGACCCGGAGCAGCAGGTCGGCCGGCAGGTCGGTGACGAACACGCGGCTGCCGCCGTCGAGCTTCTCGCGCGCCGCCGCCAGGATGGCGGCGGGCTCCTTGGAAAGCGTCTCCGACATGACGAAGTTTTGACCGGTGAAGGCCGCGGTGGTCTGGTCGTCGGCCAGGCCCAGCCGGGCGCCGAGCAGGCCTTCATCGACCGGCGCCGGGTCGAGGGTGGTGGCGGCCTGCGGCTTCTGCGGCAGCAGGCCGAGATAGGCGATCGGCACCGTCACCGTCTCGGCGGCCCGGGCCGTCCCGATCGCCGCCCATGCTGCGACCAGCAACGTGGCCGTGAGTGCGAAACGCATTGCGTCCTCCCGTCTCCCGCCCGTCCGGCGGGTCTTTATTCGTGTGCGACCGTCTGCAGAGCCGCGCGGTTGAGCCGGGCGAGCAAGCAGGTCGCCGCCTCCGCGATGTGTTGCCGGCTGAGCCGCTCCGCCCGCGCGGCGTCGCCTGCCACGACGGCCTCGATGATCGCCTCGTGCTGATCCCAGATCCGGTCGGGCATGTCGCTGCCGGCCAGCACTTCGCCCATGATCCGGCACATGTGCAGCCAATGCGGCTGTGTCGTCTGCTCGATCATCGGATTGCCGGACAACATGTAGAGGAGACGGTGGAACTCGAGATCGGCCTTGACCATCCGCGGCACCGACCCGGCCGCCACCGCCGCCCGCCCGGCCGCCACGATCTGCGCCGCCGGTTTCTTGGCCCGCTCACCCCCGTGCTCGGCCGACAGCCGCGCGGCCAATCCCTCGATCACCCCACGGATCTCATAGACCTGCCGGGCCGTCTCGGCGTCGACGGTCGCGACCACCAGGCCTCGCCCGACCGCGCCGGTCACCAAACCGTCATTGCGCAGCAAGAGCAAGGCCTGCTGCACCGGCTGGCGCGAGACGCCGAGCTTGGTGGCGAGTTCGTCTTGGATCAGGCGTTCGTTCGGCCGGAGCTTGCCGTCGGTGATGGCGGCCAGCAGCTCGTCATAGACCTGGGCAACCAGCGTTGGTTGCGTGCTCAACATCCGCATGACGGGAGGCTGGCACGGCTGGGCCGGGTGCGACAAGACGCTCGGTATTCCGAATGCAGTCATTGACGACGCGCCGTAGCGTAGGCAATCTTTGCGGCAGAGCGCGAAACGTGGGCGAACCCGTTCGGCGAGGAGGAGCACAAGGCAGTCCGACACAAGTCGCGTCGAATTTTTGACACCGAATGTCCGGCCACGTCATGACAGTAACCACAACCGAAGAGCCTTGCATTTTCGGTCGAATCAGCCGTTGATCATGCTGTTTCTGTCGCTTTATCAATGAACCGGTAATATAGCGGAGGATCCCGATGTCTCTCAAGCAGCACTCGCTGAAGCGTATGCGTCTCCTCGCTGGTGTCGCAGCGTTTTCGCTGTTGGCCGCCGCACCCGTCCGCGCCGCCGACGATGTCACGCCCGACCGCCTGCTGAAGGCGCAGCAGGAGCAGGGCAACTGGCTCCTGCATCACAAGGACTATTCCGCCCATCGCTTCTCCGAGTTGAACCAGATCAACAAGGACAACGTGAAGAACCTCCACGTCGCCTTCACCATGGCGCTCGGCGGCGTCGAGGGCGGCGGCATCTGGACCCATGGCGGGCTGGAAGCCACCCCGCTGGCCGAAAACGGCTTCCTGTTCTTCACCGATGGCTGGGGCTCCGTCTACAAGGTCGACGCCCATGGCGGCAGGGGCAAGCTGGTCTGGAAGATGGATCCCAAGACCGACCATGACTGGGCCGGTGCCGTCGCCTGCTGCGGCGTCGACAACCGCGGCGTCGCGCTGTGGAACAACATGGTCATCTCGCACACGCTCGATGGCCGCCTGATCGCCACCGACAAGGAGACCGGTAAGGTCGCCTGGCAGCGCCAGGTCGCCGATCCCGACAAGGGCGAGGCCGTCACCGGCGCACCGCTGGTCGTCAAGGACCTCGCCATCACCGGCGTCGCCGGCGGCGAATACGGCATCCGCGGCTGGCTCGCCGCGACCGACCTCAAGACGCAGAAGGAAGTCTGGCGCACCTACACCATCCCCGAGGGCGAAGACGCGATCGCGAGCTGGGGCGGGCCGAACAACGCGGCGGCCTCCGGCGGCGGTCCAACCTGGGTGACCGGCAGCTACGACCCGTCCACCAACACGCTGTTCTGGGGCACCGGCAACCCGGGCCCGGACTGGAACAACCAGTATCGCCCCGGCGACAACCTCTACACCGACAGCACCCTGGCGCTGGATCTCGATACCGGCAAGATGAAGTGGCACTTCCAGCATACGCCGAACGACCCGTTCGACTATGACAGCGTGGCCGAGAACGTGCTGGTCGACGTGCCCGGCGCCAACGGCGGCGCGCCCCGCAAGCTGACCCTGGAAGCCGACCGCAACGGCATCGCCTACGCCGTGGACCGCGACACCGGCAAGTTCGCCTGGGCCGTTCCGTTCGTCAAACAACTGACCTGGACGGCCGGCGTCGACCCGGTCACCGGCAAGCCGAAGGAATACGACCCGAAGAAGCCGGTCCAGATCTACAACGTCAGCGCGACGCCCAACGAGCAGAACCCGGTCTCGGTGATCTGCCCGGGCAACATGGGCGGCAAGAACTGGCCGCCGACCGCGTTCAACCCGGTGACCAATACCTGGTACATCCCGGTCATCGAGAGCTGCAACAAGATCACCGTCAAGGCCGAGACCGGCCAGAACAAGCCGCGGGACTGGTTCACCGGTGGCGGCCCGAGCGCAGCCCAGCGCATCACCGGCAGCGTCACGGCCATCGACGCGGCGACCGGGAAGGTCACCGGCAAGCACGAGACGACATACCCGATGCTGGGCGGCTTGCTCGCCACGCCGGACCTGGTGTTCGCGGGCGCGCCAGACGGCGAGATGTTCGCGCTCGATGCCAAGACGCTGGAGAAACTCTGGTCGTTCCCGACCGGCGGCGGATTGAACGCGCCGCCGATGACCTTCACGGTCGACGGCAAGCAATACGTCGCCGTGCTGGTGGGACTGGGCGGCGCCTGGGACAAGTGGTTCATCGACTCCACCCCGGAGTTGAAGACCACCGAGCCCGGGTCGATGCTCTACGTCTTCGCTCTCTGACAAACCTGGCCCGGCCGGCGATTGCGGGCCGGGCCTGTTTTGGGACTGATCAATGAAGCTTCGCCTTGTTGCCGCACTCCTGCTGCTCGCGGCCGTGCAGCCCGCCGCTGCACAACCCGCCGACCCGGCCGAGGCCGGCAAGGCGATCTACGAAAAGGCCAACTGCGTCGGGTGCCATAAATGGAGCGGCGTCGGCGGCGGAGGCTACGGTGGCGCCGCGCTCTCGCTACGGGCGACGGCGCTGGAAAAAGACCAGATCAAGGAAATCGTGACCTGCGGCCGCCCGACCACGGGGATGCCGCACTTCACCAACGATCCCTACAAGGACGGCAAGTGCTACGGCATGAGCAACGAGGACGTGAAGGAGATCATGCCGCCTGCCGCCAATGTGGTGCTGCGCGACCGTGAGATCGATGCGGTCGCCGACTACGTGGTCGCGAACATCAAGGGCAAGGGCGAGCCGAATCTGGCCGATTGCGTCAGCTACTTTGGCGACACGTCGCGGGTGTGCGACATCTACCGCCCCAAGGCGGCCGGTGCCGTCGCCTCCCGCCATCCCATGCCGACGCCGGCCACGACCGGACAATGAAGCGGTCATCGATCCGGGCCGCCGTCCTGGCCGCGCTTTGCTCGTCGAGCCTCGCCGCCTACGCCAAGCCGCCGGTGGACAACGACCTGCGCACGTTGCGGGTCGGGATGCCGGCGGCGGCGCTGCCCGCCAGCGGCTACGCAGACCTGGCCTGCGCCGGCGGCGGGAAATCCTTGCAGAGCTGGCAGCAATGGCGCGACTGCCAGCCGAACGCGGCCGGCCTGCGGATCATCTCGTTCCGCTATGACGACACGCCGGAACACGACACGATCGTCGCCGGTCAGCCCGTGCGGCTGTCCCTCGGCATCCGCGACGACGGGATCGTGCAGGCGCTCACCATGCAGTCGGACCCGTCCGGGCGCGTGTTCCTGCGCAAGCGTGGCGTGCATTTCGGCGAGCGCGTGATGAACCATTACGGCGAGGATGGCTGGACCTGCAAGGACGGCGAGCCCGCTTCCGGCGAGGAGGCCGTGGGTAGCCTGTTCGTCCGGCAGCATTGCGAGAAGAGTTTCGGCGACCGCTTCCTGGTGGTCGACCGTGAATTGTTCCGCCGCACCGGCCAGTCGCAGGACAAGTTCACGAGCCAGACGATATTCACCGTCTCCCTGGTCAAACCGCATGACCCGTAGCGCCGCCGTTCTCGCCGTCCTGCTGGGAACCGCAGCCCCGGCGCTGGCCGCCGACCCGGCGCCCGCGGTCAAGGCCGCCTGGACGACCGCGGCCGAGAAGGGCACAGACACGAGCCTCTATATGACGGTCGAGAACGATGGCGCCGAAGACGCCATCATCCGGGTCCGCTGCGACGCGGCGAACTTCACCGAACTGCGCACCGTCGATCGCGGCGAGGGCTTCCCGTCCGCCCGGAGCGTCAAAGCCATTCCGATCGCCGCCCGGGGCGAGACGGTGCTGACGGCCGACGGCTTCAACGTCCGCCTCCTGCAACTCACCGGTAAGCTCGCCCCCGGCGACAGGTTCGACTGCGCGTTCAGCTTGCGCAGCGGCGCCCGGCAGAAGGTCGCCGTCACCGTCCGCGAAGCGGAAGCCAAGCCGGAGTGACCAGCCGGCGCTAGACCGAGAAGTATTTGGCCCCCGGGTTGAGCACCACGATCGCACTCGTCGACTGCTCCGGATGCAGCTGCCACTCATCGGAGATCGAGACCCCGACCCGCTCCGCCCCCAACAACCGCAACAACGGCTCCTGATCCTCGAGCCGCGGACACGCCGGATACCCGAACGAGTACCGCGACCCGCGATACGCCTGTGCCAGCATCTTCTCCATGTCCCGGTCGTCCTCGCCGGCGAAGCCCAGCTCCGCCCGGATCCGCTTATGCGTGTACTCCGCCATCGCCTCGGCCATCTCGACCGAGAGCCCGTGCAGATACAGGTAGTCCTGATACCGGTTGTCCTCGAACCACACCCGCGCCGTGTCGCTCGCCTTTTGTCCCACGGTCACGACCTGCAGCCCGATCACATCGCGCTGCTCGTCGTCCACGTCGCGGAAGAAATCCGCGATGCACTCGCCATCCTCCCGCGGCTGCCGCGGCAGTGCGAACCGGCATAGCTCGGTCGTTCCGTCCTGCTCGAACACGATCAGATCGTTGCCTTGCCCCGCCGCCTTCCAATAACCGTAAGCAGCTTGCGGCCGAAGAATGTCGTCCTGCTCGCAAATCTGCAGCATCCGCCGCATCACCGGCCGCAACTCCTGCTTCGCCCAGCCCAGGAAGTCCTCCAGCGTCCGCCCCTGCTTCCGGAACCCCCACTGGAATTGATACAGGCTCCGCTCGTTCAAGAACGGCACGATCGCCTTGGCCGGCGCTTCCAGCACCTTCGCGCCCCAGAACGGCGGCTCCGCCACCGGCACATCCTGCGTCAACCGCCGCCGCCGCGCCTGCACCGCCGCCACATCAACCGGCCGAAACGCTTTCGCATCCGCCTGACCCAACGTCCGGCTCGTGTTGCGCGCCTTGCCCGACCGCTTGGACTGCACCGCCGCCAGATAATCGTCGAACCCGTTGCCCGTCACCTTGTCCATCAGGCTCAGCCCGTCGAAAGCATCCCGCGCATACGCGACCCGGCCGCACGCATACGCCCGCACGCAATCATCCTCGACATAGTTCCGCGTCAGCGCCGCGCCGCCCAGCATCACCGGGATCTCGAGCCCCTGCCGCGCCATCTCCTCGAGGTTCTCGCGCATCACGACGGTGCTCTTGACCAGCAGCCCGGACATCCCGATCGCATGCGCCCGGTGCTCCTTCGCGGCCGCCACCATGTCCGCCAGCGTCACCTTGATCCCGAGATTGACCACCCGGTAACCGTTATTGGTCAGGATGATATCGACCAGGTTCTTGCCGATGTCGTGCACGTCGCCCTTCACGGTCGCCAGCACGATGGTGCCTTTCTCCTGCCCCTCGATCCGCTCCATATGCGGCTCGAGATGCGCCACCGCCGCCTTCATCGTCTCCGCCGACTGCAGCACGAACGGCAGCTGCATCTTCCCCGCCCCGAACAGCTCGCCCACCACCTTCATGCCGTCCAGCAGCACCGTGTTGATGATGTCCAGCGGCGGCATCTTCTGCAGCGCCTCGTCCAGCTCCTCCGCCAATCCCTTGCGGTCGCCATCGACGATCCGGTCCTTCAACCGCCCCTCGACCGTCTCCGCCCGCACTTTCTTGACCGCGTCCGCCGCCTTCCGGTCCGCGAACATTTCCAGCAGCTGCTTCAGCGGGTCGTAATCCCCCTCGCGCCGATCGAAGATCAGGTCCTCCATGACCTTCACCTCCTCGGCCGCGATCAGGTGCAACGGCCTGATCTTGCTCACATGCACGATCGCCGCCGTCATCCCCGCCCGCACCGCATGGTCGAGGAACACCGAGTTCAGCACCGCCCGCGCCGCCGGGTTGAGCCCGAAGCTGATGTTCGACAGCCCCAGCACGATCTGCACGTCCGGAAACGCCTCGCGGATCAGCCTGATCCCCTCGAGCGTCCACTCGCCCAGCTTGCGGTCGTCCTCGTTGCCGGTCGCCACCGTGAACGTCAGCGGATCGATCAGCAGGTCCGACTGCGGCAACCCGAACTCCTCCGCGATCGCCACCAGCCGCCGCGCGATCTCGAGCTTGGACTCCGGCGTCTTCGCCATCCCGGTCTCGTCGATCGTCAGCGCGATCACCGCCGCCCCGAACTTCTTCGCCAGTGCCAACCGATCCCGCGCCGCGCCTTCACCCTCCTCGAAATTGATCGAGTTGATGATTGGCTTGCCGCCATGCAGCTTCAGCGCCGCCTCGATGATCGGCGTCTCCGTGCTGTCGATCACCAGCGGCGAGTTCACGCTCGAGGTGAACCGCGTGACCACCTCCGTCATCTCCGCCAGCTCGTCGCGCCCGACGAACGCCGTGCAGATATCCAGGCTGTTCGACGCCTCGGCGATCTGCTCGCGCCCCATGCCCACGCAACCGTCCCAGTCCCCGCGCTCCTGCAGCTCCCGCCACTTCCTCGACCCGTTGGCGTTGCATCGCTCGCCAATCGAGAAATAGCTATTCTCCTGCCGCAGCGCCGTCTGCCCATACAGGCTCGCCACCGACGGCACCCAAACCGGTTTTCTGGCGATCGGCGCCGGTCGGAATCCGCCCCGCCGCCGCAGCATCGCATCCAGCGCCTGGATATGCGGCACCGAAGTCCCGCAGCACCCGCCGATCAGGTTCAGCCCGTCCTCACTGATGAACCGCTCCACCCAACTCGCCATCTGCGCCGCATCCAGCGGATACCGCGTTTGACCGTCGACCAGTTCGGGCAGCCCAGCATTCGGCTGTACTGATAGAAACCCCTTCCAGTTCGCCGCCAGCCACCGCACGTGTTCGGCCATTTCCTGCGGCCCCGTCGCGCAGTTCAGACCTATCAACGGCACGTCCAGCGCGTCGATCACCGTCGCCGCCGCCGCGATGTCCGGCCCGACCAGCAACGTTCCCGTCGTCTCCACCGTCACCTGCACGAAGATGGGCGTATCCCGCCCTGCCTCCTGTCGCGCGATCTTCGCCCCATTCACCGCCGCCTTGATCTGCAGCGTATCCTGGCAGGTCTCTATTAAGATTGCGTCAACGCCGCCCGCGATCAGCCCGCGCGCCTGTTCCGCCAGCGCCGCCTCCAACGGGTCGTACGCAATGTTTCCAAGCGACGGCAGCTTCGTCCCCGGACCCACCGATCCAACCACCCACCGGTGCCGCCCGTCCGCAAAGCTCTCCGCCGCCTCCCGCGCCAGCTCCGCCGCTATCTTGTTGATTTCATGCGTCCGGGCCTCGAGCCCGAACTCCGCAAGCGTGATCGGCGACCCCCCGAACGTATTCGTCTCGACCATGTCCGCCCCGGCCTCGAAATACCCCCGATGGATCTCCCGCACGAGATCCGGCCGCGACAGGTTCAGCACCTCGGTGCAGTTCTCCTGCCCCCAATAGTCGCGCTCCACCTCGAGATCGAGCGCCTGCACCCGCGACCCCATGGCCCCATCGCAGAGCAGAACCTGGTCACGAAGCGCGTCGAGCAGATGCGGACGGGTCATTGGGCAAATTCCAGTTCAGGCGATCGGGCCGGAGCCTCGGCCGGTAATGTGGCAGTCCAAACCCACACATCGAGCGGACCGGCGACGGAGAGAGTACGGCCGGGCTGCAACCCGGCCTCGGCAAACAGCGCGGCCATCTCAGCCTCGCCAAACCCGGGCCAGCGATGCGCCAGCCGGTCGGCCAACGCCGACCGGTCATGCCGGGCCAGATCGACCACGAGCAGCATACCGCCCGGAACCAGGGCGCGCGTCGCCTCGGCCAACGCCGCGCGCGGATCCTCGGCGTAATGCAGCACCATATGCATCAGCACGAGATCGAACCGCCGCGCCACCGGCAGGCTGTACATGTCGGCCTGGCGCACCGACAAATGTCCGAGCCCCGGCTTGGCCAACCGCGCCCGCGCCAGCGCCAGCATCGCGCGGCTCGCGTCGACCCCCAACCCAGCCTTGACCCTGGGCGCCAACAATTCGAGCATGCGTCCGGTGCCGGTCCCGATATCGAGGATGCGGTCGATCCCCTCGGCGGGCAACGACGACACCACTGCCTGCTCGATCGACGCCGCCGGGAGCGCCAGCGCGCGCGTCTCGTCCCAATCCGCCCCCTGCCGGCGAAATGTCTCCGAAGCGGCCCGCGCCCGCTCAGCCAACACCCGCGCGGCCGCCCGCCGGTCCGCTGCGAGCACCGGGTCCTCGTCAGGAATTCGCGCCAGCAAGTCGTGCACCACACCGGCATCGGGCGGCAGACCGAACCACACGTTCGATCCCTCCCGCACCCGCTCGAGCACCCCGGCGTCGCACAACAACCTCAAATGCCGCGAAAGCCGCGGTTGCGACTGCCCCAAGATGTCGGTCAACTCGACCACGCAAAACGCCCCCCGCGCGGCCAGCGCCAAGAGACGGAGCCGGGTCGGTTCGGCGCAGGCGCGTAGCGCTGCAAGAAGAGCGTCCATACCCTTGCCAATGACATAAAGTTATCTTTATGTCTACATCATGCCATGGTCCATCGACGCTCGGATACCGGTTCGCCTCGGGTCGGTCGCGCTAGCCGACACCGGCGACGCCATCCTTATAGAGGGCACGTCGACGCCGGCGGAGTATCCCGCCGAAATGTTCGCCCCGGCCACCACCAGCCACGCTCCCGGATGCGCATGCTGCGTGACACGATCTCCCGCCGCGGTCGCGCTGGACCGCCTGTTCCAGCGTCGCGCCCGCGGTGAGATTGGCTTCTTCCGCCGCGTCATCGCTGTCACTGCGAGCCCCGAGGGTGACATCGCCGTCTGGTCCGCCCTGCGCGACGACCCGGTCGCGTCGGCTCGCTTCCGCCTCGAGGCGGCTCAGCCCGGCACGTCGTGATCGCCGCGCCCAAGCGCACGCTGCATATACACGGTGTCGACCCAGCGCCCGAATTTGAGACCCGTCGCACGCAGCAAACCGGTCCGCTGAAATCCGAGCGAGGCGTGCATCCCGATCGACCCGACATTGTCGGAATCGCCGATCACCGCGACCATCTGCCGGAATCCCTGCGCCTCGGCCTCGTCGAGCACCTTCGCCACGAGCGCCTTGCCGACCCCCTGCCCACGCACGTCGTCGCGGACATAGATGCTGTCCTCCGCAGTATATCGGTACGCAGAGCGCTCCCGGAACAACGCAAAATAGGCATATCCCAATACCCCGGTGGCGTCGCTGGCCACCAGGTATGACCAGCCCCGGCTGACGATGCCGTCGAACCGTCGGTGCACTTCTTCGATCGACGGCGGGATTTCCTCGAAAGTGCCTGCACCGTGCAAGACGTGATAAGCATAGATGGATTGAATTTCTGGCACGTCGGCCGAGTTCGCGGGTCTGATGTCCATTGCCGCATCAAAGGTCAAGGCCGCCGATCTCGCAACGCGCAACTCAGCGTTAACCTAATTTTATGCTATTGCGCCCATCGTTCGTGCTAACGCCCTACGCCGAAAAATCCGGTAGCGGCCTCAAGCGAAGGAACGCCTGTGACCCGATCCGGACCGCAATCCGTCACGTTAGACGTCTCCGCTCCCAAGATCGACGCCGACACCGTCGCGGGAAGCAAGTTGCCGCCGGCGACGGCCACCCGTGTCTTGGCAGTGGTCGCCGTGGCCCGGCATCATGGGATCGATCTCGACGAGACCGATTACCGCGCCCGCGACCAGGAGAGCGCTCCGTCTCCAGCGTCGCTGGCCGCCTGGGCCAAGGAACAAGGCCTATATGCGCGGGCCGAGAAATTGCGCTGGAAGGCCCTCTTCAAGCTCGTCGGATCGGCCAAGCCACCCCCGCCCGTCATCCTGTTCTTCAAGGACGGCAGCGCCGGCCTGATGGTTGGCGCCGACCCGGCGCGCGGCATCGTCTGGATCCGCGATCCCCGGCAAAACTCCAACGAATTCGCCACCGCGGTCGACGAATTCCGCATGCGCCAGTCGTGGGCCGGCGAGGCCCTGCTCATTCGCCGCATGCGGGGCGATTCCGAGACCGACCGGCCATTCACGTTCGGTTGGCTGATGGGCCTCGTGCTGCAAGAGCGCCGCTCGTTGCGCGACGTCGGGATCGCCTCGGTCACCATCAGCGCCCTGACGATCGTGCCGCCATTATTGGTGATGACCGTGGTCGACCGGGTCGTCGTCCACCAAAGCATGTCCACGCTCGTATTGCTGAGCGTGATCTTGCTCATCGTGACGATCTACGAGACGCTGCTCGGCTATGCTCGACGGGAACTCGTCCAGGTTGTGTCCACCCGGGTCGACGCGCGCTTGAACTTACATGTCTTCAATCGCCTGCTTGCCCTGCCGCTCGATTACTTCGAGAAGAACCCGGCCGGTCAGATCAACTACCGCATCGCTCAAGTATGGAAAGTCCGTGAGTTCCTCACCGGAAAACTCATGGGCACGTTTCTCGACATGTTCACGCTCGTGATCCTGATCCCCATCCTGTTCTGGATGGAGCCCACGCTGGCCTGGATCGTGCTGGTCTGCGCGGCCGTTATCACCGGCGTCATCCTGTTGTTCCTGCCGGCGCTGCGCCGGGTCGTCGGGAAGCTCACGCTGGCGGAGAGCCAGAAGGGTTCCACCATGGTCGAGACGGTGCATGGCATCCGGACCATCAAATCCCTCGCCCTCGAACCGCAGCGCCGCACCGAGTGGGACGAGCGCACCGCCGAAGCCGGCCGGCTGAAGCTACAGGCGGGGCGGCTGGCCAATTGGCCACAGACCCTGATCAACCCGATCGAAAGCTTCATCCAGCGCGGCGTGATCATGGTCGGGGCATACATCGCCCTGAACGACACGACCGGGATCGCTGTCGGTGGCCTGGTCGCGTTCATGATGCTCGGCTCGCGGGTGACGCAGCCGCTGGTTGGCCTGGCGAAGCTGATCGAGGATTTCGAGGATGTCCGCGCGTCGGTTGCCCAGGTCGCGATGGTCCTGAACAATCCCAGCGAGACGGCCGCCATGCAGGGTGGTTTGCGTCCGCGCCTGTCGGGCGCCGTCGCCTTCGAGGATCTGACCTTCACCTATCCCGGCGCGAAGCTGCCGGCACTGGATAAGGTCAGTTTCGAGATCCCGACGGGAACAATGCTGGGCGTCGTCGGCCGCAGCGGCTCCGGCAAGAGCACGCTCATGCGGCTGCTTCAGGGCATCAACCGAGACTACTCCGGCTTCCTGAAGCTCGATGGGGGCGAGATGCGGGAGATCAATCTGACGCATCTGCGTCAAAGCTTCGGCGTGGTGCTGCAGGACAATTTCCTCTTCCGCGGCACCGTGCGTGACAATATCACAGCCGGTCGACCGGGCCTGACCTTGCATGACGTGGTGCGCGCGGCGCGTCTGGCCGGCGCAGAGGAGTTCATCGAGCGGCTGCCATCCGGCTACGATACCTGGATCGAGGAGGGCTCGGCCAACCTCTCCGGTGGGCAACGCCAGCGGCTGGCGATCGCGCGGGCCGTGATCGCTGATCCGAAACTCATGATCCTCGACGAAGCCACCAGCGCCCTCGATCCGGAGAGCGAGGCGCTCGTGAATGCGAACCTAGTGCGGCTGAGCAAGGGCCGGACGATGGTGATCGTGTCGCACCGCCTGTCCTCGCTCGTCGAGTGCGATCAGATCCTGGTCCTCGACAAGGGGACGGTGGTGGATATGGCGCCCCACCGTACGCTGCTGGAGCGATGCTCGATCTACCGGCTACTTTGGGCCCAGCAGAATCGGCACATGGATGGCGGCGCGAGCCGGGCCGGCCAGTTCGTGCCAGTGCTCGCGCAGGGGGATTGAGCGATGGGCCTGACCATCAATGGAGCCAACCCGCTGTTGGCAAAGCGTAAGGACGACGACCTGTCGCCGATGCTGCTCGACTTTCACTCACCGACCGCGGCGTTGGCGGTCGAACCCGTCCTGCATCTCGCCCGCCCCGTAACGTGGACCGTGGCGACGCTGGTCGGAGCGTGTTTCGCAGCCGCCGCGCTGATCCCGATCGACAAGGTCGTGACCGCGCAGGGACGTATCATCGCCCTCAGCGCGACGAGCGTTGTCCAGCCGCTCGAAACCGCCATCATCCGGTCGATCGACGTTCATGAGGGTGATCAAGTCACCAAGGGCCAGGTCCTCGCGCGTCTCGATCCGACATTCGCGACGGCAGATCTCGGCGCGCTCCAGGCGCAGGTCGCCAGCTTGCGAGCAGAGGTCGCCCGCCTTTCCGCCGAAGCCGGACGCACCGAATTCCACCCACCCGACGCTAGTCCGATGGCGGCTCTACAAGGGGCGCTATTCCTGCAACATGCGGCTGAGCGCTCCTTCAAGAACGAAAACTACAACCAGAAAATCAACAGTTTGCAGACGCAAATTCAACGCGCCATGTCCGACGTCAACGGGTATTCCGAACGGCTGAAAGTTGCCGCGGAGGTCGAGCGGAAACGTCTCGAACTCGAACATCTCCAAGTCGGTAGCCAGCTCAACCGCCTCGCGGCAACCGACAGCCGTCTCGAGGTCAAGCGAGGGCTTGATAGCGCCCTCGCTCAGGCCGCACAGGCGGAACGCGACATCCGGGCCTTGCAAGCCGAACGCGACGCATACAACGAAAATTGGCGGAGCCAAGTCGGCCAAGAGCTGACCGAGCAGAGCCGCAAGCTCAGTGATGCTGAGGAGAACCTGAAGAAGGCGGAACTCCGCCGACAGCTGGTGGAACTCCGAGCTGACCAGGATGGAACCGTGCTCACTGTCGCCAAGGTATCGCCGGGATCGGTGATGCAGTCGGGCGAGCAACTGATCACGCTGGTGCCCAGCGACGCGCCGCTTGAAGCAGAAGTCAACGTTGCGGGCACGGAGTCCGGCTACATCCATCCCGGTAATCCAGTGAACATCAAACTAGATACGCTTCCGTATACGAATCACGGAACGGTCGACGGCATCGTGCGGGTCGTGAGTCCAGACAGCTTTTCGACCGCGTCTGAGGATCAACAACCAAAACGCGGATCACAACCCACACAACCTCGCCCGCTCGGATCGTCATATTATCGAGCCCGTGTTACCCTCGACGCATCGCATCTTCACGACACCCCGACTTGGTTTCACATGGTTCCGGGCATGCCGATCACCGCCGATGTCAAAGTTGGTGAACACACCTTGGTCAGATACCTACTCTCCCGCGTCCTCCCCGCATTGACGAACGGAATGCAGGAGCCGTGAATAGCCTGGGCACGAAGGCCGCTTAGACATGGCCCGCGTATTGGGACGGCTGGCCGCCGCGATCTCTCCCTCGACCCGGCTGCGGCATGCGATCGAGCGGGCGCAAGCCGGCGAGGCCGCTTCAGTGTTCGCGGTGTTCGCCGCTGCTGCTGATCGCGGCAGCGCGGAGGGGCAGTTCTGGGTGGGCAAGGCGTATCTTGACGGCAAGGGCGTTCCCCCGAGCCGCAACACGGCGTCGTTTTGGCTGGAGAAAGCGGCCGCTGCCGGCCATGTCGACGCGCAGGCCACTTTAGCGACGGTGTACCTGACAGGTGCGGGCCGGGCTTTCGATATGGCGCCGGGCTCCCCGCTGTTCAGCGACGCCGATCGGGGCGAGCCCGATTTCGAACGCGCGATCGAGTTCGGCTTGCAAGCGGCTGAAGCAGGTCACGCCGAAGCGCAAGCTTTGCTGGGCTACATCTACACCTCCGGCCCAGAACACATCCGTAACGTCAAAGAGGCGGACCGTTGGTACCGCGCCTCGGCGGAGGCGGGGTGTGCGCAGGGGTCGCTCGGCCATGGCCTCGCGTTGATGCGGACGGCAGTTGCCGAGGCGCAGCAGAAAGCAGCGACGGCCCAACTTGCCCTGGCTGCCGCGGCCAAGCTCCCGCTCGGGCTCTATCTGTACGGCGTCGCCCTCGAGAACGGGGTCGGGATTGCGAAGGACCTCGAAGCGGCAGCTTATCACTTCCGGCAATCCGCGGAACGTGGGGTGCGTCAAGGGCAAGCGAAGTGGGGCCTAGCCCTCATGGAGGGGCGCGGGGTCGCTCGCGATACCACCAACGGCGAGTCCTGGCTGCGCCGCGCAGCATTGGCCGGAGATGCTGAGGCCGCTGCCCTCGTCGGTGATCTTTATGCCAGAGGCGGCGACCTGCCGCCCAACTTCGCCGAAGCCGCGATTTGGTACACTCGTGCCGCCGAAGGGGGCCATGCGGCGGCGGCTCGCACGCTCGCCACGCTCTACAAAAACGGGGCCGGCGTACCCCGCGACGAGAACGAAGCGGCGCGCTGGTTCCGGATCTCCGGCGAGCGCGGCGACAAGCTCGCCCGCTCCGGTCTTGCCGATCTGGTGCTGCGCGGCGGCGGCCAGCTGGAAGATCGCGTGCGCACGCGCGAATGGGTGGCCGCCGCGGCCCAGGAGGGTGACCTGGTTGCCGCCTTCAACTATGGTGTTTGCCTGGCCGAAGGTGTCGGTATCGAGCGCGACTTGGCTGCAGCGGTGCAATGGCTGCGGCGTGCCGCCGACGGTGTGGTCAACGCCCAATTCTGGTACGGCCGGATGTTGGCGGAGGGACACGGCGTTCCCGTGGACCTGCCAGGTGGGCGCGAGTGGATCAAGCGCGCCGCCGACGCAGGCCTGATCGAGGCGCAGGTTGCGCTGGCCGAGATGATGGTCAACGGCCGCGGCGGCTCTCGCGATCACGAAGCGGCCAAGGGATTCTTCGAGTCCGCAGCGGCGCGCGGACATCCTGGTGCGCAATTCGCCATGGGCGCCCTGCTCGGCGGCGGACATGACGTTCCGGTCGACCGACCCGCAGCGCAAGAGTGGTTCACCAAAGCGGCGTCCAACAATCATCCCTTTGGGCTGCTCATGCTCGGCCGCTATCTCGCGCGAGGTCTTGCCGGCAAAGTCGATCGTGGCGAGGCTGAGGCTTTGTTGCGACGGGCACTGGCCGCCGGTGTCGCCGAGGCGGCCAACGACATCGCCGCGCTGCCGCCGCTGTCGGCACCAGCGCCACCGTCAATGGACTCCCCTGTTCAGCACCGCGCCTGACCAGAACACACAGGCGACCCGCCCCATAAGGCGCGATCCCGCTGTTGACGCCTGGACGATGGCCCAGCAGGCCAGTCTCGCCGGCAAGCCCGCCGACGCGGTGCGCTGGTTGGAGCGAGCCCACCTTCTCATCCCCGATGATAAGCTGGTCGCGCTGACGCTGGCTTCCCAACTTCTCACCTGCGGCGACCCGGCCCGTGCCGTGGCGCTGCTCACCCCGCTTGCCCATCGCGACCACATACCATTGGCCTGGATGGCGCTCGGTTCGGCCCATCTCGCCCTAGGCGCCGCGGAGTTGGCGGTTTCGGCGATCCAGCAAGCGCTGCAGCGGACGGTCGTCACGGCCGAATTGGCGGCGCTCGCCGGCCGGATCGTCACGTTATCAGACCTGCCGGGCTGGTGCGGCCTCGGCGAAGACGGCCGGCTTCAAGCCGGACCGGGCGAGCCGTCCACCCTACTCATCGACGGGCAGCCCAGGGCGCGCTCAGATCGGCTCGAAGACGGCGACAGTCTCGTCGTGAGCGGACCGGGCGGCGCCTTCCTCGGTAGCCCGCTGCCGCTCCGCCGCCTGTGCGCGATACAGGGCTTCGTGGCTGAGACCAGTGACGGCCTGGCTGGTTGGGCATGGTATCCCGGCAACCCCGATCGCCGGCCACCGCTCACCGTGCGCGGCCCCACCGGCTTCCTCAATATCCTGGCAGACGCCCCGGCCGACGGCATCGAGGATCTGCCTCCATTGGCCCGGCCCCGCCGGTTCAACGTCGCCGCGGCAACGCTGGCGTCACTCGGCAGCCCTATCATGGTCACGGACCCTAGCGGCCGGCATCTGCTCGGCAGCCCGATCTGGCCGCGCGTGCTCCCGAATCAGCCGAACCGTTCGACGCCGCAGGTCAATTCGCAGCATCGTGAGACCGACATCGTCGTGCCAGTCTACGGCAATGCCGACGAGACGCTCGCTTGTCTGAACGCGGTGCTGGCCAGCGTTCCGGCGCATACCGTGGTGCATGTCGTCGACGACGCGTCACCGGATGGCGAATGCGCGGCCGCACTCGACAAGGTGGCGCGGACCGGCCGTATCCGGCTGCATCGGCATCCGGAGAACCGGGGCTTCCCTAGCGCGGCCAACACCGGCCTGCGGGCGGCGGCGGAGCGCGACGTCGTTCTGCTCAACAGCGACACGCTCGTCCCTCCCGGCTGGCTCGAGCGTCTGCGGGCCGCGGCATACGCCGCGCCGGACATCGGCACCGCCACGCCGTTGTCCAACGATGGCACCATCGTCTCGTACGATGGAGCAGGGGCGCCGCTCTGGCTCGACGCCATGGCGCGGCGAGCCAATGCCGGGCTGACCGCCGAGCTTCCGGTGGGAGTCGGGTTCTGCCTCTATCTGCGGCGAGATTGCCTCGACCAAGTCGGCGCGTTCCGCGAAGACCTGTTCGCGCAGGGCTATGGCGAGGAGAGCGATTTCTGCCTGCGGGCGCGCCATAGCGGTTGGCGGCACGTCGCCGCCCTCGGTGTCCTCGTCGCCCATCATGGCGGGCGCTCGTTTCCCGCGGGCCGCGCCGATCTGCGCCGCCGCAACCAGGCCATCCTCGAGCGGCACCACCCCGAATACGCCGGGATGATCGCCGACCATGCCTCGGCCGATCCGCTGTTCGCGGCGCGACGGCGGATCGATGCGCTGCGGTGGGCAGAGGGGCGCCGGGAGTGCGCCGTCGTGCTGGTCAGTCACGGCGAGGGTGGGGGCGTCGCCGAACTGGTCGCAGCGCGGGCCGGGTCGCTGCGGGACCGCGGCATCCGGCCCGTCGTGCTGGTGCCCGCGGCGGGGGGCTGCCGGATCGAGGGCTACGACGATCTCCGCTTCGCGGTGCCGGGCGAATTGCCTGCGCTGGCCGCCCTGTTGCGACCCGATCAGCCGACGCATCTCGAGGCGCATCATTGGCTGGGGCATTCTCATGGCCTGCTCGGGCTCGCAACGTTGCTGGACATCCCGCTGGAAAGCTGGGTGCACGACGCGGCGTCGTTCTGCCCGCGGATCGCGCTCATCGGACGCGGCCGCCGGTATTGCGGCGAGCCGGCGGTGACGGCGTGTGCGGCGTGCGTGGCGGAGCTGGGGTCCAATCTGGCCGAGACGATCACCGCCGATGGCCTGGTCGCCCGGTCGGCGATGGATTTCGGCGGGAGCCGCCGCGTCGTGGTGCCGACGGCGGACACGGCGCAGCGGATCCGACGGCATTTTCCGGCCGTACGGCCAGAAATCGTACCATGGGAGGACGATCGCGCCTTGCCGCCCCAAAGCCCGGCGCCGCCCGAAGCGATCACGCGGGTTTGCGTGGTCGGCGCGATCGGGGTCGAGAAGGGGTACGACGTGCTCCTGGGTTGCGCGGCGGATGCGCGGGCGCGGGCCTTGCCGCTGGAGTTCGTCGTCTGCGGCGTGACCGAGGATGACGGGGAACTGATGGCGGCCGGGCCGGCCTTCGTGACCGGGCGGTATGAAGCGGCCGACGCGGTCGGGCTCATCCGCGCGCAACGGGGGCACATGGCGTTCATTCCGTCGATTTGGCCGGAGACCTGGTGTTTCGCGCTCAGCCGCGCCTGGCAGGCTGGATTGCCGGCGGTTGCGTTCGATCTGGGCGCGCAGGCGGAGCGCGTGCGGGCGACGGGGCGGGGCACCCTGCTGCCGCTCGGGCTGCCCGTGTCGCGGATCAACGACGCACTCCTGCAGCTTGCGCCGGCATCGGCCGCCCTGCAACCATAGCGGGAGATGTAGCTGGATCGAAGCCGATGTCGGAGCAAGCGACCCGCGCCCCTACCGAACTGCGCACGACGGCGACTTTGATGTCGCTCGAGGCGGGCACGTATTGCGTGTTCGGCGCTGCCGGGTCGCCGTCGCCGCATCCGCAGACCGGGTTGCCGCTGGTGCGATTGTCGGCGGCGCCGGGCTCGGCGGCGGGGCGGGTTGCGATCGCCGGGTTTGGCGAGGGATGGCTCTCGGGGCGGGACGACGCGGCGCTGGTCCGGGTGATCGGCGGCCCGGCGCAGGTGATGGTGACGGTCTACCAAGGTGCCGACGCGGCGCAGGAAGCGCCAAAGCTGCAGGTGCTGCGGCTGAGCGACGCGCGGGCCGAGCCGGCGCCGCCAGCGCAGCCGATCGAGGCGATGGCGCATGTGTATGGCCGTGGTGACATCGGAGGCCGGCTCGGCGAGTGGATCGGGGAGCGCGGCGGGCGGCGGTGGATCGAGGGGTTCGCCCTGCAATCGCTGCGGCTGACGGTCCCGGGCGAGCTGGAATACCAGGCCGTGCTGGGGCGCGGATGGCTGTCGCCCTGGGCCGAGGCGGGCCAGTTCTGCGGCAGCCGGGGAATGTCGCTGCCGGTGCTCGGGTTGCATGTACGGCTCCGCGGCGCCGCGGCGGAGGCGTTCAGCGTGGCGGTGTCGGCCACGTTCGTGGACGGGACGGCGGTGGGACCGGTCAGCGACGTGCCGTGCGAGGCACCGAGCCTGGCGGCGCTGGAGGCCTATCAGGTGGTGCTGCAGCCGAAGGAGGCGGCGCCAGCACCGGCTGTTACAAAGCGCCGTCGCTAGGGTGCGCGTCCTCTTCGTCCATCAGAACTTCCCGGGCCAGTTCCTGCACCTGGTCCGCCATCTCGCCGGCGACCCGGCGCATGAGGTGCTGTTCATCACCGAGGCGAACGCCAACTACATCGCCGGCGCGCGTAAGGTCGTCTATCGCGGCCCTCCGGCCGTCAACGGGGCGGTCGCGTCCGATCTGGTGTCGGCGATGGCGCGGGCGGCGGCGGTGGCCGAAGCGGCGGCGCGGCTGAAGGCGCTCGGCTACCGGCCGGACATCATCATCGGGCACCACGGCTGGGGCGAGTTGCTCGACCTACAGGATGTGTGGCCGGACGTCCCGCTGCTCGGATATTTCGAGTTCTTCTACCGGACCGCCGGGCTCGACGTCGGCTTTGACCCGGAGTTCCCCCTGCCGCCGAGCGGACTCGCGGCGGTCCGGGCGAAGAATGCCGTCAACTTGCTCGCGCTGGCCAATCCGGGGGCAGGGCAGACACCGACGCAGTTCCAGCACGGGACCTATCCGGCCTGGGCGCAGGAGCGGATCGCGGTGGTGCCGGAGGGGGTCGACCTCGATCTCTGCCGGCCCGATCCGGCCGCGAACGGCGGCGTCTTCGCGCTGGGCGGATTCCGGGTCGAGCCCGGGGACGAGTTGGTGACCTACGTCGCCCGCGATTTGGAGCCGTATCGCGGGTTCCACATCCTGATGCGGGCGCTGCCGATCCTGCTGCGGGAGCGGCCGCGGCTGAAAGCCGTTATCGTCGGTGGGGACGGCGTTAGCTACGGGGCCGCGCTGCGGGAGATGAGTTGGCGGGCCTACATGCTGGCCGAGATTGGCGGGCTCGACCCGGCGCGGGTGCTGTTTGCCGGCAAGATCGACTATGCGGCCTTCATCGCGCTGCTCCAGCGCTCGGATGCGCATGTGTACCTGACCTATCCGTTCGTCGCGTCCTGGAGCTTGCGCGAGGCGATGGCGTGCGGGTGCGCGATCGTGGGGAGCGATACGGCGCCGGTTCGGGAGTTCGTCGAGCATGGGGTCACCGGGCTGCTGACGCCGTGCCTGGAGCCGGTGCGGCTGGCGGAGCGCATGATCGAAGTGTTGACGGATCGGGCGCTGGCCGGGTCGATCCGGACGGGCGCGCGGGGGTTCGCCGAGCGGCATCTCGGGATGGACGAGTATCTGCGGCGATACCGGGCGGTGATTGCGCGGGTCGTCGAGGGTGACTTATGTGGACCCATGAGGAGTGGGTGCGATGGTTGAGAATGTGTCACCGCGTGCGGTGTTCGAGGCGTTGCGGAGCGACCAGCAAGCGCGGCTGGTCGATGTGAGGACGGATGCGGAGTGGGCGTTCGTCGGGCTGCCGGATCTGAGTGAGACGGGGCAGGACCCGGTGCTGATCCCCTGGCAGGTGTATCCGTCGATGCAGGTCAATGGCGGCTTCGCCGATCATCTGCGGCAGGCGGGTCTGACGCCGGAGCACAAGATCTACTTCTTGTGCCGCAGCGGCGTGCGCAGCGTGGCGGCCGCCAAAGCGGCGGCGGCGGCGGGATACGTGCATGTGTTCAACATCGCCGACGGCTTCGAGGGGCCGCCGGACGAGGATGGCCATCGCGGCACGATCGCCGGTTGGAAAGCCGACGCGCTGCCCTGGCAGCAGCGGTAGCATTCAAGCGCGCTCTGGCATCGTCACGGTGCGGCGCCGGAGCGCGCCCGGGTCACAAGCCTCCGCGCCGGCACCGCGGCGGAGCGGCTTTCAGCCGAACGCGCCGATCTCGTGGTTGAGGGCGGCGGTGATCTCGCGCGTCAGGGCGAACAGGCGGGCGATCGGGGCGAAGAGGGTCTCGTGCTCGCGCTCGTAGGAGAGGTGGGCGGCGGGGCCGGAGGGTTCGCCGTAATCGTGGGCGGCGGTCTGGCCCGGGTCGCGCGGGAAGATCGAGTGGAGGATGTCGAGCGCGGCGGGGACGTCGAGGCGGAGCAGGCGGGCGCGGATGCCTTCCGGGGTGGCGCCGAAGCGGGGGGAGAAGTCGGGGATCGCGGTGGCCAGGAGCCAGATGCGGCCGATCAGCGCCAGGCGCAGCGCGTGCAGCAGGGCGGCGCGATCGCCCATGCGGGGCAGGTCGGGCCAGGCGCCGCGCAGGCGGAGCTGGTCGGCCTGGGCGCGGCGGACGGTGAGCTGCATGTTCTCCCACAGTCGCATGGTGCCGAGGGCGGCGGCGATCTCGGCCAGTTGGTCAGCCCGGCCGGCGATCTGGGCGTGGGCGGCGCGGTCGAGCCAGGAGCCGGGGTCCAGCAGAGAGACGGTGGCGCGGAGCACGTCGAGGTCGGAACAGGCGGCGGCGTATTCGGCGAAGTCCAGCGCGCGGCGGAAGCGCGGGCTCGTCAGGCGCAGTTCGGTGAACAGCTCCGGGTCGCGGGCGGCGGCGGCACCGATACCGTGCATGGTGTTGGCGCACCAGCCGAGCTGCTGGAGGATTGCGTTGTTGAGGATGGCGCGGAGTTCGCGCGGATGGCGGATGGTGGCGGGGCCGCCGGAATCGGATTGGCGCGCGCTGGGACGCGAGCCGGTCGGGTCGAGCAGCGCCGGGCCGAAGGCGCCGAGAAGCGCCGCATAGCCGGGGTCTTCGACCAGCTCGCCGAACTCGCTCTGGATGGTGGCGAAGAAGCCGGCGGCGAAGTCGGGCTCGCGGTAGATCGGGTCGGGAGCGGTGACGGTCGGCTTCAGGGCGTGTTCGGCGACACGGGCGACGGTGGCCAGCGCGAGTTCGGGCGTGCCGAACAGAAGATAGCCGTCGCCACCCTGGAAGCTGCTCTCCTCGCGGACGCGCAAGCCGGATTCCGCGAGCGTGGACCGGGCCGCGGTGGGGGAGAGGTAGAGCAGTCGATCGGCGAGCGTGCCGGGATGGGAGCCGCGACCGATGCTGTCGCCGTGGGTGTCGAACAGGACGACCTCGATATCCTGTAGGCCGTAGCGCGCCATGGCTTCGGTGAGGCGCAGCTTGAGACGTTCGACGAGGTAGCTCGCGGCAATCTGGCCGAGGAAGCGTCCGCTATCGGAGTAGCCGAATTGCAGGCAGAGGCGGCCGACGCCGCGGAGGTAGTTGCGGTAATGCGGCGAGCGGAGCGCTTCCTCGAGGATGCGGATGCCTTCCTCGAGGGCGTCGGGGGTCTCGAAGAGGGGCGAGATCTCGATGTTGCGTTCGCAGCCGCACAGGCGGGCGAGCCAGAGCGCGGCCAAAAGCGTGAAGCCGGTGCGGGTTTCGGCGATGAGGAAGCGGACGGGGGTATGGCGGTCGACGTGTTTGGTGACCTGGGCGACCAGCATCATCAGGCGCACGGCCGAGGATTGTTCGGCGATCAGGGCGCCGAAATCGACCGGTTGAGCGACGGTGCTGCCGAGGGCCTCGTCGATGGCGCCGAGCAGGGTGCGGCGGCGGGAGCGGTCGTCCGGCGGGTCCGCCACGCCGAGGCGCAGGCGGGCGGCGTTGTGCAGTTGCGCGGCGTTGAGGCGGACGTGGGCGTGCCCGATCGAGAGGCCGTGGCCCATGATGCCGGCCCGGGCGATGCAGAGGCGGCGGCGATCGTCCGGTGCGGCGTCGGCGATGGCGGTGGCAAACAGCGGGAGTAGCGGCTCGGGCGAGAGCATCGCGCGGTCGCGCCCGGAGATGAGGGCGCGGGCGAAGGGCTCGACGGCCTCGGGGGTGGGACCTTGCGGGGCGAGGGCGAGTTGGGCGTCGACGGTCTCGAGCGCTTCGCGGACGCGGAGCTCGAGGGTTCCAGTGCCTTCCACTTGGGTGTGCAGCCGGGCGAGGCCCTGCCGCTTCATGCGCAAGCGGAAGCGGAGCGAGTCCCACCAACCGATGTCGGTGCGGCCGTCGGTGTCGAGGCCGACCCAGGAGGCGAGCACGACGGGCGCCGGCTGGATGTTGAGCCAGCCGTCGGGCCAGCGCTCGCTGGCGGCGTCGAGCAGGGCGCCACAGAGGATGTCGAGGGCGTCGCGGCCGTGGTGCAGGGCGACGCTGGCGGCGATGAATTCCTCGTCGAGCGTTGGCTTGGACGGACGGTGCGAGGCGATCGCCGGCGAGGCGGAATGGCCGCTCGCGACAGCGGCGACAGCTTTATACACGGCGGGTGCAGCGGCGAAGGTGGGATGGGCGGTGAAGACGCAGGCGTAGCGGGGACGCTCGAGCCGTGTGCGGGCTTCCTGCAGCCGCGGTCCGGCGTGGGCGACGAGTTCGGCGGCCAGGCGGACGAGGGCGGCGTTGGATGGGGCCGGGTCGGTCCCGCCGACATAGGCGCGCAAGCGGGCGGCACGGCCGGCCATGGCGTCGTCGCGCACGGCGGCGATGGCGGCGGCGAGTCCGGCCTCGGTCAGCAGGCCGTCATCGAGGCGTCGGCTGATGGTGAGTGCGGCGGAGAGGATGGGGTTGCCGAACGGATCGTCGGCGGCATGGGCGCGGGCGCGATGGACGATGCCGAGGAGGTCCGGCATGTCGCGCTGTAGGCCGTTCGACTCGTTTGGGGTTGCGATGTCCACGACAGGAGACATGCGAATTCCGTGCCGGACTTACGCTAGGCTGCGAAGATGGGCAGGAATGGTGAGGCCCAGCCGGGCGGGCACGTCCCAAATCTCGTCGACGACACGAACCTTGTAGAACCCGGCGCGCAGATAATTCGGCAACGCCCGCTCGTGGTCGGCGGTGCAGGTGTTGACGGTGATGGAGCGGGCGCCGGCGCGCCAGGCGGTGTCGGTCGCGGTATCGAGGAAAGCACTGCCGATGCCATAGCCGACCGCATGCGGCATCAGGCCGAAATAGCTGAGATTGACGTTCGGGGTTGCGCTGGTATCGAGCTCGAAGAAGCCGGCCGGCTCGCCGCCGCGATATAAAACGTGCACTGAAACGGCTGGATTGCGCAAGATTGAGGCGAGTTCCGTGTCACCTAACGACCGGCGTAACCACCAGAGGTATGGGCCGCCAACGGTCCCGTAGAGATAGCGATAGAACGGGACGCTGCAGTGGGCGAGGCGAACGAGCGTCGTGTCCGACGGGAGCGGGCGGGGCGCTTTGTCTCGCACGTCCATGCGCAGGAATGTCACTCGGACCGCGACGCGGGTAGCTGGCTGCATCAAAGCCGGGTTATCAAACCCGGGTCGGGACTGCAATCGCGGTGGATCAGGAGGACGGCGCTTGCATCAGCTGCGCGAAGGCTGCCAGTTCGGCCGCGTTCAGGTCGAAGACGGCTTCATAGACCAGGCCACCCTGGGTCCAGCCGACGGCATTGTAGGTTTCGCGGCGGCTAAAACCGTCGCACCAATGGCGGACACGAGGCTGGCCGGCGCGGCATAGCGGGTCAAGCCGGTGCGCAGCCGGGTCCACAACGCGGTCAAATCGGTCCGCAGCGTGGAGCAATCGGGGCAGATGCGGAGGTGATCGGACATACCCGCCGCCTCGGCCGCGTCCAACTCGCCGTCGAGTTCGGCTTGGAGCAGGAGGTGCATCGTCTCGCAGTCGGCGCTCATCCCTCGACGTCCAGCAACGCCCGGCGCGCGCGCCAGAGCCGGGACATGACGGTGCCGATCGGGGCGCCGGTGATCTGCGCGATTTCCTTGTAGCTCAACTCCTCCAGTTCCCTCAGCACCAGGCACTCCCGCAACTCGCCTGGCAGCGCGGCCATCGCGACAGTCAGATGGCGTAGCCCATCGCTGCGTTCCAGGGCAGACAACGGATCGTCAGCGGGGTCGACGGGCTCCGCGGTGGCTTGCGCAGGATATGGACCGGATTGGGTGCGGCGGGTGGCCAGCGCGGCGAAGGCGGCGTTGCGGACGATTTGCAGCAGCCAGGCCTTGGCGTCGCCACGGAGCCCGGCGTGGTACCGCAGCGCGCGCAGCATCGCCTCTTGAACGACATCCTGCGCGAGATCCGGGTCACGGACGAGCCAGCGGGCCACATTGTAGGCAGCGTCGAGATGCGGGAGGACATCTCGCTCGAACTCTGAAGGCAACGGCACTCTCGTCGGTGGCGTCTCAGCATACGAAAGTGCCGCCGGTGTGAATAGGTTCGGATCGGTGACGTCACGAGCCCATGGCAGGGCCTCGGCGGCGCGAGAAAGCCAAAATGGCCAGTGTCGGCAGAACGAGGATCGCGAGCGGGGGCGGCTCGCCGACGTCGAAGGACTCGAGCGAAGCACCAACGGGGATGACGAACGGGTCGGCGCTGCCGAGCGGCGGACCGGTGTAGCCGAGTGCAGCCAGGGAGGCGAGTTGAGTCGCGTCGGTGGTCGACGGGGTGGTGGCGATCGGCTGGTAGGTGAGGGAGTCGGCGCCGCTGAGGTAGGTCGTCCGGCGGCCGTCTGGGATGTAGGGGCTGGTGACGAGACCAGGCGAAAGCTCGATGCAGAGCGGCAGCCGACCACCCGGCGCCTGTTCGAGACATACGTTGTTGTCGACGATGTCGTAGAAGCTGCCGTCTCCGTTATCGAAGGGGCCGACGGAATCGTAGACGCTCGACGCGCAGACGCCGTAGCTCGGGAACTCCGGCACGCCGTAATTGCCGGTTTGGCAGCCGGAGAGGTCGAAGGTGATCGGAGAGGCGGTGATGGACGACAGCCGCTCGGTGAACGTGCTGTCGAACAGGCTGATGCGGCCGAGATCGCTGCTGGCGAGGGTGGTGTCGATCAGCGGGCCGAGGCTCAGGCCGGCGATGTTCACGCCGAGGGCTTTGACGTCGAGATTGCCGCCGACGACGAGGTCGGTTTCGTTATGGACGACGCCGTCGAGGTTGATGATGGGCAGGTAGCTGAGCTTGGACACGTCCCCGGGCCGGAAGGTGACGTTGTCGCCGAAGTTGAAGTCGATCTGCGAGGTCAGCGCGCCGTCGACGCCGTTGACCACCGGGATGACGGGGGAGGAGAACAGGTAGGTGCCGCTGACCTTGGGGGTGACGCTGATGGTTTGCTGCACGTCGAGCGCGGTGCCGGCATTGGCCTGCAGGAGGTTGTAGCCGAACGGGCCGAGGTTGCCGGCGAGCGGGAAGGGGAAGCCGATCGCGTCGGCGGCGATCTGGGCGATGTTGGCGTTCACGCTGGCGATGTTGTCGCGCTTGGTCGAGGTCAGCGTGGTGCCGTTGAAGCCACCCGGGGTGGTTTGCGATGAGCTGTCGAGGTTGGGGATGTCGAAGCTGGCGTTGAGCAGGCCCCCGAGCGCGCTGACGGATTGGTTGGCGCTGACGGTGGTGCCCAGCACGGTGACCTGGTGGTCGTTGTTGACGTTCACGCTGGCGATCGATTGCGAATAGTCGAAGCCGAGCGGGCCGAGCGCCGGTCCATAGCAGACGACGACACAGGCCTTGGCGCCGGCGAAGGCGCTGACGCTGGCTTCGAGACCGAGGGTGGCCTGCGCGGTTGGGCCGGTCACCTGCAGGCTGGGAAGGCGGACCACGGCGGCGCCGTTCGGGGTGGTCGGGACGGCGAGGCCGCCGGCGAGGGTTGTGAAGGACGAGCCGATGGTCAGGGTCTGCACCTGCTGGGTCGGGCTGGACGACGGGGTGGTGAAGGTGGCGCGGCCTGGCAGTTGGATGTCGAAGGTGCCGCTGTTGACCTTCAGGCTATAATCGACGCCGAGCTTGCCGCTGGTCTTGGCGCCGATCTCGGCCCCGAACGAGGCGCAGATCCCGAACACGCAGGTCTCGTCGATGCCGCCGATGGTCTTGCCGATATCCCACGACGTGCCGATGAAGCGTTGGCCGGTATCGACGGTGAACCCGGCGCCACCGGCCCAGATGCTGCGGTCCTGGGCGGTGAAGAAGGCGTCGTCGGTGAACGTCGCCGCGTGGGCTGGCGCCGAGAGCAGGGGAATGAGGCCAAGCCCTGCTAACCGACCCAGTGTCTTTTTGCGCATACGATCAAACTCTCACGACTGTGTGAGGGAGTGATCAATCGGATCGCGGATTTATTCCATAACACGGATAATTTTTTGTGATACCACGACCCGGTTTGCTGATCCGGGCCGGGGCCAGGCTCATCGGTTAGTCGTCGAGGAAGCTGCGGAGTTTGCGGCTGCGGCTGGGGTGCTTGAGCTTGCGCAAGGCCTTGGCTTCGATCTGGCGGATACGCTCGCGGGTGACGTTGAACTGCTGGCCGACTTCCTCGAGCGTGTGGTCGGTGTTCATGCCGATGCCGAAACGCATGCGCAACACGCGCTCCTCGCGTGGCGTCAGGCTCGAGAGGACCCGGGTGGTCGCTTCGCGCAGGTTGGCCTGGATCGCGGCGTCGAGCGGGATGACGGCGGCCTTGTCCTCGATGAAATCGCCGAGATGGCTGTCTTCTTCGTCGCCGATCGGGGTCTCGAGCGAGATCGGCTCCTTGGCGATCTTGAGGACCTTGCGCACTTTTTCGAGCGGCATGCCGAGCTTCTCGGCCAACTCCTCGGGCGCGGGCTCGCGGCCGATCTCGTGCAGCATCTGGCGGCTGGTGCGGACCAGCTTGTTGATCGTCTCGATCATGTGGACCGGGATGCGGATGGTGCGCGCCTGGTCGGCGATCGAGCGGGTGATGGCCTGGCGGATCCACCACGTCGCGTAGGTGCTGAATTTGTAGCCGCGGCGGTATTCGAACTTATCGACGGCCTTCATCAGGCCGATATTGCCTTCCTGAATGAGATCCAGGAATTGCAGGCCGCGGTTGGTGTATTTCTTGGCGATCGAGATCACGAGGCGGAGGTTGGCCTCGATCATCTCCTTCTTGGCCCGCGCGCTGTCGCGTTCGCCCTTGCTGACGGTCTGGTAGACGCGGCGGAACTCGGCGATCGGCAGCTGGGTCTCTTGGGCGACGTCGCCGATCTTGGCGCGTACTTCGGCCACCGGGTCGCTCTGCTTGAGGACGAACGCCTTCCAGGCCTTGCCCGGCAGCTTGTCGACGCGTTCCATCCAGTTCGGGTCGAGCTCGTGGCCGCGGTATTCGCGCAGGAAGTCGTCGCGGCCGACCTTGCACTGTTCGGCCAGTCGGAGGAGCTGGCCTTCGAGGCCGTTGAGGCGCTGGCTGATCTGCTTGAGCTGGATGACCAGCTCCTCGATGCGGTTGTTGTGCAGGCGGACCTGCTCGACCTTCTTGACGAGCTCCTCACGGGATTTCTCGTAGACCTTCTCCGACCGCAGCACGACTTCCTCGCCGGACGTCATGGCCTCGAGCCGCTTCGACTGCATCTTGTGCAGCTTCTTGTAGAGGCCCTCGATCTCCTCGAAGGTCGCCAGCACTTCGGGCTTGAGCTTCTCTTCGAGCGCGGAGAGGGACATGCCCTGGCCCTCGCCCTCCACGTCGTCGTCGGTCTCTTCGGCCGGCGCCTCGAACGCGGCCTCTGTCGCAGCTTCGCCGGTGGCTTCGTTGGCGTCGACCTTGGGGCCGCCTTGGGTCGCTTCGAGGTCGACGATGTCGCGCAGCAGCATGCGGCCGGCCTTCAGCGCGTCGTGCCAGGCGATGATGGCGCGGAAGGTGAGCGGGCTCTCGCAGAGGCCGCCGATCATCATGTCGCGGCCGGCTTCGATGCGCTTGGCGATGGCGATCTCGCCCTCGCGGGAGAGCAGTTCGACGCTGCCCATCTCGCGCAGGTACATGCGGACCGGGTCGTCGGTGCGGCCGAGGCTGGCTTCGTCCACGTTGCCGGTGGTCTCGTCCGGCTCCTTTTCCTCTTCCTCTTCCTTGACCTTGGCGGCGGGCGCTTCGGTATCTTCGGTCTCTTCGCTCTCGACGACCTGGATGCCCATCTCGCTGAGCATGGCCATGACGTCCTCGATCTGCTCGGAGCTGTTCTGCTCGGAGGGGAGGACGGCGTTCAGTTCGTCAAACGTGATGTAGCCGCGCTCTTTACCCTTGGCGATCAGGCGCTTGACGGCGACCGCGTTGGTGTCGAGCAGGGTGTTGTCGCCGTCTTGTTCGGCCGGGGTGGCTTCACCGTTCACGGGTTGCTTGGTCGCCATCGGCGAAACTCCTCAGATACGTCCGGCTGGCGGGCCGGATGACTATTCCCACGGACTATTCAGTGTCGAACAGGTCGTTCAGGTCCATTTCGGCCTGGCGGAGGGCCACGACCCGGTCTTGATTGGCCTTGCTGAACTCGTTCTCCAAGGCCTGCCGCGCATACGCGACCTCTTCCTGCAGGTGCGACGGACCGGTCAGCAGCCCGTAGAAATGCCACCACGTCTTTTGAACCTCGACCGGCATGGCATGCGCGAGCGCGTGGTCCGGGAGATCCTGAGCGGTTGCCGACAGCACGCGGGAAGCCTCTCCGTTCACACCAGAGTGTGTCAGGTGGGCAAGGAGGCTGGCCGAGTCAAGCGCATCATCGTGCGCGAATGCGCTCAATTCATTGCGTAGTGTCTCGAAGTCGGCGGGCAGCGGGATGCGGTGGAGCGCGTCGTCGAGCGGGGCGATCAACTCGGGATGGCGCAGGAGCAGGGCGAGCAGGATCATCGCGCGACGCTCGGCGATGGCGTCGCCGGTGGGCGCGATGCGGGTGCGCTTGGGCGGCGGCGGCTTGCGATTGCCGCGCGATTTGAACACGCGGTCGAGCAGGGCGGAGCGGAATTCGCCGGCCAGGATGCGGTCGGGGATGGATTTGGCCGCCGCTTCGAGGCGGACGCGGAGGGCGGCGCGCTGCTCCGGCGTGTCGCCGACGCCGCGGGACAAAGCGGCAAACAGGGCGTCGACGAGCGGGGCGGCGTTGTCGCACACGGCGTCGAAGGCGGCCGGACCGTTCTTGCGGACGAGGCTGTCGGGGTCTTCGCCGGCCGGGAGCGCGGCGATCTTCAGGCTGAAGCCGGGTTGCAGGAGGGGGAGCGCGAGGGTCACGGCGCGCTCGGCGGCCTTCGCCCCGGCGGCGTCGCCGTCGAAGCAGAGGATGGGCTCGGGCGAGAGCCGCCAGAGTTCGGCGAGGTGGTCGTCGGTGAGCGCCGTGCCGAGGGGGGCGACGGCGCCGGTGTGGCCGGCCTGGTGGAGCGCGATGACGTCCATATAGCCCTCCGCGACGATGAGGCGTTTGTTGGCGCGGATGGCCTCTCGGGCCCGGTCGGCGGCGTAGAGGGTGCGGCGTTTGGGGAAGATCGGGCTCTCGGGGCCGTTGATATATTTGGGCTTGGCGTCGCCGAGGGCGCGGCCGCCGAAGCTGATCAGCCGGCCGCGGCGGTCGCGGATCGGGAAGATGATCCGGCCCCAGTAGAGTTCGCGCAGTTCGCCGCTTTCGGTTTCGCGCAGCAGGCCGGCTTCGAGTGCGCGCGCCGGGTCGACGCCGAGGGCGCGGAGCTCGGCGGTGAGGCTGCCGCGCCCGTCGCCGCTCCAGCCGATGCCGAATTGCTCGATGGTGGCGTCGGACAGGCCGCGGGTGCGGAGGTAGGTGACCGCGGCGGCGCCTTCGGGGGCGCGCAGGCGGCGGAGGAAGCTGGTCTGGGCGTGTTCGAGGATATCGGAGAGGTCGAGCCGCTTCTGCTCGGCGCGGGCCTGGGCGGGGGAGGCTTTCGGCACGTCGAGGCCGGCTTCGGCGGCGAGGCTATCGACCGCCTCGGGGAAGGAGGCGCCGGAGGACTGCATCTGGAAGCTGATGGCGTCGCCGTGGACGCCGCAGCCGAAGCAGTGGAAGTGGTCGTCATAGACGTAGAAGCTGGGGGATTTCTCGCCGTGGAAGGGGCAGCAGCCCTTCCAGTTGCGGCCCGACTTGCTCAGCTTGACCCGGCGGCCGATCAGCGCCGACAGCGGCGTGCGGGCGCGGAGTTCGTCGAGGAAGTCGGGCGGCAGCGCCATCAGGCGGTGAGCCGGGCTTTCACCAGCGGGTTGGCCCGCGACATGTCCAGCGCGGCGCCATGGGCCGCCTTCAGCGCGGCCATGACCTTGCCCATCTCCTTGGGAGACGTGGCGCCGGTGTCGGCGACGGCCTTGTCGACGGCGGCGGCGAGTGCGGCGTCGTCCATCTGCTGCGGCAGGAAACTCTCGATGACGGCGATCTCGGCCTCCTCCTTGGCGGCGAGCTCCGGGCGGTTGCCCTGGCGGTACAGGTCGACGGACTCGCGGCGCGACTTCACCATTCCGCGCAACGTCGCCATGACCTCATCGTCGGAGATGGCGGTGATGCCCTTCGGCCGGGCGGCGATGTCGGCGTCCTTCACCTTGGCCAGCACCATGCGCAGCGTGGAAGTGCGGGGACTGTCGCCGGCCTTCATGGAGGTTTTCAGGGCGTCGGTGAATTGCTCGCGCAGGCTCATGGGTGCTCCGTCATCGGTGCGGGAAAAGAGTTACCGCCAGTCTGCCATGTTGTGGTTGAGGTGGGAAGATTCTTCCCATATGGTATGGCCATGGCCAGCATCGATGACATCATTGCACGTTTGGGCGGTTCCGAGGCTGCGGCGCGGCTGACGGGAGTAGGGCTCGAGGCAATCCGTAAATGGCGACAGGCCCGCGCGGTTCCAAGCAAACATTGGCCGGCGGTGGTCGCCGCCACCGGGCTGACGTTGGCGGATCTGTCGAGCGAGGCGGGGCCGGAGGAGATCGTGGCCGAGGACGGCGTGCCCGAAGGCGCGACCGCCGTGCTCGTGCTGGCCGATGGCGGCGTGTTCTGGGGGGCCGGCTTCGGCGCCCACACGCAAAGTTCGTCTGCTCCGAAGACAGGCGGCCGGGTCGGGGAACTGTGCTTCAACACGGGGATGACCGGGTATCAGGAGACGCTGACCGACCCGTCCTACGCCGGGCAGCTGATCACCTTCACTTTCCCGCATATCGGCAATGTCGGCACCAATATCGAGGACGCCGAGGCGACCAACGTGGCCGCGCTGGGCCTGATCGTGAAGCAAGACATCACGGACCCTTCGAATTGGCGGTCGACGGCGACGCTGGATGCCTGGCTCAAGGCGCGCGGCGTGCCGGGTCTGGCGGGGGTGGACACGCGGGCGCTGACGCTGCGGATCCGCGACGGCGGGCCGCCCACGGCGGTGCTGTGCTACCCCGCGGACGGCAAGTTCGATCTGGCGGCGCTGCGGGCGCAGGCGGCGTCGTGGCCCGGGCTGGAGGGCATGGACCTCGCCAAGCAGGTGAGCTGCACCCAAAGTTACAGCTGGACCGAGGGCACCTGGGCCTGGCCGGACCGCCATGTCGCGCTGGATCCGACGCACCATGTCGTCGCGGTGGATTACGGGGCCAAGCGCAACATCCTGCGCTGCCTGGCCGCCGCCGGCTGCAAGGTGACCGTGGTGCCGGCCGATGCGACCGCGGCCGACATCCTGCGGCACGCGCCGGACGGCGTGTTCCTCTCCAACGGACCCGGCGACCCGGCGGCGACAGGGGCCTACGCGGTGCCCGCGATCCAGGGCGTGCTCGACAAGGGCGTGCCGGTGTTCGGCATCTGCCTCGGGCACCAATTGCTGGCGCTGGCGCTGGGCGCGAAGACCTACAAGCTCGACCAGGGCCACCGCGGCGCCAACCAGCCGGTCAAGGACCTGGCAACCGGTAAGGTGGAGATCACCGCGCAAAATCATGGCTTTGCCGTCAACGACAAGAGCCTGCCGGAGGGAGTTCGGATTACGCATACGAGCCTGTTCGACGGCAGCAACGAGGGCATCGCGTGCGACGCGAAGCGGGCGTTCAGCGTGCAATACCATCCGGAGGCGAGCCCAGGGCCGACGGACAGCCATCATCTGTTCAAGCGATTTGTGGGAATGATGTCAGAGCATAGTTAGGCCAAGCTCACTCACTCATGGTCTACGCTGGTCCGCTATGGTGGCCTTACCGTCGCTGGCGCCCGAGCGGTGTGAGCAGCGCGTCGAGCCCGTCGCCGTAGCTGCCGCCGACGATGGCGAACATGCCCGGCCCACAACATCGCTCTACCCCAGTTTCGCCTTCAGGACGTCGTTGACGAGCGCCGGGTTGCCTTTGCCGGCCATGGCCTTCATGACCTGGCCGACGAAGAAGCCGAACAGCTTCTCTTTCCCGCCCTTGTAGTCGGCCACCTTGTCCGGATTGGCGTCCAGCACGGCCTGCACCGCGGCATCGATGGCGCCGGTGTCGGTGACCTGCCGCAGCCCCTTCGCCTCGACGATGGCCCCCGGCGCCGCGCCGGTTTCGACCATCGCTTCGAACACCTCCTTGGCGATGCGGCCGTTGATCGTCCTGTCGGTCAGCAGGTCCACGAGCTCGCCCAGGGCGGCGGCGGAGACGGGGCTCGTCTCGATCGTCTTGCCGGTGCGGTTCAGGGCGGCGAAGAAGTCGCCCATCATCCAGTTTGCCGCCAGCTTGGCGTCGCGGCCTTTGGCGACCGTCTCATAAAAGGCGGCCGTCTCCTTCTCGGCGACCAGCACGCCGGCGTCATAGACCGGTAGCCCATACTCGGCGACGAAGCGCGCGCGCTTGGCGTCCGGCAGCTCCGGCAAGCCGCGCTTGAGTTCCTCGACCCAGTTCTCGTCCAGCACCAGCGGCAGCAGGTCCGGGTCGGGGAAGTAGCGGTAGTCGTGCGCATCCTCCTTGGACCGCATGGACCGGGTCTCGCCGCGGGACGGGTCGAACAGCCGGGTCTCCTGCTTGACCTCGCCGCCGGCCTCCCAGATCTCGACCTGGCGCTTGGCCTCGGCCTCGATCGCCTGCATCACGAAGCGGACCGAGTTGACGTTCTTGATCTCGCAGCGGGTGCGGAACGGCTCGCCGTGCTGGCGGACCGACACGTTGACGTCGGCGCGCATGGAGCCTTCTTCCATGTTGCCGTCGCAGGTGCCGAGGTAGCGCAGGATGGTACGCATCTTGCGCAGATAGGCGCCGGCCTCCTCCGGGCTGCGCATGTCGGGCTCGCTGACGATCTCCATCAGCGCGACGCCGGAGCGGTTGAGGTCGATGTAGCTCTTGGTCGCGTGCTGGTCGTGCAGCGACTTGCCGGCATCCTGTTCTAGGTGCAGCCGGGTCACGCCGATGCGCTTGCTGGAGCCGTCGGCGAGTTCGACGTCGACCACGCCGGCGCCGACGATCGGGTGTTCGAACTGGCTGATCTGATAGCCGGCGGGGAGGTCGGCGTAGAAGTAGTTCTTGCGGTCGAACCGGCTGACCAGGTTGATCTGCGCCTCCAGCCCCAGCCCGGTGCGCACGGCTTGGGCCACGCATTCGCGGTTCGGCACCGGCAGCATGCCGGGGAACGCGGCGTCGACGAAGCTCACCTGCGTGTTCGGCTCGGCGCCGAATTCGGTCGCCGCGCCGCTGAACAGCTTGGACTTGCTGATGACCTGGGCATGGACCTCGAGGCCGACGACGATCTCCCAGGGGCCGGTCGAGCCCTCGATGACGTAACTCATGCGGCAGCTCCAGCGCGGATGGTGGGCAGGGCGTCGAACCCCGCGGCGCGCTCGATCGCGGCGGCCACCGCGAACCCGGTCGCCTCGTCGAACGGCCGCGACAGCACCTGCAGCCCCAGCGGCAAGCCCTCGGCGCTCAGCCCGGCCGGCACCGAGATGCCGGGAACGCCCGCCATGTTGGCCGGCACGGTGAACACGTCGTTCAGATACATTTTGATGGGATCGTCCATGTTCTCGCCCTGCGCGAAGGCGGCCGAGGGCGCGGTCGGCGTCAGCAGCGCGTCGACGGTTCGGAAGGCGTCGGTGAAGTCCTTCAGGATCAACGCCCGCAGCTTTTGCGCCCGGAGGTAGTAGGCATCGTAGTAGCCGGCGGAGAGCACGTAGGTGCCGATCATGATGCGCCGCTGCACCTCCGGGCCGAAGCCCTGGGCGCGGGTGCGCTCGTAGAGATCGTCGAGGTCCACGCCGTCCTGCCGCCGGCCGAACCGGATGCCGTCGTAGCGCGCCAGGTTCGACGACGCCTCGGCGGGCGCGACGATATAATAGGAGGCCAGTCCATATTTCGTGTGCGGCAGCGAGACGTCGACCGTCTCGGCGCCGGCCTCGCGCAGCCAGGCCAGTCCATGCTGCCACAGCGCGTCGATCTCGGGCGGCATGTCGTCGGAGCGGTATTCGCGCGGCACCCCGATCTTCAGCCCGCGCACCCCCTGGCGGCAGGCGGCGGCGAAGTCCGGCACGGCCCTGTCGGCGGACGTGCTGTCCTTGGGGTCGAACCCGGCCATGCTGCCCAGCAAGATGGCCGCATCCTCGACGGTGCGGGCGAACGGGCCGGGATGGTCCAGCGAGGAGGCGAACGCCACCACGCCCCAGCGCGAGCAGCGGCCATAGGTCGGCTTGGCGCCGACGATGCCGGTGAACGAGGCGGGCTGGCGGATCGAGCCGCCGGTATCGGTGCCGGTGGCGCCCAGGCACAGCCGGGCCGACACCGCCGCCGCCGAGCCGCCGGAGGAGCCGCCGGGCACCAACCTGCGATTGTCGCTCGTCGTCCAGGGGCTCGTCACCGGGCCGAAGGCCGAGGTCATGTTCGAGGAGCCCATCGCGAACTCGTCCAGATTGGTCTTGCCCACGAACACCGCGCCGTCGCGGCGCAGGTTGGCGGTGACCGTGCTCTCATAGGGCGGCACGAACGGCTCGAGGATCTTGCTGCCGGCGGTGGTACGGACGCCCGCGGTGCAGAACAGGTCCTTGATCGCCAGCGGCAGGCCCAGCAGCGCGCCGTCGGCGCCGCCGTGGCGCGCCTTGTCGGCCACGGCCGCCTCCTCGCGCGCCTGCTCGGCGGTGACGGTGATGAACGCGTTCAGCCGTGGGTTCAGCGCCTCGATCGCGTCGAGGTGCGCGTCCACCAGTTCGACACTGGTGAAATCGCCGCGGCGGAGCCCGTCGCGGGCCGCGCTGAGGGGAAGATCGGTGAGGCTCATTCGACCACCTTCGGCACGGCGTAGAACGGCCCGGCCCGGTCCGGCGCGTTGGACAGCACCGCCTCCTGCAGGTTGCCGTCGGTGATCGCGTCGGGGCGGAGCCGCATCGCCAGCGTGGCCGCACCCGTCAGCGGCTCGATGCCGGTGACGTCCACCTCGTTGAGCTGCTCGATCCAGCCGAGGATGCCGTTCAGCTCGGCCTGCACGCGCGGCACATCGACCTCCTCGAGATGCAGGCGGGCGAGTTTGGCGATGCGGCGAACCGTCGCGGGATCGAGCGACATGGAGGAACCTTTGGTGATGAGGCGAAGCCTGTGTGATACCGGCCGCCATGGCGTTGTTCAACATGGCAGACCTCCGGGCGCAATTGGGCCGCGGCCAGCGCCTGATCGGGATCGACCCGGGCAGCAAGACGATCGGCCTCGCGCTGTCCGATGTCGGGCTGATGATCGCCACTCCATACGGGGCGCTCAAGCGCGGCAAACTGACCGCGGTCGCGCTCGAGATCGCGGCGATCGCCCGCAAGCAGGGTGCCGGCGGGCTCGTGGTCGGCTGGCCGCTCTCGATGGACGGGACGATCGGCCCGGCGGCGCAGGCGGCGCGCGACTGGGCGCTCGATCTGTCGAACGCAGCCGGGCTGCCGGCGGCGCTGTGGGACGAGCGGCTGTCCTCCTCGGCGGTGAACCGGTTCCTCATCGACGAGTTGGACCTCAGCCGGGCCAAGCGGGCCAAGATCGTCGACGGCATGGCAGCCGCCTATACGTTGCAGGCGGCGCTCGATTTGAAGGCAAGCTGATGAGTGGACTCCTCGCACTTCTGGATGATGTCGCGGCCCTGGCCAAGGTCGCGGCCGCCTCGCTCGACGACGTGGCGGCGCAAGCCGTCAAGGCGGGCACCAAGGCGGCCGGCGTGGTGATCGACGACGCGGCGGTCACCCCCGCCTACGTCACCGGCTTCGCGGCGGAGCGGGAGCTGTCGATCGTCGGGCGGATCGCGCTGGGGTCGTTGAAGAACAAGCTCGTCTTCCTGCTCCCGGCCGCGCTGCTGCTCGGCGCCTTCGCACCATGGGCGATCATGCCGCTGCTGATGCTCGGGGGCGCCTACCTCAGCTACGAGGCCGCCGAGAAGATCCTGCACGCCCTGCGGCCGTCCGGTTCGCATGGCGCGGAGCCGCGGGTGAGCGAGGACGCCCGGGTCAGCGGGGCGATCAAGACCGACTTCATCCTCTCGTCCGAGATCATGGCGATCACGCTGGAAAGCGTCGCGGGCTCGCCCTCCTGGATCCAAGCGGTCGTGCTCGGCGGCGTCGGCGCGCTGCTGACGGTGCTCGTCTATGGCGCGGTCGCGCTGATCGTCAAAGCCGACGATATCGGCCTGGTGCTGGCGGGCTACCGGAACGGGGCGGTGCGGACGCTCGGGCGGGCGCTGGTGGTGGGGGTGCCGGTGGTGATGCGGACCCTCTCCGTCGTCGGCACCGCGGCGATGGCCTGGGTCGGCGGCGGCATCGTCCTGCACGGCGTGGAACGGCTGGGCTGGCCGGCCCCGGCCGAGCTGCTCCACCATGTGGCGGCCGCCACCGGGCCGGGCGAGTGGTTCGTCACCGCCGGCGTCTCGGGCGTGCTGGGCCTGGGGATCGGCGCAGTGCTGATTCCGGTCGGTTGGGCCGTGGCCCGGATGCGGCAGCCGGCGGCCCGCCCTTAAGTTTTCATTATGGCCGTGCTACGCGATCGGGCTAGATGGCCGCATCGTCGCGCGCCCAACGACAAATAAGTCCGGCCCATGCAGGCCGGAACACGAGGAGACGTCAGGATGCCCACGCAACCCTTGCCGCGAGCGGTCAGCGCACCGGAGCCCGGTCTGGACGTCACGCAGCCGGCCGCGCGCGCCGACACATGGCCGCAGAATTGGTGGCGGATCGTCGACATCCGGATCGGCATCATTCCCCTGCCGATCTACCTCGCGCTGCTGCTGCTGATTGCCGGCTTCGTGCTGACCGGCAAGGTGCCGTCCGACATCCTGATGAGCATCGTGTTGCTCGCCGTCGGCGGCTTCACCTGCGCCGAACTCGGCAAGCGGCTGCCGATCCTGCGCAATATCGGTGCGGCGGCGATCCTGGCGACGTTCATCCCCTCGGCGCTGGCCTATTACCACTGGCTGCCGGCACCGATCCTGGCCTCGGTGGTGGATTTCACCAAGGCCAGCAACTTCTTGTATCTGTTCATCGCCGCCATCATCGTCGGCAGCATCCTGGGGATGGATCGCCAGGTGCTGATCGCCGGGTTCGTCAAGATATTCATTCCGCTGGCGGCCGGCACCGTGATGGCCGGGATCGTGGGCACGACCGTCGGCACGCTGCTGGGCTTGGGCACCTGGCACACCTTCTTCTTCGTCGTCGTGCCGATCATGGCGGGCGGGGTCGGCGAGGGGGCCATCCCGCTCTCGATCGGCTACTCGACCATCCTGAACCAGCCACAGGGCGACCTGTTTGCCCAGGTGCTGCCGCCGGTGATGCTGGGCAGCTTGACCGCGATCATTCTCGCCGGCACGCTGAACTACGTCGGCAAGCGCTTCCCCAGCCTCACCGGCGAGGGACGGCTGCAGCCGTCCGAGCGCGGCGACATCGAGCATATCGGCCTCAATCCGGAGAACCCCGAGGCCAAGGGTCTCGTCGTCGATACCCAGACGGTCGCCGCCGCGATGGTGACGGCGGTGTCGCTCTACCTGATCGGCGTTCTCGGCCAGCGGCTGTTCGAGTTCCCCGCCCCGGTGACGATGCTGGCGCTGGCGGTGGTGCTCAAGCTGGGGCGCCTCGTGTCGCCGAGCCTGGAGGCGGGTGCGCACCGGGTCTACAAATTCTTCCAGGTGGCGGTGACCTACCCCTTGCTGTTCGCGATCGGCATCGCGCTGACGCCGTGGGACAAGCTGATGGCGGCGTTCCACCCGGCCAACATCATCACCATCGTTTCCACCGTGGTGACGCTGATGGCCACCGGCTTCGTCGTGGGCCGTTGGCTGAAGATGTATCCGATCGAGACGGCCATCGTGAATGCCTGCCATAGCGGGCAGGGCGGCACCGGCGACGTGGCGATCCTGACCGCGGCGAACCGGATGCAATTGATGCCGTTCGCGCAGATCGCGACACGGATCGGCGGGGCGATCGTTGTCACGATCACCCTGATTACGCTACCGCGCTTCCTGTAACCGCAGTACGGAGAACAAGATGATCCCCGCGACGCTGATTCCCGGTGATGGAATCGGCCCAGAGATCACGCATGCCGTGACATCGGTTCTGGAGGCTTTGGGCGCTCCGTTCGAGTGGGAGGTGCAGCAGGGCGGGTTGGCCGGGATCGAGGCGCACGGAGATCCGCTCCCGGGCGTGCTGATCGACAGCGTCCGCCGCACCAAGCTGGCGCTGAAGGGCCCGCTGACGACCCCGGTCGGCGGCGGCTTCCGCTCGGTCAACGTGCGGTTGCGCGAGGAATTCCAGCTCTACGCCAACCTCCGCCCGGCCCACACGCTCGTTCCTGGCGGCCGGTTCGAGGATATCGACCTGATCCTGCTGCGCGAGAACCTCGAGGGCCTCTACGTCGCCTTCGAGCACTACATTCCGATCGGCGACGACCCGCATGCCGTAGCGATCTCGTCGGGCGTCAACACGCGCGATGGGGCCGAGCGGATCATCCGCTTCGCCTTCGAGCACGCGATCAAGCTGGGCCGCAAGAAGGTCACCATCGTGCACAAGGCCAACGTGCTAAAGGCGTTGACCGGGGTGTTCCTCGAGGTCGGCTTGAAGATGGCCAAGGAATACGAGGGCCGGATCGTCTGTGACGAGCGGATCGTCGATGCCTGCGCGATGCAGCTGGTGCTCAATCCGTGGCAATTCGACGTGATCGTCACCACCAACCTGTTCGGCGACATCCTGTCGGACCTGATCGCCGGGCTGGTCGGCGGCCTCGGGGCGGCGCCCGGCGCCAATATCGGCAAGAAGGCGGCGATCTTCGAGGCGGTGCATGGCTCGGCCCCGGACATCGCCGGCAAGGGCCTCGCCAACCCGACCGCGCTATTGCTCGCGGCCGGCCTGATGCTCGACCATGTCGAGGAGCTCGACAAAGCGGCCGCATTGCGCAAGGCGATCGATGCGGCGCTAAATCTGGACAAGGTCCGGACGCGGGACCTCGGCGGAACTGCGTCGACCAGTGAATTCGCCAATGCGGTCATCGGCCGCATCAACGGTAAAGGATAGCCGTACGATGCCAAAAGGATCCGATCTTCTCGTCCGCGCGCTCGAGAATGAAGGTGTCGACCGTATCTTCGGGGTGCCCGGCGAGGAAAATCTCGACGTCGTCGAGAGCCTGCGCACCTCGTCGATCAAGCTGATCATCACCCGGCACGAACAAGCCGCCGCCTTCATGGCCGCCACCCATGGCCGCCTCACCGGGCGACCCGGCGTCTGCATCGCAACCCTCGGCCCGGGCGCGCTGAACTTCACCACCGGCGCCGCCTACGCCTTCCTCGGCGCGATGCCGATGATCATGATCACCGGCCAGAAAGGCATCATGAGCAGCCGCCAAGCGCGGTTCCAGATCGTCGACGTGGTCAGCGCGTTCAAGCCGCTGACCAAGCTGTCGCGCCAGATCGTCGGCTCCGCCACCATCCCCACCCTCGTGCGCGACGCCTTCCGCGTCGCCATGGAGGAGCGGCCCGGCCCGGTGCTGCTCGAATTGCCGGAAGACGTCGCCGGCGAGGAGTGCGACGACCTGCAGCCGATCCCGGTGCATCCGATCGAGATCCCGGTCGGCCACCGCGCGGCGCTGGACCGTGCCGCCGACATGATCCTCGGGGCCAAGCGCCCGCTGATCATGCTGGGCGCCGCCTGCTCGCGTCCGCGCGGCACGACGGGCATCAACGCCTTCGTCCGCCGCACGCAGATCCCGTTCTTCACCACGCAGATGGGCAAGGGCACCGCGGCCGGCGGCAGCAACCTGTACATGGGCACCACCGCGCTCAGCGAGCGCGACTACGTGCACGAGGCGGTCGATCAGGCCGACGTCATCATCGCCGTCGGGCACGACACGATCGAGAAGCCCCCCTTCATCATGGGCCCGACCGGCCCGAAGGTGATCCATGTGAGCTACACGCCCGCCAACGTCGACCAGGTCTACTTCCCGCACGCCGAGATCGTCGGCGATGTCGGCCCGAGCCTCGAATTGCTGGCCGACCGCGTCGAAGGAAAGCTGCACGATGCCGGCGCGCTGCTATCGCTGCGGGAGAGCATCCTGGCGCGCATCGCCGACCGCGCGACCGAGGACCGCTGGCCGCCGACGCCGCAGCGGATCGTGCACGACGTGCGCCAGGTGATGCCGGCGGACGGCATCGTGGCGCTGGACAACGGCATGTACAAGATCTGGTTCGCGCGGAACTACCGCACCTACGTCGCCAACACGCTGCTGCTGGACAACGCGCTGGCGACGATGGGGGCCGGGCTGCCGTCGGCGATGATGGCGGCGATGCTGTATCCCGAGCGCCGGGTCATGGCGGTGTGCGGCGATGGCGGGTTCATGATGAACAGCCAGGAGCTCGAGACGGCGGTTCGGCTCAAGCTGAACCTGGTCGTGCTGATCCTCGATGACGGTGCCTATGGCATGATCCGCTGGAAGCAGGCGGTCGACAGCTTCCCCGATTACGGCCTGACCTTCGGCAACCCGGATTTCGTGCGCTACGCCGAGAGCTACGGCGCCAAGGGCACCCGGGTGGCCAGCACGGACGGGCTGATCCCGGCGATCGAAGGCGCGTTCAAGGGCGGCGGCGTGCATCTCGTCGCCGTGCCGATCGACTACACGGAGAACACGCGGGTGCTGGTCGACGAGTTGCGGTCACGCGTGATGCAGCAGCCGAAGGAGGTGGTGCTGGCATGAAGATCCGCGCCGCCGTTCTCGACAAGATGGGCGCCGAGCCGCCCTACGCGAAGAGTAAGCCGCTGCGGATCGCCGAGCTGGACTTGGATCCGCCGGGCCGCGGCGAATTGCTGGTGCGGGTGGTGGCGGCCGGGCTGTGCCATTCGGACCTGTCAGTGATCAACGGGGACCGGCCGCGGCCCATGCCGATGGCGCTCGGCCACGAATCGGCCGGCGTGGTCGAGGCGTTGGGCGAAGACGTCGACGACCTCAAGGTCGGCGACCACGTGGTGATGGTGTTCATGCCGTCCTGCGGCCACTGCATCCCGTGCGCCGAGGGGCGCCCGGCGTTGTGCGAGCCTGGTGCCGCGGCCAATGGGGCAGGAACGTTGCTCAAGGGCGGGCGGCGGCTGCATTGCGACGGGGCGGTGATCAACCACCATCTCGGCGTCTCCGGCTTCGCGACGCATTGCGTGGTGTCGCGGCGCTCGGTGGTGAAGGTCGACCCGGAGCTGCCGCTCGACGAGGCGGCGCTGTTCGGCTGTGCGGTGCTGACCGGCGTGGGCGCCGTGGTCAACACCGGGCGGATGCAGCCCGGCGAGACGGCGGCAGTGATCGGGCTGGGCGGCGTGGGGCTGTCGTCGGTGCTGGGGGCGGTGGCGTCCGGCGCCCGGCAGATCATCGCGATCGACCTGTCGGACGAGAAGCTGGGCCTCGCGCGTCAGATCGGCGCCACCCATACGGTCAACGCCCGCGATGCCGACGCGGCCGAGCAGGTGCGCGAGATCAGCGGCGGCGGCGTCGATTTCGCGTTCGAGATGGCCGGCGCGGTGCGGGCGATGGAGCTGGCCTACAAGATCACCAAGCGCGGCGGCACCACCATCACGGCCGGGCTGCCGCCGCCCGGGGCCGCGCTCGCGCTGCCGATCGTGCAGCTCGTGGCCGAGGAGCGGACGGTGAAGGGCAGCTACATCGGCACCTGCGTGCCGACGCGCGACATCCCGCGCTTCGTGGCGCTGTATCGGGCCGGCAAGCTGCCGGTGGACCGGCTGATGAGCGGCAAGCTCAAGCTCGACGACATCAACGAGGGCTTCGACCGCCTGCATGAAGGTAAGGCCGTGCGCCAGGTGATCGAGTTTCCGCAATGAGCACGGACGGCAGCCAAGGCTTCAAGGCGTTCGCCGATTTCTGGACGGCGCAGAGCAAGGCCGTGCTCGAGGCGCAGCAGGATGTGGCCCGGTCGATGGTCCAGGGCATGCAGTCGATGTTCGGCGCCGGCATGACGCCCGCCGCCGGCCTCGCCGCGTCGCCCGACCTCGCGCAGGCCGGGGAGGCGATGATGCAGCTCTGGTCGGCGGCCACCGAACTCTCGACGCAGTTGGCCGGAAAGCTGGGTCAATCGACCGACGGCAGCGCGACGGCCAAAGGCGTGCTCGAGCGCATCAGCGATCCGCGGCAGTGGATGGTCGGCAATGGCGACCTGGACGAGGCCCTCGCGCGCATGGTCGACGGCCCCCGCCTGGCCGATCTGTGGGACGTCGAACGCCGGTATGGCAACGTCATGCGCCGCTGGACCGAGCTGCGCCAGCGTACGTTCGAGCATCAGCGCGTGGTGCTCGAGGCCTGGATGCAGGCGGGCCGGGAATACATGACCGAGATCGCCGGACGCGCCGGCCCCGACGGCAAGGCGCTCGAGCCCAAGCAGGTGCTGGCGCTGTGGACCGAGATCGGCAACCGGCACATGCTGAAGGCGCAGCGGTCCGAGCCGTTCCTCAAATCGCAGCGCGAGATGATCCGCGCGAGCACGGAACTTCGCCTCGCCCAAGGCGAGCTGAGCGAGTTCATCGGCAAGCAGTATGGGCTCCCGACCCGGACGGAGCTGGACGACGTGCATCGTTCGTTGACCGAGATGCGCCGGGAATTGCGCAAGGTGCGGCGCGAGCTCGACGCCGCCAAGCAGGCCAAGGGTGCTGCCGTTTCCGAGCCGCTGTCCACGACACGGCCGAGCAAATCCCGCAGCAGCGTATCCCGGCCGGCCACGAGCAGGAGGGAGGCCCGATAGACCATGGCGGACCCTGTGACCCCCAATCCGGCGGCCTCCGCAGTGGCGAGTGCGGCCAGTCTCGGCACCAAGATGCTGTCCGGCGGGCGATTGCTGGCCACTCTCAGCGATGCCGACGTGCAGATCGCGACGACACCGAAGGACCTGGTCTGGCAGCAGGACAAGGTCAGCCTATTCCATTACCGGCCGCTGGCGGAGAAGCGGATCGGGGTTCCGGTGCTGGTCTGCTACGGGCTGGTGGGCCGCTGGACCATGACGGATTTGCAGGACGACCGGTCCCTGGTCCGCAACCTGCTCCATCTCGGCATCGATCTCTACGTGGTCGATTGGGGCAACCCGTCGCGGGCCGACCGCTACCTCAAGCTCGACGACTACATCACCGGCTACCTGGATGGCTGCGTGTCCGAGATCGCGCGCCGGGCCGATATGGCGAGGGTCAACCTGCTCGGCGTGTGCGAGGGCGGTGTCTTCACAACGGCTTACGCGGCGCTGTTCCCGGAGCGCGTCAATACGCTGACGTTGACGATCACGCCGATCGATTTCCATGCCGACACGGTCGAGAACCGCGAAGGGCATGGCTTCATCAACCTCTGGACCCGCAGCCTGGAGCCGGAGGACATCGACCGGCTGATCGAGGCCAATGGCAATCTGCCGGGCGAGTTCATGGGCGCGGTGTTCAACCAGATGACGCCGATGCGCAGCATCACGAAATACAATCTGGACATGCTCGAAGTCGTCGACGACGAGAAGCGGCTGATGAATTGGCTGCGGATGGAGAAATGGATCGCCGACCGGCCGGATCACCCTGGCGAGGCGGCCAAGCAGTGGCTGAAGGATTTGTATCAGCAGAACAAGCTGGTGCGGAACGAATGGGAGCTGGATGGCGAGAGGGTCGATCTCGGCCGCATCAGCATGCCGGTCCTCAACGTGTTCGCGCTGGACGACCACATCATCCCGCCGGCGACCTCGCGGGCGCTGAAAGAGAAGGTCAGCTCCTCCGATTATCGCGAATTGGGGCTTCCCGGGGGACATGTGGGCGTGTTCGTGGGCGGCAAATCGCAAAAACTGTTCGCGCCGGGCGTCGCCGCCTTCCTGACCGAACACGACGCGACATGAAGAACAAGATCGTCTCGCCGGCCGAGGCGGCGGCGACCATCCGGCCGGGCGATACCGTATCCGTGGCCGGGTTCGTCGGCATCGGCACGCCGGACGAATTGTTGATCGCGATCGAGCAGCGCTTCCGCGAGACCGGGGAGCCGCGGGATCTCACCCTCGTGTTCGCCGCCGCCCCTGGCGATGGGCGCGACCGCGGGCTGAACCGGCTGGCGCATCGCGGGCTCGTCCGCCGCGCGATCGGGGGGCATTGGTCGCTGGTGCCGAAGCTCGGCAAGATGGCGATGGACAACGAGATCGAGGCGTACAACCTGCCGCTCGGCTGCGTCAGTCAGCTGTATCGCGACATCGCCGCGCATCGGGCCGGGCTGCTGTCCCGCGTCGGTTTGCGCACCTTCGTCGATCCGCGCATCGAGGGCGGCAAGCTGAACGCGCGCACGACCGAGGATCTGGTGGAGCTGCTGGTGGTCGGCGGGCAGGAATACCTGCTCTACAAGGCATTCCCGATCCAGATCGCGCTGATCCGCGGCACGACCGCCGATACGGCCGGCAACATCACCATGGAGCGCGAGGCGCTGACGCTCGACGCGCTGCCGGCGGCGATGGCGGCGCGCAACTCGGGCGGGCTGGTGATCGCGCAGGTGGAGCGGATCGCGCAGGAGGGCTCGCTGGACGCGCGCCGGGTCCAGGTGCCGGGCGTGCTGGTCGATTGCGTGGTGCTGGCGGAACCGGAGAACCACCGGCAGACCTATGCGGTGCAGCATAACGGCGCGTTCTCGGGTCAGATCAGGGTGCCGATCGACCGCGTGGCACCGCTGGAACTCGACGAGCGCAAGGTCATGGCGCGCCGGGCGGCGATGGAGTTGCCGCCCGGCGGGATCGTCAATCTCGGCATCGGCATGCCCGAGGGCGTCGCCGCGGTCGCGGCCGAGGAGAAGATCCTCAAATACATCACGCTGACCGCCGAGCCGGGCGTGATCGGCGGCATGCCGCAGGGCGGGCTCAATTTCGGCGCCGCGCTCAACCCGGAGGCGGTGATCCAACAAAATCAACAGTTCGACTTCTACGACGGCGGCGGGCTCGCTTTGGCCGTGCTCGGCATGGCGCAGACCGACCGCCACGGCAACGTCAACGTCAGCCGGTTCGGCACCCGGCTGGCCGGCGCCGGCGGCTTCATCAACATCAGCCAGAACTCGAGGAAGGTGGTGTTCACCGGGTCATTCACCGCCGGCGGTTTGATCATCGCGCTCGAAGACGGGCGGATGCGGGTAGTGAGCGAAGGCCGTGCGCCGAAATTCATCGACCGCGTCGAGCAGATCACCTTCAGCGGCGAGCTGGCCGGCGAGACCGGCCAGGACGTGCTCTACGTCACCGAGCGCTGCGTGTTCCGCCGCACCGCCGAGGGCGTCGAACTGACCGAGGTCGCGCCGGGGATCGACATCGACCGCGACATCCTGGCGCAAATGCAGTTCCGCCCCATCGTGCGCAACCCGGTCCTGATGGACGCCCGCCTGTTCCGCCCGGAGCCGATCGGGCTCGAGCAGCAGCTGCTCGGCCGCACCCTGTCCGACCGCATCAGCTTCGACGCCGAGCGGGAGATCCTGTTCATCAACTACGAGGGCTTCCACGTCCGCACCACCGACGACGTCGAGCTCGTGCGCCGCGAGGTCGAGGGACGCTGCCGCGCGGTCGGGCACAAGATCGCCGTCATCGTGAACTACGACGGCTTCACGCTCGACCCGGCGGTGTCGGACGCGTTCTTCTCGATGATCACCTACCTACAACAGCGCTACTACACGACGGCCTCGCGCTATACGACCAGCGCCTTCATGCGGCTGAAACTCGGGGCCAGCCTCGCCGAGCGCGCGCTCCTGCCGCATGTGTTCGAGACGCTGCCGCAGGCCCACGCCAACCTCACTGAAGCCACCCGGTGATCAGCGCGATCTGATCCTCGCTCATCAGCGCCGGCGCGTGGCCGCATTCGGGGATGACGAACACCTCCGCCTTGGGTCCGCGCGTGGACATCTCGCGGGCGGTCGATGGCAGCAGCAGGTCGGAGTAGGCGCCGCGCAGCACGAGCACCGGGCAGGCGATCGTGTCCCATTGCGTCCATAGGCTTAGATTGAAGAACCACCCGGGCTTGAAGGCCGCGGTGATCTCCGGATCCGCCAGCTTCTCGAACGAGCCGTCCTCGCGCGCCAGGACGTTGTGGCGGGCCAGATGCTCCCACTGGGCGTCGGAGAGGATGCCGAACGGCGCCAGCGTCTTGCGGTAGAAGGCCATCGCCGCGTCGAAGCTCGGGAACGTGTTCGGCGCGGTGCGGACCGAGTCGGCCAAGCGGTGCAGCGCCTGCCACGGCAGGAACGGGCCGATGTCGTTGATGACCATGCGCGCGATCGGGGACCGCGGTAGGCAGGCCAGGGTCATGCCGATCAGCCCGCCGAGCGACGTGCCGATCCAACTCACCGTGGTCACGCCGAGGCGGGCGAGCAACACCGTCATGTCGACGGCGTATTGCGGCAGGGTGTATTCCTCCGGATTGCGCAGCCAATCGCTCCGGCCGCGCCCGACCAGATCGGGGCAGATGACCCGCCAGCCCATGTCCGCCAGCCGCGCCGCCAGCAAGTCGAAGTCGCGGCCTTGACGCGATAGGCCGTGCACGCAGACCGCGACGCGCTCGGCCGCCGGGTCGCCCCATTCGACATAGGCGACCCGGTGGAAGCCCCCTTTGGAGATGCTGAGCACCGAGCCGGTCCGGTCGGGCTGCCGGAAGGTCTCCATCGTTATGGCCGCGGATGCTCGCCGAAGAAGCGCAACATCTCCGCGGTGGCGTCCGGCCCCGACGGATCGGCGTAGGAGCCGGCGGGGCGTCCGCCGGACCAGGCGTGGCCGGCACCGTGGATCAGCCACTGCTCCGTCACGACCCGGCCCGCCGCATCGGTGAAGGTGGTTCGCGTGCACTCGCGGCCGCCCTCGGTGCGGGGGGGCTGCACGGTTCGGCGCAGGCCGGCGTCCCGCGTCGACTGGGTGATCACGTCGTCGCCGTTCAGCGGGCTGACCGTCGTGTCGCGGTCGCCGTGAAACACGATCGCGGGTACCGGGCGCCCGGCGCGCGAGGTTTGCACGGCGCCGGCGCCGCGCTTCATGGCCGCCAGCGCCGTCGGCAGATCGCGCGCGGCGCCGCAGGCCAGGCCCGAATGCACGCCGATCGCGGCAAACAACTCCGGATAGGTCGCGCCCATGATCGCCGCCGCCGCGCCGCCGGCCGAGAGTCCGGCCACGAACACCCGGCGCGGATCGATCGCGTATTCCTGCATCACCTGGCGCGTGATCCCGGCGATCAGCGAGGGCTCGCCGGCGTCGCGCTGCTGATCTTCGGCGCTGAACCACTTCCAGCACTTCTGGGCGTGCGCCTGGGCGGTCTGCCCGGGATAGGCGACCAGGCAACCGAACCGCTCAGCGGCCTCGTTCATCCCGGTTCCCGCCGCGAAATCCTCCGGCGACTGGCTGCAGCCATGCAGCATGACCACCAACGGGACCGGCTCGCCGCGGTAGCTCGCGGGTACATAGAGCCGATAGGGCCGGGTCCCGGCGGCGTTGGTGAAGCTGAGCGAGAGAAAGCGTGCGCCGTCCGGCGCCGCAGCCTCGGCCGGCGCCGCCATGCCGGGCGGCAGGTGCGACTTGAACAGTCCGCGCACGCCCTCGGGCACGAAGTTCAGCCAGGCCGGCCCCTCGCCGTCGGTGTCGAGGCCCATTTTCGGCAGGGCGTGGGCGTGCTTGGACCAGAACTCTTGTGCCAATGACATGGTGATCTCCTAGCGCGTCCGGTCGGTGAGGGCGGCGCGAACCTGTGGGCTGGCGTGCAGGGCGCCGAGGACGCTGATCGCGGCGATCGTCGCCCGCGCGAGCTCGGGGGTGACGTCGCTGGCGATGGTGGCGAGGCCGAGCACCTTGATGTGCAGCATCTCGCCGGCGTCGCGCAGCGCTTCCAACTCGGCGCGCGTGAACAGCCGCACGCCCATGTCGAGCGTGCGCCGCGCGACGGATTGCCGCATCGCGTCTTCGTGCTTGTCGAGCTGGTTGCGGATCGCGGTCCGGATGAAGTCGGTCCGGTTCGCGTAGAAACGGTCCTCCACGAGAAGGTCGATCCGCCCGAGGTCGACGAACCCCAGATTGATGGTGATCTTCTCGTTATCCGCCACTCGAACGCCACTACCCGCCACTATTCACCATCCCGGCACCATCCACGTGGATGGTGAGATGGCGGTGGGCTTCGCTGCTTTCAATCCCTCAGCGCGGACAGGGTCAGCCTGATCCATTCGTTCAGCGCCTTGCTGTCGATCCAGCGCAGCACGGCCACGAGGTCGTGGGCCGGGTCGATCCAGATGACATTGCCGCCGGCGCCGCTGGCAAAGGCGCTGTCGCGGGGCGCGGCTGGTTGGTAGCTGCCGTCGCTGTTCAGCCACCAGAACAGGCCGTAGCGGGGGTTCAGCGGACATGGCGCGACCGATTGCGTGACCCAGGAGTCCGGCAGGATGCGGCGGCCGCCCCAGGCGCCGCGGTTAAGCATGAGCTGGCCGATGCGCGCCTGGTCCTCGGCATGCATGAACACGCCGCCGCCCCAGTGACCGCCGCCGGAGACGGACTGGACTTGCTGCCCGCCGACATCGACATAGGAGGTGCGGTAGCCCTCCCAGCGCCAGTCGCTGGTCGCTCCGATCGGCTGCATCACGCGCTCGGCGAAGACGGCCGGCAGCGCGCGGCCGAACCGGCGCAGCAGCGCCAGGCTGAGCCGGTTCACCCGGACGTCGTTGTATTCCCAAAACGTGCCGGGCGCTTGCAGCGGCCGGGCGGCGCCTTTCGTGCCGGCCGGGCGGCCGGCGCTCTCGCTGGCCAGGCTGCGGTTGCGGTCGATCTGCTCGGACTTGCCGAACAGGCTGCCCTCCCACTCCGAGGTCAGTTGCAGCATCTGGCGCCAGGTGATCGGCGCGTTCTGTGGGGTGTCGAACCCGCCATCCCGCACGGTGCGGCCGATCGGCTCGTCGAGATCGGCAATGAGCCCGTCCGCCACGGCCAGGCCCGCCAAAATCGACAGATAGCTCTTGGCCACGCTGAACGTCATGTCGACTTGGCGCGTGTCGCCCCAGCGCGCGGCGAGTTGGCCGTGTCGCAGCAGCAGCCCGTTCGGCGGGCCGCGCGGCGCGACGGGGCCGATGATTTCGTTGTCCGGGGGCGGCTCGAAATTGCCGGCCTCGAGCTGCGTCCGCAGGTCGCGGCGCCAGGGGCTCTCATGCGCCTGGGCGAACGCGACCGCTTCCGCAAGCTTGTCCGGATCGAACCCGGCCTGCGCCAGAGGCCAGTCGGCCGGCGCGGCGGGGAGGGTTGGCGTGGTCATGGGGCTTGCCACGATGTCGTTGACCTAGGAATCGGCGTCGGCGCGCGCTGCGACGCGATCTCGTCCCGGGTCATGTCGAGCGGTCCTTCGAGCTGGATGGCCAGGCCCGGGGCCGCCGCGGCGATCTCCGCCTCGACCTCCGGGCGCGGCGATTGGCCGATGACGAAGAGTCGCATCAAGGGGGCTTCCCCGGCGGGCGGGCTAGTCGACAATGAACAGCTTGGCCCCGGTGGTCGTCGACGACCGATGCGCGGCGTCGCCGAAATCGGACACGGTGTAGCCGGAGCCGGCGGGGAACGAGAACCGCCGCCCGTCCTTCAGCTCCGTCTCGAGCGTGCCCTCGACCACATAGATGACGTGGCCGCGGTCGCACCAATGGTCCGCGACATAACCCGGCGAATACTCCACCACCCGCATCCGCACGTCGCCATTGTCCAGCGTCCGCCACAGCGCGGTGCCGCTCTCTCCCGCATGTTCCGTGGCCGGAAGCTTGTCCCAGGGGACGGATGTGAAGGACAGGGTGGGCAGCTTCATAAAATGCTCCGACGGGCCGAGACGCGTCGTCTCAGCTCCGCCGGATCAAAGCAAGTCCGGTGCCAACAGCGGGTCAGCCTGCTGGTTTGCTTACCGAGTTCGCCGGGAGTCCCGGCGTATCCAGCAGCATGCGCGAGCCGACGGAGGCCGCCATGGTGCGCAGATCGTCCGCGCTCATGGTGGTCGAGGCGGGGCCCATGCCGTTGGACGCCCCCGCCGCGGCCTGCGCGATGGCGAGGTTGTTGAGGACCCGCGGAGGCAGATCGGTTTGCTGCATCAGGGGCAACAGCACGTCGCGCGCCTGTGCCGGCCGGTCGGTCAGCAAGTAGGAGACGGCGAGATTATTGGCCGTTTGCACATCCCCCGGCGCCACGGCCTGCGCCAGGCGATAGCTCTGCTGCGCGGCATCGTGCTGGCCCATCAGGTCGAGCGCCACGCCGCGGCCGTTGAGGGAAGCGACGTCGCTGGATTTGCGCGCGATCAGACCGTCGAAGATCTGCAGCGCCGCTTCGGCCGACCCGGTCTCCAGCCGCAGGTTGCCGAGCCAGCGCAGCAAAATCGGATCGCCCGGCTTGCGCGCCAGCGCGCGCGACAGTGTTTGCTCCGCCACATCCGGCTTGCCGGCCACGAGGAGCATGCTGACGAGACGTGCCTGCAGCGTCGGGTCGTTCGGAGCCGCATCCGCGGCGGCGGCATACATCGAGAGCGCAATGTCGGTCTGCCCCGCGGCGGCAGCCGTGTCTGCGATGTGCAGCCGCGACGCCGTGTTGGGCTCGCGCAGGGCGACCGGTTCGGAGTCGCGATGGCTGGAACACGCTCCCGTCAGGAGCGGCAGCGCCGTCGCCACCGTGGCGATGATCCCTCGCCAGGTCATTGCGAGGCACCCGGAGTCGGCGCGGGACCGGAGTCGGCCCCCCCGCCTGAGCTCGGTGCGACGTGAGACAGGGAGGCATCGAGCAAGGCGCGCCGCCGATCCGCCAGCAACCGGGCGACAGCCCGCGCCCCGTTGTCACCCCGCGACGTGGTTGCGGCCGTGCCACTATACATATCTTGCGGGTTGACGACCATGGCCCGAAGGTTCTGATCGTTGATGCCGGTCGGCTTCCAGGTTCCGGGACGGTTGTAATCGGCATCGTTGCATCCGGCGGCGCTGACCGCCGTCGTGATGAGGAGCAGGCCCAGTCGGCCCCTCATGCGGCTTCTATTGGACAATGAAGCCAGCATCGGGACGGCTCCGGAGTTGCGGCATCGGCGCGCCGCGGGCGAGTTGACGGCGGTAGATGATCCGGTCGAGGTCGACGGCGGGTTGGAATCCGTCGGTGGGCAAGGCCAGACGGTTGGGATCGGAGATCGGTTGAACCAGGTATGGCGTCACGATGATGACCAGTTCGGTCTCGTTCCGCTGAAAACTGTCGGACCGGAACAGCGGCCCGATGACCGGCAAGTCGCCCAGCCCCAGAATGCTCGAGCCGGATTGCGTCGTATTTCGCTGGAGCAAGCCGGCGATGGCAAAGCTCTGGCCCGTCCCGAGTTCTACGGTCGTCTCGGCGCGCCGGACCTGCAGCGCCGGGATGGTCACCGACCCGGTCGCCAAGGGCAGCGTCACCGAGCCGGTGGTCGAGAGCTGGCTGACTTCCGGCCGGATGCGCAGATTGAGCCGATCCGGACCGAGCACCGTTGGAACGAACGACAGGCTGACGCCGAACTGCTTGAATTCGACGGTAATGGTGTTGCTGCTGCCGCTGGTTCCGGTGGGGACGGGGAACTCACCACCGGCGAGAAAGCTTGCGGTCTCGCCGGATTGTGCCGTCAGGTTTGGCTCGGCGAGGATGGTGATCAGCTGGTCGGCCGCGAGCGCGTCGATGACGGAGTTGATATCGAGCCGGCCGGTGCTCACGCCCGCCCCGTACCCCGAGCTGATCGCGCCACCGGTAATCGCGTTGGTCACTGTCGTGGCGCTGCTGCCCGTGCGCAGGCCTAGCACGAAGCTGCCGGCCCGCCCGAGTGCCTGCCAGTTGAAACCGAGCTCGCGGGTGATCTGACGCGAAATCTCGGCGACCCGAACCCGCACGTTGACCTGCGTGGAGCTCATGAGCCCAAGACTGTTGACGACCTCACGGTTGTCGCCGGCGGTTGCGCGGGCCACCGCCTCGGCGCGTTGCGATTCGCTGGCGTTGGCGACGGTGCCGCTCATCAAATAGGAATTGCGCCCCGATGCCGTCACCCGCACCGACCCCATGCCGGGGAGCGTGCGGCGGACCGCACCTTCCACCGCGGACGCGCTGGGCGCCGGGCGGGGCGCATTCGGATCCGTCGCGACAGCGCCGCTGCCAGGGCGGATGGTGACATCGTATTCGGCGATCGGCGTTCCGCTGTCAGCCGCAGCGATGACGGTGGTGCGGCCCTGTGTGACGCCCATGATGAAGATCGATGTGGGCGACGCCGGCTGGACGCGCGCGATGCGCGGATCCGCGGCCAGGATCGTCGCCGCCGGGCTGGGAAGTTGGATCAGGCGGCCGGAGCCGACGTCGACGATCACCGGAATGGCCGGGGTCGGTTGAACGGCAGGACGTGGGGCGCTGGCGGGTGGCAGGTCCTGCGCACGGGTTGGCTGCGCCGCCATCACGACGCCGCCTAGGATCAAGAGGCGGAGAGCTGTTCTGAACCGCATCTTTTCGCGTCACTTCCGAGGACTGATGGATTCTCACATGATTCTGCTACCAGGAGTAGTGGCGCGTGTAATCGTGCAAGGCAAGTGTGTTCAGGTTGCAACACATCACCGCCGGGTTGCCAGGAGTTGCGGAAGCGCCGTGGCACCGTTCGCTGGTTTTGCGCCGGCGATGTGAATGATTTGCGGACCGACCCGGGTGTCGGCGATGGGGCGGGCATAGATGACGGTCGGGAGCTTTGTGGTCGCCGGAGCGACGGCTTGTGCCAGGGGCAGCGAGGCGGCCGGGTCGTCCTGCGCCGTCATGGCTCGGAGCTTGGCGTTCGGCAGCGCTCGCCTGACGCGCTCGAGATAGGCACTGCCCAGTTCGGGCGTGGCGGAATGATACCGGGCGACGGCGGTGCCCCAATCCGCGGAGTTGACCCGGTGCGTCAGGAGGATGCGGGCGGCCGCCTGGGCATTGTGGTCAGGATCGAACGCCTCATCGAGGGAGCGGAACACGCCAGCGTGGTAGGCCAGGTCGACCTGGAAGCATCCCACGTCGATATAGGGAAACCCTCGAGCCATGATGGTGAGGACAGTGGCGACGGCGTCTTCCTTCGTCTCGTGGTAGGTCCCGTGGCCGGCCGCATTGATCGTCCACGGCCATGGAGCCGTGCCCGCCGGGCCAGCGCGTCCGCTCTCGACGCTGCCGACCGCGGATAAAATACCGGCCGGCAGATTCCAGTCGCTCTCCGCCTTGGCCGCTGCGATGTCGCATGAGAGTTCGGCTGGAGCGGCAACACAAACGGTGCCGGCCGAGAGCGCAAGGCTCATGCCGGCCGCAGCGCGTAGCATCCACGTCGAGCGGACGATCCGGCGATCCACGCCACGCTGCAAACGCTCAGCACCGCAAGCACAGGCGGAAACGGTAGCAATGGCGGCAAGCCAGGCCACAGCCAGGCGATCCCGAGCAATGCGCGCCGGACCGTCCCGGCGCCCGGCACCAACAAGGCGATCGCGACGGCTAGCATCGGCATGTCGTATGTATGCACCCAGGGAGCCGCGAGTAGAATCAGCGGAAGCGTCACCGCCGTGCGCCTCTTCGGGTCGAAGCCCGGGTCGCGCCAGACGAGCCAGACCGCGTAGGCGCAGCCACAACTGACGACGGTCTGCACCAAATAGGCGGTGTTGAGTGTTGCGCCCACCGACCTGCTGGCCATGAACACACTGCTGAAGATCAACTGCGCCGGATCTGACTGCCACGGGGCTCCGATATAGGCTGAGACGGTGTTCTGATTGCCCGAAAAGAAATCGAGCCAGGGTGTGTAGCCGAACGCGCACGCCGCTGATAACGCGAGTGTGATAGAACATATACAACCTGCCAGCGCGGTGCGCCATCTGAAGCTTGCGATGAGGCAGATCGGCAACAGCATCGCGAATTGCGGTTTGATGGCGACCGCACCGAGGAGGAGGCCAGACAGGAGCGGCCATCGATCGATGGCGAGCAATCCGCCGCACAGCAAGGCGGCGATCAGGGTGCCGTTCTGGCCGGCCAGCGCATTGGCGGCGACCGCGGGGCTGAGCAGGATCGCAACCCGGCCCACCGGGGACAGGCCACCCAGCGCGACCGCGAGCCATAGGGCCATCAGGCTCATGCAACTATAAACGGCAAAAGCCACGCTCAAGGAGCATTCCGCCAGCACGCGTGCCATCAGCAATATGGGCGGGGGATACGGCCAGATCTGGCTCGGGATGCCCGGGCCGAACTTCATGCGCAGATAGGCGGTGAAAGCGGCCGGATCGGACAGCACGGTCAACGAGTGTTCAGCGGCGGCCCGGCCGGCGGCCCAGAGCGCGGTGAAGTCTCGGGCGGCCAGAGCGGTCCGGTCAGCGGTCAGCCCGTCGATAGGGGCAAACCAGAGCAGCCACCCGACCCATAGCGGCGCGACAAGCCCCAGCACGACCACGAGCAGTGATCGTCGATCCAAACCCGACAGCTTCATACCGCTGATCAGAGCCTCACTAGGGCGTTAATTGTTGGAAGAGCGCCGGGTCGCCGGACGCTTTCTCCGTCGAGACGGGGGCGATCAGGCTCGCGAGCGTGACCGACGAGGACCGCGCGAGCGGCGAGGGGCCGCCGGAGATGACGCTGACCATGATGGCGCAGGCGAGGAGAACGAACATTTCATTGCGAGACATGGCTGGATCCCTCCCGAATTCATGGCCCAGTATCGCCGCCCTTGGTTAAGGCTTGGTTGAGATCGCGCCGGCGATGCTGCCGAGCCGTTGATGGTTCATTAAAGTTTTGACGGTATGTGTGATCGCGGCCCCGGCGGACGGGGCGTGAAAGGGTCGACGCGTTCCGTGTTCTCGGTCGTCATCGCTACCCGGGACCGCCCGGAATTGTTGGCCCGCTCCCTGCGATCCGTCGCGGCGCAGCGTTTGCGCGATGTCGAGCTGCTCTTGGTCGACGATAGTTCGACGGAGCCGATCCGGGCGCACAATGCGGCGTTGCTGGGCGACCTCGTGCCGGCGGGTGTCATCATCGCCACCGGTCCAGGCGCGGGCGGAAGCGGACCCGGGGAGGCGCGTAATCGTGGTATGGCGCGGGCGACGCGGCCCTACCTCGCGTTCCTCGACGACGACGACGAATGGATCGACCCCGACTATCTCGCCCGCGCGGCAACGACGATCGAGCGGTTCGGCCTCGATCTGCACTTTGCCGATCAGGAGGCGCGGCGGGGTGACGGCAGCGTCGTCTCGGGACCGGTGTGGGCGGAGGATCTGGCCGACAAGCTACCGGCGAGTGGTGCGGTCGCCGATGACGGCGTTTTCTTGTTGTCGCCGGATCAGGTCCTGATGAGCGACGGCTTCGCGCATCTCAACACGACGATCGTGCGGCGAAGCTTGGCGTGGGACCGGCTTGGCGGCTTCGATGATAAAATCCGTTACGAGGAGGACCGCGACTTCTACCTGCGCGCGCTCGATGCGGCTGGCGCAATCGGTTACACGCCACGCCTCGTTGCGAGGCACTATGTTCCAGCATCGCGCGCGAGTGCGTCGTCGATCGCCACGGAGCAGAAGGAGGCGTGCCGGTTGGCCGTGCTGAACAAGGCGATCGGCACGACCCGGAACGCGGTGGTGCGGACCCGCTGCCGGCGGGATCGGGCCTATGCGCTGAAAACGATGAGCGTGCGGGAGGCGGCAGCGGGGGAGCTCGCGGCCGCTATCGGGCATGGGCGGGCGGCGTTGCGGGATCAATTCGGGGCAAAATGGGCGGCGTTCGTCGCCAGCCTCTATCTCCGCAACGCTTTCTCCAGGCGATCCCATGCAGGCTGATCGGCGGGCAATCCGAACCGCAGCCATGATGGGTGGGCCTCGAAGCGGCGCACGAGAATACCGGCGTGACCCAGCCGGTCGAACAGGCTGGTCGCGGCGTCACATTCCGCCAGCCGGAATAGTGACGTGCCGCCGAGCACGCGCAATCCGGCTGCGAGCAGCAGCGTGTCGAGCCGGGTTGCCTGTCGCGCGAGCCGTGCAGCGGCTTGGTCTCGCCAGTCGGCATCCGCAAGGGCCGTGATGCCGAGGGATGCGGCGGGGCCTGAGATCGCCCAGGGGCCGAGCGCGTCACGCAATTGGTTGGCCCGATGCGGCGCCGTGAGCGCGAAGCCAAGCCGGATTCCTGCGAGACCATAGGCTTTGCCGAACGAGCGCAGGATGATCAGTGCCGGATGCGGCAGGGCGGGGGCGAGCGAGAGGGCCGGGTCGAAGTCGGCAAAGGCTTCGTCGATGATGAGCGTGCCGGCCTGGGTCGCGAGCTTGTCGGCGAGGCCGAGCAAGGCTTCCGGCGGGAGCCGGCGGCCGTCCGGGTTGTTGGGATTGCAGACCACGACGGCGCCGTGGTGGCCGAGGCGATCCAACTCCCCGACCTCGCGGGAGTCGGCGCCTGCGTTGTGCCAGGCCGCGAGATGCTCGCCGTATGTGGGGCCAAGGATGGTGGCGGTTTCATGCCGGAGCAGATACGGGAGCAGGCTGATGAGGATCTGCGTGCCCGGCGCGGCGACCACCATGCCCGGGTCGTCGACGCCGTAGGCGATGGCGGCCGTGCGCTGCAACTGGTCCAGGGTCTCGGGTTCGGGCAGTCGCTGCCAGATTTCATCGCCAAGACGCGGCACCGGATAGGCGATGGGGTTGATGCCGGTGGACAGGTCGAGGAATGGTTCCGGCGCACCCGGGAACAGCCATCGTGCCTCCCCGAGCCGTCCGCCATGGGCTAGGGTGCGTGCCCCAGCACAATCTCGGCGTCTCCCCTGCATCTTTGGTCCAACCTCGTGCTCACCGTTGGCGCCTACGCGATCGAGGCGGTGTGTGGCTACCCCGACGCTGCATTCCGCGCGATCCGTCACCCGGTGGTGTGGTTCGGCGCGTTGCTGAGCGTGCTGGAACGGGGGCTCAACCGGGGTGCGCCGTGGTGGCGGCGCGTGGCAGGCGTGGGGACCGTTGCGACGCTGCTCGCCGCGGTTTGCGGGCCGGCACTCGTGCTTCAAGCGGCGTTTCCTGGGGCGGCTTGGCTGTTCGTGGTGGCGATCGTGGCGAGCTCTCTGCCGGCTCAGCGCAGCCTGTTTCACCATGTTGACGCTGTTGCGGCCGGGCTCGAGCGGGATGGCTTGGTGGGCGGGCGCCGGGCTGTGTCGCACATCGTGGGGCGCGATCCCGCCATGTTGGACGAAGCGGGCGTCGTGCGGGCGGCGATCGAGAGCCTGGCGGAAAACTTTTCCGACGGCGTCGTGGCTCCGGCGGTGTGGGGCGTGGCGGCCGGGCTGGCTGGCATGGCGGGCTACAAGGCGGTCAACACTGCGGACAGCATGATCGGGCATCGGACACCGCGGTACCAGGCGTTTGGCTGGGCGGCGGCCCGGTTGGACGATGTCGTCAACCTGCCGGCATCGCGGTTGGCGGCGTTGTGGCTCATCGGGGCGGCTGCGCTGCATCGAGCACGGCCCGGCGACGCGATGCGGGCGGTGTGGCGCGATGCCGGGCGGCATCGGTCGCCCAACGCGGGCTGGCCGGAAGCGGCGATGGCCGGGGCGCTCGGGCTGCGGCTGGCGGGGCCGCGGGTGTATGGCGGCGTGCTGGTCGACGATGGGTGGATGGGGGACGGGCGGGCCGCGCCTGACGTGACGGATCTGCGCGCGGCGTTGCGGTTGTATCGGAGCGCCTGTGCACTGCAGCTAGGGGCGCTCGTGCTGCTGGCGGCGCTCACCTGGCCAGGCTGAGCAGGCGATCGATGTCCATGTAGCGTTCGAGATGGGCGGCCAGGCCGTCGAGTGCGGCCTCGATTTCGGCCGCGTGGGACAGGGATGATGGCACGGCGCCGATCTCTCGCAGCAGGGCGGCGCGGGCCGAGTCGGCGCTGAAAAGGCCATGCACGTAGGTGCCGGCGATCCGGCCGGAGGGTGAGACGGCGCCATCGGGTCGGCCATCGGCGAAACGGAGGAAGGGAGTAGCGGCGCCCGGCCCGGTCGTGCGGCCCAGGTGGATCTCGTAGCCATCGAAGCTGGCGGCGGACCGTGCCAGCGTCCCGGAACTTTTTTCCAGCCGCTTGTCGCCGCCCAGCACCGTCTCGACGTCGAGCAGGCCAAGCCCGTCGACCGAGCCCGGCGGGCCCTCGACCCCGTCCGGATCGGCCAACCGGTGCCCCAACATCTGATAGCCGCCGCATAGCCCGAGCACCCTGCCGCCGCGCCGCACATGCGCCTTGATGTCGATGTCCCACCCCTCGCCCCGGAGCATGTGCAAATCGGCGATCGTCGTCTTCGACCCGGCGAGCACGACCAGCGCCGCATCCACCGGCAGCGTTTGCCCCCGCGCGACGAGCACGAGATCGACGTCCGGCTCGGCAGCTAGCGGGTTCAGATCGTCGAAATTGGCGATGCCGGGCAGCAGCGGCACCGCGACGCGAACGCGGCCCCCGGTCGAGGACGCGGCGAGGTCGGCAGCATCCTCGGCCGGCAATCGCCGCACGTGCTCGCAATGCGGCACCAGGCCGAGCGACGCCCAGCCGGTGCGCTCGCCGATCAACCGCATGCCGTCCTCGAACAGGGAGAGGTCGCCGCGCATCCGGTTAACGACGAAGCCGCACACGAGGGCGCGATCGGCCGGGTCGAGCACGGCATGGGTGCCGACGAGGCTGGCGATGACGCCGCCGCGGTCGATGTCGCCGATGATGACGACGGGCGTATCGGTCGCCTGGGCGAACCCCATGTTGGCGATGTCGCCGTGGCGCAGGTTGATCTCCGAGGCGCTGCCGGCGCCTTCGACGAGGATGAGGTCGGCGGTCTGGCTCAGGCGGGAAAAACTTTCCAGCACGCGCGGCAGCAGGCCCGGCTTCATGGCCTGATAGTCGCGGGCGCGGGCCGTCGCGACCACGCGGCCCTGGACCACCACCTGCGATCCCACCTCGGATTGCGGCTTGAGCAGCACCGGATTCATGTCAACCGACGGCTCGAGCCCGGCCGCGCGCGCCTGCAGCGCCTGCGCCCGGCCGATCTCGCCGCCACCGCCGGCCACCACTGCGGCATTGTTGGACATGTTCTGCGGCTTGAACGGCGCCACGCGCAGGCCGCGGCGCAAGCAGGCGCGGGCGAGGCCGGCAACGAGGATCGATTTACCCACCGACGAGCCGGTACCCTGCAGCATGATGGCGCGGGCCATCAGAACTCGATGCCCGCCTGGGCCTTCACGCCCGCCGAGAAGTGGTGCTTGATCAACGTCATCTCGGTCACGAGATCCGCCGCATCGATCAGCGCGGGCTTCGCGTTGCGGCCGGTGACGACCACGTGCAAGCTCGGCGGACGTGCGGCCAGCCCGGCCAGCACCTCGTCAAGCGCGATGTAGTCGTAGCGCAGCGCGATGTTCAGCTCGTCCAGCACGAGCAGCGCCAGCCCTGGTTCGGCCATCAGCTCGATCGACCGCTCCCAGGCGCGGCGGCAGGCGGCGACGTCGCGCGCGCGGTCCTGCGTCTCCCAGGTGAAGCCTTCGCCCATCGTGTGCCAGCGCAGCATCTCGCCGCCGATCCGCTCCAGCACGGTGCGCTCGCCGGTGACCCAGGCGCCCTTGATGAACTGCACCACCGCCACCGGCCGGCCTTGGCCCAGCATGCGCAGCGCCAGCCCGAACGCGGCGGTGCTCTTACCCTTGCCGGACCCGGTGTTGACGATCAGCAGCCCCTTCTCGGTCACCGTCTTGCTGGCGACTTCGGCGTCCTGGACCGCCTTGCGCTTCTCCATCTTGGCCCGGTGGCGGGCGTCGTCGTCACTCACTTGACCCTCATCGGCAGCCCGGCGACGACTAGGGTGACGGTGTCGGCGACCGCCGCCAAGCGCTGGTGCAGGCGGCCGGCTTCGTCGCGGAATTGCCGGGCCAGCGCGTTGTCCGGCACGATGCCCAGGCCGACCTCGTTGGAGACCAGCACGGTTCTGTGGGCGCGTGCAGCCAGCGCGGCCTCGAGGTCTGGGATCGGCCGATCAGCCAAGAGCAGGTTGCTGACCCAAAGGGTGAGGCAGTCGACCAGGACCGGCATCTCCGCCCGGCGGAGCGCCCCGGCCAAGTCGAGCGGCTCCTCGATCGTGACCCAGCCATCGTTCGCCCGGTCGGCGCGGTGGACGGCGATGCGGGCGCGCATCTCGTCGTCGAAGGCCTGCGCGGTGGCGATGTAGGTGCGGGGTCCCGGGCCGAACAGCGATTCGGCATGGCGGCTCTTGCCGGAGCGGGCGCCGCCGAGAACGAGCGTGAGATCGGGCAGTGAACTCGCCTTTGACGGGGTGTGCGGCGGCGCGTATATGGCAAGGTGGATGGTTCTTCCAGTCGGAAGATGAAAAGGGAACGCGGTTTAACGCCGCGGCTGCCCCCGCAACTGTAAGCGGCGAGCCCTTCACCCTAACGCCACTGGCGCCGTAACGCGCTGGGAAGGTTGGTGAAGACGCTTTGACCCGTGAGCCAGGAGACCTGCCATCCTCAACCATCACGCCGGGCGGGGTGCCCCGGAGAAAGGGGTGAGCTGTGTCGGAATGCGTTCCTTGTCTCCATGTTTGTGTCACCTGCCGGGCCGGTCGCCCGCTGCCGGAGGGTGAGACGCCTGCCGGTAAATATTTTTACGAGTCGGTCGCGGCGTTGGCTGGCGAGGCCGGGCCGGTGCGGGTGCTGCCGGTGAGCTGCCTGGCGAGCTGTAACACCGGGTGCGCGGCGGCGATTTCGGCGCCTGGCAAGTGGACCTATCTCTTGGGCGGATTGTCGGATGCGTTGGCGCCCGACCTGCTGACCTTTGCGGGTGCCTATGCGCAGGCCAAGACCGGCGCGGTGATGCCGTCGAAGCGGCCGGCGTCGCTGGCGGGGATCGTGCTCGGGCGGGTGCCGTCGCTCGTTCCGGCGCCGTTTCCGGCGACGGTGTCGGCATGAGCGCCAAGATCCCGGCGACGATCGTCACCGGGTTCCTCGGGGCCGGGAAGACGACGCTGGTGCGGCACCTGTTGATGAATGCCGGCGGGCGGCGGATCGCGGTGATCGTCAACGAGTTCGGCGCGCTCGGGATCGATGGCGAGGTGCTGCGGGCCTGCGGGATCGAGGGCTGCGCGGACGACGACATCGTCGAGCTGTCGAATGGCTGCCTGTGCTGCACGGTGGCGGAGGATTTCCTGCCGACGATGCAGGCGCTGCTCGACCGGCCGAACCCGCCAGAGCACATCGTCATCGAGACGAGCGGGCTGGCGCTGCCCAAGCCGCTGCTCAAGGCGTTCAACTGGCCCGGCATCAGCTCGCGCGTGACGGTCGACGGCGTGATCGCGCTGGTCGACGGGCCGGCGGTGGCGGCGGGACGCTTTGCGGACGACCCGGAGGAGGTGGCGCGGCAGCGGGCGGCCGATCCGTCGCTCGACCATGACAATCCGCTGGCCGAAGTGTTCGAGGATCAGCTGGGAGCGGCGGACCTGATGGTGCTGAACAAGGCCGACCTGCTCGGGGGTGGTGATTTGGCGCGGTTGGAGGCGGAGATCGTCGCCGCCGTGCCGCGGGCGGTCAGGGTGGTCCATACGACCGAGGGTCGGCTCGATCCGGCGATCCTGCTTGGCCTGGGCGCGGCGGCGGAGGCGGACCTCGCGGCCCGGCCCTCGCATCACGACGCGCTGGACGGCGAGCACGAGCACGACGATTTCGAGAGCTTCGTCGTCCCGGTGGGTGAGATTGCGGCGCCGGAGGCGTGGGTGGCCGGGCTGCGCCGGGTCGCGGAGCAGTATGATGTGCTGCGCATGAAGGGGTTTGCCGCCGTGCGCGGGAAGCCGATGCGGCTGCTGGTGCAGGGCGTGGGCGGTCGGTTCCGGCAGGAGTTCGACCGCGCCTGGCGACCCGGCGAGGTGCGCGCGGGCGGCGTCGTCGTGATCGGGCAGACCGGGCTGGACCGGGCGGGCATCGAGGCGGCGATCGGCGCCGCTGCGACGGGGTAGCGTGCACCTTCTCGTCCGCGAGACGCACTCCCTCGACTCCGAGGTCGCGGCGGACGATCTCGGGCAGAGCCCGGCCGACCTGGTGCTGCTCTCCTTTTCGGACAGCGATCTTGGGGCGGCTGCGTCGGCGTGGGAGGCGATGGGGCCGGGGCGGCCGAGTTTGCGGCTGGCCAATCTGCGGCGGCTGCTGCATCCGATGTCGGTCGATTTGTATCTCGAGCAGGTGGTCGCGTCGGCGCGGTGCGTCGTCGTTCGGCTGCTCGGGGGGCTCGGATATTGGCGGTATGGCGTCGAGGAGATGGCGGCGCTGTGCCGTGCCCGGGGGATCGCGCTGGCGCTGTTGCCGGGGGATGGGCGGGACGATGCGGCGCTCGAGGCGCTGTCGACAGTGGCGCCAGAACAGCGGGCGGTGCTGGGCGAGTGCTTGGGGCAGGGCGGGGCGGAGAACTTGCGCCGGGCGTTGCTGCTGGCGGCGCATCTTGGTGGCTTCGCTGAGGATCCAGGGCTGCCGGCGCTCGATCTACCAATGGCAGGTGAGTTTACTTTGCTTTCATGGCCCTCTCCCTCCGGGAGAGGGCGGGGCCGTAAGCTGCGAGTTCGGTTTTGCAGCACCGGTACCCCTCACCCCGGCCCTCTCCCGGGGGGAGATGGAGAATGGCAGGGCGGCGATCGTGTTTTACCGGTCGCATTTGCAGTCTGGCGACATCGCGCCGATCGAGGCGCTCGCTTCGGCGTTGGCGGCGCGGGGGTTGGGCGTTCGCGCGTTCTATGTGGCGAGCCTCAAGGAACCTAGCGGGGCGCAGTTCGTCGCGGCGCAGATGCGGGGGTGGCGGCCGGATGTGGTGCTGAACGCGACGGCGTTCTCGGCGCCGCTGGAGGCGGGCGGCGCGGTCGTGTTGCAGGTCGTGCTGGCCGGGTCGTCGCGGGAGCGTTGGGCGGCGTCGTCGCGGGGGTTGGCGGGGACGGATTTGGCGATGCATGTCGCGTTGCCGGAGTTGGACGGGCGGCTGCTGACCGGGGCGATCTCGTTCAAGCGGGAGATGGCGCCGGTGCCCGGGCTGGAGTTCGCGAGGACGGTGCATGCGCCGTGCGGCTGCGGGATCGCTATGGCGGCGGATCGGGCGCTGGGTTGGGCGCGGCTGGCCCAGATACGAGCGACGGGCAAGGCTCCTGTCTTAGGGTGCGTGCTGTCGGATTATCCGGGTGGCGGCCGGGTCGGTCATGCGGTGGGGCTCGACACCTTCGCTAGCCTGGAAGCGATCTTGGGGCGGATGGGCTCGACGGTCTCGGCGGCGGCGCTGGTGGACGGGCTCTGCCACGCGACGGCGCAGCCGACGGTCGATCTCGCGACCTATCACCAGTGGTTCGATGCGCTACCGGTTTCGGCGCGGGCGGCCGTGCTCGCCGCCTGGGGCGACGCCGAGCATGACCCGGCGGTCGTCGACGGGGCCTTTACGCAGCGGTTCATGCGCGCCGGCGCCGCGGTGCTGGCCGTGCAGCCGGATCGTGGCGCGCCGGGTGATCGCAAGGCGGGCTATCACAGTCCGGACTGTCCGCCGCGGCATGGGTTCATCGCGTTCTATCTGTGGCTGCGCCACACCGTGGGCATCGACGCGATGCTGCATGTGGGGGCGCATGGCACGCTCGAATGGCTGCCGGGGAAGTCGGTGGCGCTGTCACGGGGCTGTTTCCCGGCGCTGCTGACGGGGGGCGTGCCGGTGATCTATCCGTTCATCGTCAACAACCCGGGCGAGGCGGCGGCGGCGAAGCGGCGGCTCGGGGCGGTGACGATCGGGCACATGACTCCGCCATTGCGCGCGGCCGGCGGGAACGCGGCGCTCGAGACCCTGCTGGAGGAGTATGCTGGGGCCGACGGCATGGATCGGCGGCGAACCGCGCTGCTCCGGCGCAGCATCCTGGATCTGGCGGAGACGACCGGGCTGCTGGCCGAAAGCGGCGCCTCGGCGGACCTGCCGGAAGATGACCGGCTGGCGCGGCTGGGTTCTTACTTGTGCGACGTCAAGGACGCGCAGATCCGCGACGGGCTGCACGTGTTCGGCGACGCGCCTGGCGAGTGGGAGGGGCTTGAGGCGGCGCTCGCCGGCCGGTTCGTGGCGCCGGGTCCGGCGGGGGCGCCATCGCGCGGGCGGGCCGACGTGCTGCCGACCGGGCGCAACCTGTATGCGATCGACCCGCGCGCGGTGCCGACACCGGCCGCGATGACGCTGGCCGCGGGGGCGGCGGCCGAATTGCTGCGGCGGCATCTGCAGGACCATGGCGAGTACCCGCGGTCGCTGGTGCTGAACCTGTGGGGCAGCACGACGATGCGGACCGGGGGCGAGGATTTGGCGCTGGCGATGATCCTGCTCGGGGTCGCGCCGTTGCGGGACGAGGCGTCGGGGCGGGTCACCGGGTTCGAGGTGGTGCCGCTGGCGCTGCTGGACCGGCCGCGGATCGACGTCACGCTGCGGATCTCGGGCCTGTTCCGGGATGCGTTCGGGATGCAGATCGAGCTGTTCGATGCCGCGGTGCGGGCGGTGGCGGCGCGGGACGAGGCGACGGACTGGAACCCGCTGGCGGGGGCGACGGCGACGCGCGTGTTCGGGCCGGCGCCGGGTTGCTATGGCGCGGGGGTGGGCGCGGCGCTGGATGCGGGGCGCTGGGCCGATCGGGGGGCGCTGGGTGCGGCGTATCTGGAGGCGTCGTCCACCGGGTATGGGCGGAACGCCGAGAGCGGCGACTTCGCGGCGCTCGCGCGGGCGGCGGATGCTTATGTGCAGGTTCAGGACCATCGCGAGACGGATGTGCTGGAAGGCAGCGAGTTCGCCGCGCATACCGGCGGCTTCGCCGCGCTGGCGGACCGGCTCGGGGCGGCGCCGGCGCTGTATCATGCCGATACCGGGGCGCCGGATGCGCCGCGGGTGCGGACGGCGTCCGAAGAGGTGGTCCGCATCGTGCGGGCGCGGGCCGCCAATCCGGTTTGGCTGGCGGGGATGCGGCGTCACGGCTATCGCGGCGCGGCGGAGATCGCGCGCTCGCTCGACGGGCTGTTCGCGTATGCGGCGACGGTGCCGCACCGGTTCGATGCGCAGTTCGAGCTGCTGTGGGGCGCGACGCTGGGCGATGCGGAGGTGGATGGCTTCTTGCGCGCGGCCAACCCGGAGGCGCGGGACGGGATGCGGGCGCGGTTCGACGAGGCGCGGGCGCGGGGGATTTGGCATCCGAAGCGCAACGACTTCACCGTCACCCCCGGGCCTGACCCGGGGGTCCATGGTGCCGAGAGCGCGGGCGTGCCGTCCTGGGCCCCCGGGTCAAGCCCGGGGGTGACGAAGGCGTGGGCATGATCCGGGGCTGGTGTCCGAGCTTGCATGAGCCGATGGCGAGCGGGGACGGGCTGCTGGTGCGCGTCAAGCCGCCGCTCGGCCGACTCACCGCGGCCGCGGCTCGGGCGCTCGCATCCGCCGCGCTCGCGTGTGGGAACGGGGCGATCGAGTTGACCGGGCGAGCGGCGCTGCAGTTTCGCGGGCTGACGCCGGAGAGTGCGGCGCGGTTCGCCGAGATCGCGGTCGGGCTCGGCCTTGCCCACGCCGACCCGGCCGTCGAGCGGCGCCGCTCCATTCTGGTCGATCCGTTCGCCGATACCGGTGCTCTCGACGTTGCGCAGGCTCTCGAGGCTGCCATCGTGGCGGACCACGCGCTCGCGTCGCTGCCGGCCAAGTTTGGCTTTGCTGTCGATGTGGGCGGGGCGGATATCAGCCTCGTGCTCGGCGGGGACCGGTGCATGGTGGTGCCGGACGGGGCCGGGCAGGCGGCCGTGGTCGCGCTACACGAGGCGGTCCCGGCGGTGCTGCGGGTGGCGCACGCCTTCCTGGCGCTGGCGGGGAGCGCACGGCGGATGCGCAGCGTGGCGCCGGATGTGTTCGCGTTGGCCGGGCTCACGCCGGTGCCATTCGTGACGCCGGCGGCCCGCGTGGCTATCGGTCCAGTGCAGGGGATGTTCGGCGTCGGCCTGCCGTTTGGGGCCATGGACGCGGGGATTTTCGCGGCGCTTGCTGACCTAGCGGGCGGCGAGCTGCGGCTGACGCCGTGGCGCGCGATCGTGCTGCCGGGCGCGCCCGACCCGGCCGCCCTGGCGGCGCTAGGCCTAATCGTCTCGCCGGATGATCCGCTGCTGCGGGTTTCGGCGTGCCCAGGGCAGCCCGGCTGCGCGTCCGCCACCGTCCGCACGCGCGATCTCGCGGCGCGGCTGCGGCCGGGCGTCGACGTCCACGTCTCCGGCTGCAGCAAGGGGTGCGCGCATCCGGGGGCGGCGGCGCTGACGCTGGTGGGGCGGGAGGGGCGGTTCGATGTGGTGCGGCTGGGCCGGGCTGGCGACATTCCGGCACAGCGCGGGCTGACGCCGGCCGAGGTGATGCAACTTCAATGACATACGACTACATCCGCGACGGCGCGGCCATCTACGCGCAGTCCTTCGCGACCATCCGCGCCGAGGCCGACCTGGCGCGCTTCTCGCCCGAGGAGTCGCGGATCGCGGTGCGGGTGATCCATGCCTGCGGCATGGTCGAGGTCGCGGCGGACATAAGCTTCCATCCGGCGTTTGCCAGCGCCGGGCGGGCGGCGCTGCTGGCGGGGGCGCCGATCCTGTGCGACGCCAAGATGGTCGCGCATGGCATCACCAAGGCGCGGCTGCCGGCCGGCAACGAGATCGTCTGCGCGCTCGATGCGCCGGGGGTCCCGGAGTTGGCGCGGCGGATCGGCAACACGCGCTCGGCCGCCGCGCTCGATCTGTGGGCCGAGCGGATGGGCGGCGCGGTGGTGGTGATCGGCAACGCGCCGACGGCTTTGTTCCATTTGCTCGAATTGCTCGACGCCGGGGCGCCGCATCCGGCCGCGATCATCGGCGTGCCGGTCGGGTTCGTGGGCGCGGCGGAGTCGAAGGCCGCGCTGGCGGCGGATGGGCGCGTGCCGTTCCTGGTCGTCGAGGGGCGCAAGGGCGGCAGCGCGATGGCCGTGGCTGCCGTCAACGCGCTGGCGAGCGACGTCGAATGAGCGGCATTTTCCACGTGGTCGGCCTCGGCCCCGGCGACCCCGAGCTGATGACGGTCAAGGCCGCGCGCATCATCGCCGCCGCGCCCGTGGTCGCCTACTTCGCCAAGCGCGGCCGCACCGGGCATGCGCGGACCATCGCCGCCGCCCATATCGGCGCCGACGCCGAGGAGATCCGGTTCGAATACCCGTTCACCACCGAGATCGCGCTCGACGATCCCCGCTACCGCGCCGAGATCGTCGGCTTCTACGACGAGTGCGCCGCCCGGCTCGGTGCGCGCCTCGAGGCCGGGCGCGATGCCGTGCTGCTCTGCGAGGGCGATCCGTTCTTCTACGGCTCCTCGATGTATCTCTACGACCGTCTCAGCCCGGCCTTTCCCAGCGAGGTCGTCCCGGGCGTGAGTGCCATGAGCGGCTGTTGGACTCGGGCGGGCACGCCGATCGCGCATGGCGACGACGTGCTGACCGTGTTGCCCGGCACGCTCGATGAGGACGGGTTGACGGCACGGCTGCAGCGCTCGGACGCGTCGGTGATCATGAAGATCGGCCGCAACCTGCCGAAGATCCGGGCGGCGCTGGACCGGGCCGGGTTGGCGGATCGGGCGATCTACATCGAACGGGGCACGATGGCGAACGAGCGGATCGTGATGCTGTCCGAGCGGGACGAGAGCCCGGCGCCGTATTTCTCGTTGGTGCTGGTGCCGGGGCGGCAGCGGGAGCGGTGACGGGGCATCTCGCCATCGTCGGCCTCGGGCCGGGTTCGGCTGCGATGCGGACGCCGCAGGCCGAGGCGGCGCTGGCGGGGGCCACGGATTTCATCGGCTACGGGCCGTATCTCGACCGGGTCGCGGCGCGGCCCGACCAGGTGAAGCATGCGTCGGATAATCGCGAGGAGTTGGACCGGGCGCGGCATGCGCTGCGTCTGGCGGCGTCCGGGCGCCGGGTCGCGGTGGTGTCGTCGGGCGATGCCGGCGTGTTTGCGATGGCGTCGGCGGTGTTCGAGGCGATCGACGGCGGCGACCCGGCCTGGCGCGACATCGAGACCGAGGTCGTGCCGGGGATCTCCGCGATGGTCGCGACGGCGGCGCGGCTGGGGGCACCTCTCGGGGCGGATTTCTGCGCGATCTCGCTGTCGGACAATCTCAAGCCGTGGGAGACGGTGCTGCGGCGGCTGCGGGCGGTGGCCGACGCCGGGTTCGTCATCGCGCTCTACAATCCGCTCTCCGCGGCGCGCCCGTGGCAGCTCGGGGCGGCGTTCGACTTGCTGCGCGAGGTGCTGGCGCCGGCGACGCCGGTCGTTTTCGCCACCGCCGTCAGCCGGCCCGAGGAACGCGTCACCGTCACCACGCTCGCCGCCGCCGACCCGGCCCGCGCCGACATGCGCACGCTGGTGATGATCGGTTCGGCCGCCACCAGGATTATCGAGCGGGAGGGCGCGGCCCCGCTGGTCTACTCGCTGCGACGGGTGCCGGCGTGAGCCTCGAGCCAGCGCAAGGCGGCCGCTGCGGTCGGCACGGTGACCAGGCCGTCCGGCAGGGCGGGGCGCGCGACGACGACGACGGGCACGCCGAGATCCGCCGCGGCGGCGAGCTTGGCGGCCGTGGCGGTGCCGCCCGCGTTCTTGGTGACCAGGATTTCGATACCATGGCGATGCAGCAGTGCCCGCTCGTCCGCCTCGACGAAGGGACCGCGCGCGGTGAGCACCAGCGCGCCGGGGGGCGGCGCGGCCGGGGGATCGATCGAGCGGATCACGTATTCGTGCTGCGGTGCCGCGGTGAACGGGGCGAGGTCTTTCTGGCCGACGGTGAGCAGCACGCGCCGGGGTTCGGTGCCGAGCGCGTCGGCGGCGTCCTGCATGGTCGCGACCTCGTGCCACGCGGCGCCGGGCCGGGGCGTCCAGCCTGGGCGATAGATCGCGAGCAGCGGCGTGCCGGTCTGCGCGGCGGCGTCGGCGGCGTTGCGGGTCATCTGGGCGGCGAAGGGGTGGGTGGCGTCGACCAGCGCGTCGATGTGGTGCTCGCGCAGATGGGCGGCCAGCCCGGCCGCGCCGCCGAAGCCGCCGATCCGGCAGGGGATCGGCTGCGGGACGGGCTCGCGGGTGCGGCCGGCGAGCGACAGGGTCGAGTGCCACGGAAGCTGCGCCAGCATCCGCGCGAGGGCGGAGGCCTCGGTGGTGCCGCCGAGGATCAGGATGTTCATCGGGTCCTCGTATGAGCGCCGTGCTGCAAAGCCAAGCGCGGCCGTGGCTGACGCTGATCGGCATCGGCGACGACGGGGTCGACGGGCTCGTGCCGGCGGCGCGGGCGGTGATCGCGGGGGCCTCGCTGGTGGTCGGTGGGATCAGGCATTTGCGGCTGGCGGCGGCGTTGATCCGGGGCGAGACGATGGCATGGCCAAGCCCGATGCAGGGTGGCTACGCGGCGATCCTGGCGCGGGCCGGGCGGGATGTGGTGGTGCTGGCGTCGGGCGATCCGTTCTGCTTCGGGGTGGGCAGTGCGCTGGCGGCGTTGGTGCCGGCGCGGGAGATCGCCTGCATTCCGGCGCCCTCCGCCTTCGCGTTGGCGGCGGCGCGGCTGGGGTGGGCGCAGCAGGATGTGCTGACGGTCTCGTTCTGCGGGCGGCCTTTGGCGGCGGTGATCCCATTGCTGCATCCGGGGACTCGGTTGCTGGCGCTCTCGGCGGACGCATCGACGCCGGCCGCGTTGGCCAAGCTGTTGGTGGCGCGTGGTTTCGGGCCGTCCAGGCTGCATGTGTTGGAGGCGCTCGGCGGGAAGCGGGAGCGGGTGCGGTCGGTGGTGGCGGCGTCGGGTGTTCCGGGGGATGTCGGGGCGCTGAACATGATGGCGGTCGAGGTCGCCGCCGGGCCGGAGGCGAGGGTGCTGCCGCTGGCGGCCGGGTTGCCGGATGGGTTGTTCGAGCATGATGGGCAGCTCACCAAGCAGGAGGTCCGGGCGGTGACGCTGGCGGCGCTGGCGCCGTGCCCGGGGCAGATGCTGTGGGATGTGGGCGCCGGGTCCGGCGCGGTGTCGATCGAGTGGTGCTTGCGCGGGCGCGGCACGCGGGCGCTGGCGATCGAGGCACGCGCGGACCGGGCGGCGCGGGCGGCGCGCAATGCGCTGTCGCTGGGGGCGGTGGCGGTCGAGGTGGTGACCGGGGCGGCGCCGGCGGTGCTGGCGGGTCTGCCGCCGCCGGATGCGGTGTTCGTGGGCGGCGGGCTGCAGGGGGAGGGCGTGCTCGAGGCGGTGTGGGGGGCGCTGCGTCCGGGCGGGCGGCTGGTCGCCAATGCGGTGGCGCTCGATACCCAGGCGGTGTTGTTCGACGCGCAGGCCCGGCTGGGTGGCACGCTGACCCGGATTGCGGTCGAGCGGCTTGACCAAATCGGCACGATGCGCGCTTTCCGTCCGGCGATGGCGGTGGTGCAATGGGCAGTGACGAAGTGCGGTTGATCGCAGGGGTGGGCCTGCGGGCGGGCTGCCCGGCCGGCGAGATCGTGGCGCTGGTCCGGCAGGCGAGTGCGGCGTCGGGGCGGCCGGTCGCAGCCTTGGCGGCGCCGGCGTTCAAGCGGGACGAGGCCGGGTTGGCGCAGGCGGTGGCGACGTTGGCCGTCGAGTTGATCCTGGTCGAGGATGCCGCGTTGCAGGCGGCGCAGGCGCGGTGCGTGACGCCGTCGGCGCTCGCGCTGCGGGCGGTGGGCGTGGGGTCGGTGGCGGAGGGATGTGCGTTGGCGGCGGGCGGGGCCGGGTCGCGGCTG